>NZ_JAQNDK010000005.1:1242500-1536810 GCF_028368935.1 Sorangium aterium | reverse complement strand
GAGCTGAGCTTCGGCATGGGCGGTCCTTTCCTGCGGGGTCGACTCGCGAAGGCGTATCGACGCTTCGAGCGCCACGTCAACTGGGAACGGCGCGCGCGCCGGCGCCGAGCGCGTCGACTCCTCGGACGTGACAGGCGCGTGTCCGGGGCGCCCCGCCACGTCCACTGGAACCGCTCGCCCTTCCCCCGCGTACTCGTCCAGGGGCACAACCCCGCCTCGAAGGAGCGGAGCCGATGATGCTCGCTGGACACCTCGATGATCCGTTGGAGGACGCGCTCCTCGCCCGCGCGGGATGGGCGCGCGACGCCGAGGTCGAAGCGCACCTCGGCGCCTCCGGCGACTGCGCGCGCCGGCTCGCCCACGCGGAGGCCGCCGTCGCGGCCGTCGCCCTCGCGCTGCCGCCGGTCCCGCCGAAGGGCCGCCTGCGCGCGCGGCTCTTCGCCTCGGTGGATCGCCGGGAGCGGTTCACCCGATGGCGCCGCGCCTCGCCGCCCTCATCGACGTCGCGCCGGACGACGCCCGGCGCGCCCTCCACGCGCTGTCCGAGCCGGAGGCGATGAGCGCCGTGCTCCCGGGCATGCGCGTCCACCCGGCGCTCGGCTCCGACTGCGCCCGCGTGAGGCGCGTCGTGGCCGCGCTCCAGGAGGACCAGCGCACGGTGCTCGAGCTCGCCTATTTCGAGGGGCTCTCCCTCGTGGAGATCGGCGAGCGCCTCGCGGTGCCGGTGGGCACCGTCAAATCCCGCCTCTCGCGCGCGCTGGACAAGCTGCGCACCACGCTCCAGGAGCAGCCGCGCGCCGCGGCAGGCTGACGCCGCCGCTAGCGCTTCCGGGCGAGCGCCTCGCGGTCCTTCACGATGAGCCGCCGCCCCGCCGCGTCGAGCACGCCCTCCTTCCGGAACGCCCCGAGCGTCAGCGTCACCGTCTCGCGCGTCGACCCGATCACCTGGGCGATCTCCGCGTGCGTGATCGGCGCCGAGATCAGCGTCCCCCGCGGCGTCGGCACGCCCCACCGCTCCGCCGCGTGCAGGAGGAACTCGGCGAGGCGCCCTCCCACGTTCTTGAACAGCATCGACTCGATCCGGTCCTCGGTCTCCCGCTGCCGCGCGACCAGCAGCGCGAACACCGCGCCCCCGAGCCCCGGGTGCTGGGCGCAGAGCTCGCGGACGAGCGCGAGCGGCACCCGGACCACCTCGGCCTCATCCATCGCGATCGCCCGCTCCGTCCGCGTCTCCAGCCCGCCGAGGCACGACTCGCCGAGCACGTCCCCCGTACCGCGGTAGCTGAGCGGGAACGCGGCCCCCGCCTCGTTGACGCGCTCGACGCGCGCGCGCCCCCGGCCGAGCACCACGAGCGTGTCCGCGGGGGCCCCCTGCTCGAAGATCGCCGCGTCGGACGCCACCACCTCGAGCACCGCGGCGTCCGTGATCGCCTCCCGCACCTCGCGATCCACCTGCGCGAACAGCGAGGAGAGCCGGAAGGCGCGCGCCACCCGCGCCTTCACGGGATCCGTGGGCTGGCGGCCAGCATCCTGCGCGTACTGGGAATCCAGATCGCTCACGGTAGGGAACAAAAGAGTAATCCATCCCGCGTGGGTTGACACACAGGAATCCCCTGCAACCGAGGCCCGGCGCGGGGTGAGCGGAGCGCCGCGCTCAGCGTCCGTCGCGGTCGAGCTGCACGACGATGTCCCGGTCGAGCGCGCTGTCCGCCGCGCGGGCGAACTGCTGGAACTTCGCATAGGCATCGGGCTGCACGCGGCCCGCGGGCAGATCGAGGAAGCGATCGAGGACCAGCGCGCCCCCGTCCACGCGATCGTTCACCCGCACGGCGCGCCCCTCGTCGTCCGTCTTCGACGGAGCGAGCTTCGTGACCACGCGCGCGCCCGCAGGGAGCTTGACGCGGAGCCGCACCTCCGAGCGCGTCGCGATCTGCTCCGACAGGTAGAGCGGCGTCTCCCGGACCGGCAGGCTGGCGAGGCTGGCCACGCGCACGCCGAAGGGCGGCGTGATGACCAGCTCCCCTCCCTGCGCGCGCGCGAAGCTCGCGGCGGCGATCTTCATCTTCAGCGTGAGCGGCCGGTCGATCTCGGTCAGCTCCTTGATCTCGATCTCCTGGAGCCGCGCCCCCGGCACCATCTGCGGCAGGAGGCGCGACTCGACGGCGTCCCTGAGCTGGGCGTCGGGGAGCGACTCCAGCGCCGAGCGCAGCGCGATCGCCAGCTTGCCCTCGTAGCGCTGCTCGATCGCCAGCGACGCCGAGCCGTCCCTCGCCACCTCGACGACGCCCTCCGTGACCACGCCGTCGTGCGCGCCGGACGAGGGCGTCACCTCGCGCGGCGTCCCGGGCTTCAGCACGATCGCCGGCTGCCCGCGGAGGGAGCTCGGCAGGTAGCCGTACGGCGCGAACTTGTCGCGCACGAACATCCAGCGGACCGCGCCCGCGCCGGGCTTCTCCCCGGTGTCGAGGCGGACGGCGAGCGCGTTGAACGTCTCGGCCTCGCTCATGGGCCCGCGCGGCGGCGCGGTGAGCCGGTCGCTCACGACGCCGTAGCCGGCGTCGATGCCGACCAGGCGGCACAGGTAGAGGAACGCCTCGGTCCGGTTGCCGCTCTTGCCGATGACGACGCGGCGGCCGTCGTCCTCGCGCCCCGGCTCCACGTTGGCGAGCACCCACCGGTAGATCCGGCGCGCCTGCTCGTCCTTCGACGGCGCCGCTCCCCCGCCCTCGCCGCGCGCGTCCTGCGCGGCCCCGGCGGCCTTCCCCTGCCCGCCGCCGCCCGCGTCCGGCGAGCGCGGCGAACGTGCGATTGCCTGCGCGATGCGCACGAGCCGCGGATCGCGCGGCGTCTCGTCGGCGGCCGCGTCGACCATGCGCGCGATCGTGCTGTCCAGGCGGATGCCCCAGCCGATGCGGATGTTCGGCAGGAACTCCGAGATCGGCGCGCTCGCCGGCTCCTCCGGGAGCGCGGGGCTCTTGTCGACCCGGTAGCGGCGGGTGACGAGCGCGCCGGACTCGACGATCTCCGGCGCCGGGACGGGGCCGGAGGCCTCCACGTCGAGCGGCCGGCTCTTCGGCGACACGACGATGAACTCGCTCCGCCAGTAGGGGACCTTCTCCTCGCGGAAGAACCAGCGCGGCCCCTGGAACGTGAGGCCCCCCTGCCCGTCGCCGCGCAGCACGAACAGGTTCTCCACCTCGATGTAGTCGCCCACCTCGAGGTGGGGCATCGTCACGGTCGGCTTGCCCTCGACGAACTCCGGCTCGTGGATCGACCCGTCGCGCTTGACCGTGCGGAGCTTCAGCACGAGCCCCTCGGGCACGCGCTGCTCGGCGTGCTCCTGGATGGCCTCCCGCGACTGGATCCGGATGATCTCGTGCTGGAGCATCCGCGCCGAGCCGTCCTCGTGGACCCACATGGCCGCATAGTCGAGCACGCGCGCCGCCGTGCCCGGCATGACCTCGCCCGAGGCCTCGTGCTCGGCGATCACCTTCTTCGAGTCCAGCCGGTACGGGCTGAGCTCCGTCGTGCCGTCGAGCAGCTCGATCGCGTCGCGCAGGCCCGAGGTGTCGGCGCCGGTGCGGATCGCCTCGATGAGCGCCTTCTGCAGCGCGTCGCGCTCTCCCCGCGCGAACCGCGCGTCCGCGAGCGCGAGGCGCGCGTCGGCGTCGTCCGGCGCCTTCGCGAGCGCGCGCTCGAGCTGCTCGAACGACTCGGCGCGCTTGCCGGCGCGCGTCAGGAGGTCGGCGATGCGCGCGGCGATGTCCTTGCGGTCCTTGCGGGCGGAGCCGAGGCGCTGGAGCTCCTTGATCGCCGCCGCGTAGTCGCGGCGATCGATCGCCCTCTCCAGCTCGATCTCCGCGTCGGGGTCGAGCTCCCGGATGCGCGCGGCGACGGCGTCGGCCTGCGCGATGTGCCCGTCGCCGTCGTGGATCCGGAGGAGCGCGCCCAGCACCTCGACGTCGTCCGGGAAGCGCGCGGCGGCCTCCTTCACGGTGCGGACGTGCTCGACGCGCCAGCCGAGCCGCGAGTACATCCCGGCGAGCGTCTTCAGGAGATCGGGCACCTCCCGGAAGCGGTCGGCGAGGGCCTCGATCGTGCGGGTCATCTCGGACAGGCCGACCTTGTCGGCCTCCTCGAGCGCGAGCCAGAGGCGGGGGTACCAGAGCTCCGGGTCCTTCTCCGCGGCGCGCGCGCGCACGTCCTTCACGAGGTCTTGCCCGTCGGACGCCGGGAAGATCGGGTCCTTCTCGAGGAAGACCGCCTGGGCCGCGAGCGCGGGGCCGGTGGCGCGCGCCGGATCGGCCACGAGCGGCTCGATCAGCACGGCGCTCACGTCGTCCTGGCCCTCGAGGTGCGCGATGGTCGCGGCGAGGTACCGGGCGATCGGGTCGCCCACGTCGCGCTCGGCGCGGGGCGCGCCGCGCAGGCCGAGCGCGCGCGCCACCTTCGGCGCGGGCTGCGGCGGCACGCCGAGCGCCGTGAGGAACGGCTCGATGGGGTTGGGATCCGGCAGGACCTCGGGCGGGACGAGCGAATAGGGCGGCGTCGGATCGGCGGACGTGGCCACGCCGAGGGGCGTGCCGTCGGGCGCGAGCAGGCGGATGGAGGTGTCGCGGCCCCCGACGCGGGCGACGATGCGGTGCCGGCCGGGGCCGAGGCGCAGGCGGACGCCGAAGCGGGGCCAGATCCCCCACTGCTTCGTGTCGCGCGTCAGCACCTCGACGTCGTCGACGAGGATCGCGTAGGCCCCCTGGACGGCGATGAGCATCTCGCGCTCGGCGGGCAGGTCGACGAAGGTCTCGACGTAGAAGATGCCTCCCGCGGCCCCGCCCTCGCCGGGCCCCTCCGGCGCGACGGCGGAGAGCTGGCAGCCGCGGCGCTCGGCGCCGAGCACGCGCGGCGGGCCTCTGCGCTGGGGATCGCGCGTGAACACGGGCGGCCAGGGGCCGGCGCGCTCCGCCTCGTGGTGGACGCGGTAATCGCTCGCCGCCAGGTGGCCGAACGGGCCGGCGAAGCGGGCGCTCTCGATGCACCCGTAGCGGCGCGCCGCGAGATCGATGAGCGGCGTGGCGTCGGCGGTGGTCCCGGCGGCGCCGGCCGGGCGCGCCGCGGCGGCCTCGTCGGGCAGCCCGTCGAGGCTCCACCATTCGACGAGCTCTCCGCGCGCGCGCCAGCCCAGCTTGCCCGGGTGGTCGATGGCGCGCAGGACGACCTCGCGGGACTTCTTCCAGAGGCCCGCGACGCTCGATCGCAGGCCGAGCAGGCGATTCGCGGCGAACCAGCCCACGAGGGGGGCGTCGGGGTGCGCGCTCACCCGGGCGGCGTCCAGCGCATCGAGGTAGGCCGCGGCCGCGCGCGCGTTGCGGCCGTGCCCCTGGTCGTCGATCGCGCGCCCGAGCGACGCGAGCATCGATTTCGCGCCCGAGTTCGCGCCGATCCCCTCCAGGCGCTTGCGCGCCTCCCTGGCGCCGGCGGGCGTGCCGCCCGGGACCAGGAGCTCTCCGAGGAGCCAGCGGCCGACGATCTCGCCGTCGGTCGAATGCGCGCCGGCGTCACGGAGCGAGGCGATGGGGTCTTTCGCGCCGGGCGCGGTGACCGCGCCGCACGCGCCGAGCGCGAGGGCCAGGGCGGCGGCGCCGGCGAGCCGGGCGAGCGTGGAGAGGGGGCGAGGAGCGCGCATCGGCCCGGTCCTTAGCGCGAGCGACCGCGTGCGCACAGAGACGCCGCGCGGCGCAGCGCTCCTGGCCCGCCCGGCCCCCATGAGCGCCCCGCCCGGCCCGCTGGCGCGCCTCGCCCGGCGGACGGCCTCCGCGCCGTATGGCCAGCGGCTCCACGGGCATCGTCAACGAGCCCCCTCGCCCCTAGAGGACGAAGCGCTACGAGGTCGTGCCACGACAACGCGGCGACGCTCTGCGGAGCCACCGACGACGGCGCCATGGGCCAATGATGATCTTGATTATCATTTGCATGATTGCTATGTGAAGCATCGAACTCATGGAAGACGACCTTGCGGTAGAGCTCGGCGCCCTCGCGCGCCGCGGCGCCGCCCCGCTGTCGTGATCGGGGAGCGCGCTCTTTCGAACCACCACGCCGCGATGCTTCCGCACCGACAAGGATGAACGACATGGTACCCGGCTACACAGAAGAGACGGTGCTCGAGGTCCACCACTGGACGGACAAGCTCTTCACGCTCAAGACCACCCGCTCGCCGAGCTTCCGCTTCGCGAACGGGCAATTCTGCATGATGGGGCTCGTGGTCGCGGGCAAGCCGCTCGTCCGCGCGTACTCCCTCGCGAGCGCAAACCACGAGGAGACGCTCGAGTTCTTCTCGATCAAGGTGCCGAACGGCCCGCTGACCTCGCGCCTGCAGCACATTGCCGTCGGCGAGACGATCCTCGTCGGCAAGCGCGCGACGGGCACGCTCACGATCGGCAACCTGCGGCCGGGCCGGACCCTGTGGCTCCTGGCGACCGGGACCGGCCTGGCGCCGTTCCTCAGCGTCGTCAAGGACCCCGAGACGTACGAGCGCTTCGAGCGCGTGGTCATCACGCACACGTGCCGCCGCGCGCAGGATCTCGCGTACGCGCGCTACCTCGAGCACGAGCTCGCGGCGGACGAGCTGCTCGGCGAGATCGTGCGGCCCAAGCTCCGCTATTACCCGTCCGTCACCCGCGAGGCGTTCAAGACCGAGGGCCGGATCACCGCGCTCATCGAGTCCGGCCGCATCTTCGCCGATCTGGCGCTGCCCGCGCTCGACCCCGCGCACGATCGGCTGATGCTCTGCGGCAGCTCGGAGATGCTCGCCGACACCGCCGCGCTCCTGGAGTCGCGCGGCTTCGAGGAGGGCAACAGCGGCGAGCCGGGCGACTACCTCGTGGAGAAGGCCTTCGCGGGCGAGAAGCGCTCCCCGCTCGCCAGCGCGTCGCCGATCGGAAGCACGAACCTGTCCGGCCCGGCGTGACGTCGCGCGCCGCGCGTCGGGCTGCGCCCGGGAACACGCGCCGGCGTCACGGCTGACGCGCGGGTCGACTGGACGCGCAGGCCGCGTGGTCGGATCTGGACCGGGGCCACCGCCCGCCGCGGTCCAGACCGCGGCTCACGCGCTCGCTTCGACGGCGCTGGCGACCTGCTGGAGGAGCACCGTCTGCTCGATCACCTCGGGCGGCACGCCGACATCCTCGCGCACGACGGCCACATCCCCGCGCGCGCCAGCCGCGTCCTCGCGCACGACGGCCACATCCCCGCGCGCGCCAGCCGCGTCCTCGCGCGCCACGGCCACGTCCTCGCGCGCCACGGCCACGTCCTCCCGCTCCGCCGCCCGGCGCAGCGCCGCGATCTCCGCCTGCGCGGCGACGAGCGCCTGCTCGAGCTCCTCGTGGAGCGCCGGCGGGGAGCCGGCCGTGGCGCGCGCCTCGGTCAGCTCGCGCTCGAGCTGCGCGATCTTCCATCCCGCGGCGCGCAGGTCGGCCTCGCTCGAGGCGGCGCTCCGCGCCAGCGCGTCGAGCTGCTGCCGCAGCGCCTCGACCGCGCCGCCCGGCCCGCCCTGCCCCGCGAGCCCTCCGCCCTGCCCGCCGTCCGCCGCCTGGCCCGGCCCGCCGTTGTCGGCCGACGCCGACGCGAAGACCGTTCCGAGCTCGTCGACGAGCTCCTTGCCCACCCGCTCGCTCTCGCGCAGCTGCGCCATGAGCGACGCGATGACGTGGCCCCGATCGCGCAGCGCCTCCTCGAGGCCCGCGATCTCCGCGGCCGCCGCCTCGCCGGCGTCTCGCTTCTCGAGCTCCGACGCCCGCTGCTCCAGCGCGACGACGGTCTGCTCGAGCTCCACGATCCGCGCCTCGAGCAGCAGCCTGCGCGCGTCGAGGGCGCTCCGCTGATCCTCCAGCGCGCGGCTCTCGCGCTCGTTCCGGTCCGCCCGCTCCTTCTGCCGGTCGCGGTCGCGCGCGAGCTCGGCGCGGGCGGCCTCCAGCTCCTCGATCCTCCCCGCCGCGCGCCGCGCCTCCTCCAGCGCGCGCTCGCTCTCCTGCGCGCGCCGGCGCGCCGTGTCCCGCTCCGACGTGAGCTTCGAGAGCTCCCGCCGCGCCCCCGCGGCGGCGGCCTCGAGCTCCTCCACGCGCGCCGCGAGCGCCCGGTCGGGCGCCGCCACGGCGGGCCGCGCCTCGAGCTCGGCGATCCGGGCGCGCGCGGCGTCGAGGTCGGCGGTCGCGGCGTCGAGGCGGTCGCGGGCGCCGGCGATCTCCGGCTTGTTGCGGATCATGCCGAGCTCGAGCTCGACCTTGGTCCGCACCCGCTTCTCGTCGTCGAGCTGCTTGGTGAGCCGGGTCGCGCGATCGCGCTGGCTGCGGAGCTCCTCCTCCATGTCGCGGATCTGGTGGGACAGGCGCTCGGCCCGGACGTGGGCGTCGCCCGCCCTGGCCTCGACGTCGCGGAGGCGCGCCGCCCTGGCATCGAGCTCGGCCTCCACCTCGGCGAGGCGCGCGGCCGTGGCGACCGCGCTCTCGGCGCGGACCCCGGCGTCCTCGCGGTCGCGCTGGTGCCGGGTGCGCAGCTCCGCGAGCTCGCCCCCGAGCCGCTGCGCGCGGCCCTCGGCCTCGCTGAGCGCCTCGGGCGACGGGCCGGCGCTCGCGCCCGGGAAGCCGGCGAACGGCAGCTCGATCACGGCGAACGCGTCGAGCCTGGGCAGGCGCTCGCCGGCCACGGCGATGAACCACTCGGGCTCCTCGGACGCGTCGAGGATCGACGTGTCCACGCTGACCTCGGGCTCTCCCTTCGGCGCGAACTCCGCGACCGTATAGCCGACGAACGGCGCCTGGCCGACCATCCGCACCTGCTTGAACTGGAGCGCCACGACGTCGTAGAGCGCGTAGTAGCCGGGCGCCGCGCCGCGCCGCGCGCCCGCGGGGAGCAGGCCCCGCGCGGCGTCCGGGTTCGGCGACGCGATGACGGCGACGCCGCTCGCGGCGGTGAGGCGCCTGGCGCGCCGGACGACCTCGGCGGGATCGCCGAAGAGGGAGAGATCGGGGATGACGAGGGTGTCGAAGGCGCCGTCGCGCACCCCGAGGTCGCCGTCGAACACGGCGACGTTCGGGTGCGGCTGCCGCGTGGGCGCCGTCCGCGCGAGCTTCTCGGCGACGCGCGCGGCGTCCGGGTCGTAGGCATGGACGAGTCGGGCTCCGCGCTGGAGCAGCCGGTCGGCGAGGCCGATGGTGACGTCACCCAGCACCGCGACCCGCCGGCCGCGCACGAGCGGCTCGAGGTAGGCGCTCAGCACCAGGGCCGGATGGAGCGCGGCGGGGGCGGCGTGCCGCGGCGAGCCTGCGGCGGCGAGGGAGGACTCCGTCGTCATGGTTCCGTCCTCTTACGGCTCTGGGGGCCCGGAGTCCACAAAGCGCAGTGCAGAGTTGCAAGGCGGCGCTCACCGCGTCGGGCGCCGCCGGGCGCCGCCCGCGCGCGCCGGGTCCCGCATCCTCGCGCCGGCCCCATGATCCGCGCCTTTACGACCCCGGCACAGTGAGCCATCTCACCTATGACGCTTCGCGTCTGCGCCGCCTGCTTCGTGGCTTCTATGTCGCTCCCGATGTCATCTCCACAACACCTGCAGTTCGCCCACTCTCGTCCGAGATGCGCGGTCCTTCTGCCGTGCTCGCTCAGAGGATCACCGTCTCGCAGCCGAGGAGGATCTGGATCTTCGCGATGGAAGCGCCCCTCGCGGCCTCGCAGGTGTCGGGGCACAGCACGAGGGCCGCGGGAGAAGCCGGGTTGTCGTAGCGCCAGCCTGGGCCGTCGCAGCCGGGGCGCTGAGGCAGGACCTCCTGCGGTGCGCCGTCGAGCCCGAAGAGGACGTTGACGTCGTCGAACGCGACCTGTCCGCCGGCCACCTGGGAAGGGACCTCGACCTCGCACGGGAGCGCCTGCCCCGTGACCTTCGCGAGCGCGTTCTGGAACTCGACGGCGATGTTGTTCGCCCCGACGAGGACGGCGGCGTCAGTGCCTCCCGCGACCGCGACCTGGTTCGCGAAGCTCTGGTTCACGCCCGGGAGCCCGATCACGAAGGTGCGCACCGGGAAGCGGTAGCGCGCGGCCCGCGCCGCGAGATCCGCGATGGCGTCCGGGTCTTCCGGGTTCACCCCGGCGCACCGGGCCGCAGGCCCCTGGGGCTGTCCATCGGTGACGAGCAGCACCGCCGAGGCCTCGCCGGGGTGGTCCTCGGCCACGTCGATGCCCTGGAGCAGCGCGCCGCCCAGCGCAGGATAGATGGGCGTGCTCGCTCCGTTCGGCGACTCGGCCTCGATGGCCGCGACGATGGCGCCCGCGTTGTCGGGGAGCGGACCGAACGGGACGAGCGGCTCGCTGTACGCCTTCTGGTCGCAGGCAGGAACATCGTCCGCGACCCGCGGAAAGAAGCGCAGCGCCACGCGCACGCCGGCGAACCTCGCGCTGTTGACGACGCTGTCAGGCCAGCCTTCGCGCTTGTCCACTTGTCGGCCACCATGGGGTCGTCACCCGCCATCGAGGACGACTTGTCCATCATGATATAGAGATTGAGCGGGACCGCGATCGCCTCCTCGGTAACGAGGCCACAGGCGGCGTCCGGATCGGGGAGCTCGACAGGCGCGTCGGTCGACAGCCCACCATCCGGATCGAAGGTCCCGCCAGGGCCAGCTCCGCCCGAAGAGGAAGAGGACCAGACGAGGCCAGCCCCTGAGTCCGGTGCACACGCGCCATGGATCCCCATGGCGGCAGCGAGCCCAACCATGGAGGCGAGCGAGGTGTGGTGAAGCGATCTGAGGCGCATGAGATGAACAGATGACAGCGGGGACGGTGCGGAAGCGGGAAGGTGTGCAGGCACAGAGTACCGGAGACGGTGACAGGCGCGAGGGGCGAATCACGGAATCGTGAGCTGGCTCGCGCCGGCGCAGCACATAACGGCCTGGGCGGACCCGCGATCGATGCGAACTGCAATGTGGCGCACGGCCCATGGTGATTGGGATCGACAAGACAAAGTCTTTTCGAAAGGCGCGTGAAGGTGCAGAATTAAGCATGCGCGCACAATTCTTCATCGAGACGGCATCTCTGCTCGCATTGCTCTCGGCGCTCGGCTGCGCCGAGAGCAGCTCGATCGACGGTCCCATCGGGCCAGTCTCGGGCACGGGAGGCGGCTCGGGCGCGGGCGGCGAGTCGTCCGCGAGCAGCAGCGCGACCGCGTCATCGAGCAGCAGCGCGGCCGCCACGAGCGGCTCGGGCGGGGGCGAAGGCGGCTCGGGCAGGGGTGAAGGCGGCTCGGGCGGGGGCGAAGGCGGCTCGGGTGGAGAGGGGGGCAGCGAAGAGGCGGGCGGGGGCGGCGGTGGGGTCACGGATGCGTGCGCGCTGGGATGCTTGCCGGGCACACACGACCTGGACGGCAATCTCCTCACGGGCGAGTGCGGCTGTGAATACGCGTGTACGCCGACCGCGGCGGGTGCGGCGGGCGAGGATCCGATCGACGCCGAGTTCATCGATGACAACTGCGATGGCGGCGACGGGCTCGTGGAGCAGTGTATCTACGTCTCGGCGAGCACCGGGGACGACGCCAGCATCGGGACGCGCAACGCGCCGGTGGAGACGATCGCCAAGGCCATCCAGGTGGCGCAAGCGGGCGGGGTCCCGGCGGTCTGCCTGTCGGGCGAGCTGTACCAGGAGGCGGTCACGGTCGTGTCCGGCATCAGCATCTACGGTGGGTTCGATCACAACAACGCTGACTTCAAGTTCCGGAGGACGAGCTCGGTGACCACCACCGTGAGCGCGACAGGCACGGTGTTCCATGCGCCGTCGATCGCGCAGCCGACGCACATCGAGGGCATCTCGATAGAGGCGCTGAGCCCGTCGTCGGCCGGCGCGAGCACCTATGGAGTGCGCCTCGGCGGGGGGACGGCGGATCTCTTCGTGCGGTTCAACCAGATCAACGTGGAGGAGGGCCAGGCCGGCGCCGCGGGGACGAACGGGGCGGCGCACGCGGCGGGGACGGCGACCTCGGGGAATGCGGGAGAGCAGGGCTGCAACGACTGCAGCGGTCGCGGGAATGCCGGCCCGGCGCCCACCTGCGACGAGCCTGGCGGGAGAGGTGGATATGGCGGGCATGGCTCGAACAACGGAGCGGCCGGCCATCCGGGCAGCCGGGGCGCGGAGGGCGGCGCGGGCGGCGCCCCGTTGCGCTGCTTCAGGACCCGGTCGGCAGGACACGATGGCACGCCGGGCATGGCGGGGTCGCAGGGGACGCCGGGGACGGGGGGCGCGAATCTCGGCAGCATCGCCTCGGGTATCTACCAGCCTGCGAACGGCACCAACGGGCAACCGGGAATCAACGGCGGCGGCGGCGGCGGCGCGGGCGGCGGCGGTGGCGGCTCCTGCGAGGTAGGCCCTGATGATCGCGGCGGGGGCGGCGGTAGCGGCGGATGCGGCGGGCTCGGCGGCCGCAGCGGCACGGCTGGCCGCGGTGGAGGCGGGAGCTTTGGCGTCTTCGCGGCGGCCGGACGGGTGGTCGTCTCTCGCAACGAGATCACGACCGGAAAGGGAGGGAACGGCGGCCGCGGCGGCAACGGCGGAGCGCCGCAGCTCGGGGGGAACGGCGGCCCGGGCGGCCCCGGTCCTGATGACGCCGGCAACGGCGGCGTCGGCGGCAAAGGTGGTCCTGGTGGCGACGGCGGCCCGGGCGCGGGCGGCGGCGGCGGCCCGAGCGCCTGCCTGGCGCGAGCCGCGAGCGTCAGCTTCACGTTCGGAGGCAACAGCTGCTCGACCGGCGCCCCCGGATACGGCGGCACCGGCGGCACGACCCCGAGCGGCGGCGCCGCGGGCGCGGGACAGGACGGCAAGGCCGCCGCGAACCTGCAGATCAACTGACCAGCGCCGCTGAGTTGGAGAAGCTATCTCCCAACCCGTCCCAGGTCGATCTTCGTCACGACAGCGCTGAACTCTCCCGGCGCCACGACCCTCATCTCATTGCCAAAATCCAGCGTTCCGTCGTTGAGCCCGACGACCACGACGGCGTTCGTCCCGGGATCCGTGTCGATGCCAACCACCGCTTGCCCTGTCGCAGCATCACCGAAACGCCTGCTCCAGAGGTGCGCTCCGCCAGCGCTCAGCTTCGCGACAGTCCAGTCGCGCTCCTGTCTGCCGCCGAGCAGCCCGCCCCCGAAGTCGACGGCGCCTGCGGCCCCGGCGCCGAGCACGATGTCTCCAGAAGTGTCGGCGGCGACGTGAACCCCAAAAGGTGAAAGAGACTCGACGTCCGAACCAAAAATACCTGACTTCGGTTCTACACCCAACTGGGACGAATCATCGCCGAATCGCAATGACCACAGGTGATTCCCCGCGGACGAGAGCTTCACGAGCAGGATATCCGAGTCCTCTGGCCCGCTGGTCTCGTGGGCGCCTCGGACGCCATGGGCATGGATGGCGATCGCTCCTGCGAGAGCGCCAGCCGCGAGGATATCTCCACGCCCATCGACGTCGATGTCAGTCACCCAGGCACGCCCCTCTCCCAGGAGGCCAACAGTCCAATCTCGCTCCCCCGTGGACGAGAGCTTGAGCATGAAAGCTCCAGCCCCCGACGGGCTCGGGCCGATGCTTCTGTCGAAGCCGAAGTCGGTGAATCCCGTGAACCGGCCCCCCACAACGATATTACCGGCAGGATCCACCGCCACCGCCTTGGCCTCGAGGCTCGTCGTCGCCGTGGTGTATTCAGGGTCGCCCAACTGAAAGCTCCATAGCGGATTGCCCGTCTCGCCGTCCAACCTCACGACAAAGGCGTCCTCGGATGCAGTGGTCAGGGTCGACGAACCCAGGCTCACCTCGCGCCTGAAAGAGCCGACCAGGACCACGTCACCGTCGGGCATAGCCGTCGAATCCAGGACAGCGAGGCGACCCGTCCCCGTGAACAAGTTGCGCCCCCAGATCAACTTGTTGTCTGACGAGAACCTGGCCACGAAGCAACCATTCTCGTCGAGAGTGGGCGCCGTGATGGATTCGCCAGCATCAAGCTCGATCTCTTCCTCGTACAGGCCCGACAAGACGACGCTATCGTCAGGCAGCACCGAAAGACGCGATCCCAACGCACCATCCAAGACTTTCAGCCGCAGCCACCGGCTGAAGCCGTGGCTACCGTCCGGCTTCAGCTTGGTGAGAAAGAAAGCGAATTGAGACGATATCAGTGGCGGACCGCCGAAATCAGTGGTACCTCGAAAGACTCCTGAGAGAAGAACATTTCCCTTCGAGTCGAGCCCAGCGCTCTCTGGAAAGACCAACTCATGGCTATCGAAGCTCTTCGCCCAGAGCACTCCTGAGCAGGAATCTTCGTCGCAATCCTCGAACTCGCCGAGGCCCAGGACCTGGGCGCACGACGCGGTGCCCAGGAGGGCACCGAGGGCGAGCACGCGTGTGGCGCGGACGAGGGACGGAGAAGGCGGAGCGCGGCGCATGGTGGCGTATGAGGCATCAAAGCGTCACGCCCGTCAAGGGTGAAGCAAGATGCACAGAAGCCCTGCTCGCTCGCGCCGGAGGGCACCGCGGCTCTGTATGGGCCGACATGACTGCGCATAACGTCAGGCTCGGCTTCAGCAGCGAGTCGACATACGAGACCGAATCATGGTCGGTGGAACCGACCGAGCCCATCCCGCTCACGCTCGCACGACCCCGCTGGTCGCCCCCTCACCCCTCATGACCGCCGCAAACCCGGCCTCGCCTGGACGCCGCCCCAGCGCGCCCCGGGCGGAGCGGCCGTCACTATCATGGACACTCGTCCGCCCGGGGCGCCGGCGCCTCCAACGCCGTGGAGGCGCCTCCGCTAGACTGGAGCAAAGCGACACGCGCCCGTGTTAACGCGTTGCGACGTCACGCCGACCGGCTAGAACGGCTCCCGGAAGCAACGAGCGCTGACGACAGGAGCCCCCATGACCACCGCAATGCAGATGCCCATGATGCCGCAGATGATGTCCCCCATGATGTCGACGCCGGAGATGGCCGCTGGCGCATCCATGATGCCCGGCATGATGGGCATGGGCATGCCGATGATGCCCATGATGGGCATGAGCATGCCAATGATGCCAGGCATGATGGGCATGAGCATGCCAATGATGCCCGGCATGATGGGCATGGGCATGCCGATGATGCCCATGATGGGCATGATGCCAGGCATGATGGGCATGGGCATGCCGATGATGTGCAAGATGTCGTGTGAGATGACGAAGGACGGAATGACCTGCAAATTGATGCCGCCCGAGGGCATGTCGATGGACATGCTGAAGGAGCGCTGCGAGGCCATGACGAAGATGATGTCGGCCGGGATGCCCATGATGATGATGTGCGGCGGGATGCCCATGATGATGTGCACGCCCGCCATGACGAAGTAGCGCGGCCGCAAACCCTCCTCGGAGCAGCGGCGTCGACGCTCGCCGGCGTTCTCGGGCTGCTCCGCCCCTCCCCCGGCACTCCTCCTCTCCCGGCCCTCCCCCGCCCCTCGGCGAGGAAAGCGCCGCGCCTCAGGGCGCCGACAGCGAATACGTCATCACCAGGTACATCAGCGAGTCGACGTTCGCCGGGTTGCGGTAGACGTGCGGGACATCCGCCTGGAACACGAGCGCGTCGCCCGTCGCGAGCAGAAACCGCTGTCCGTCGACGCTGATTTCAACGGTCCCCTGACATACCACGATGTTCTCGGTCGTCCCGGGCGGGTGGGGATCGGCATTCTCGACGCCGAGCGAGGCCAGGTGCAGCTCGTAAAACTCGACCGTTCGAGGCGCGTCGAACGGGAAGAGCGCGCGCGAGGTGAACTTGCCGTCGTGCGATGTCAGCCGCTTCGCCCGATCCCCGCGCAGCAGCATCGGGCCGCTCGCCGCGCGATCGCTGACGAGCGCAGAGAACGGCACGCAGAGCGCGCGGGCGATCTTCCAGACGACGTTGATCGTGGGCGCGCTGCGGCCGAGCTCGACCTGGCCGAGCATCGCACGGCTCACGCCGGAGATCTTCGAGAGCCGCTCCAGCGAGAGGCCGCGCCGCGTGCGCAGCCGCCGAAGGTTCTCCCCGACAACATGCGTGAGATCCGACGGCGCGTCGTGGTGAGCGACCTCATAGGTCCACTCCTCCTCCAGCTCCTGCTCCTGCGCGCCGGGCCTGGCCGGCTGCACGTCGAGCGCGACCGGAACCGCACCGTTCGCCTGGGGAAGGTCGCTGTTCTGTCGGACAGATCTCATACGAGGATGGGCGCCACTCTACACGGGATCTCAGGGTCGGCAAACCAACCAAATTCGTCGCTGCGTCGGGATGAGTGGAGTCAATCATCAGGCAATTTCCGTCACTCCTAGGATGTCGCCTGAACCCGATCCGTGACGTCCCTGTCGCATTCGCCTTCCCCTCGGCGCGTTCTCCCTCCCGAGCACGGTCGCGCTTCCTCCCAGCGTGCTTGGCCGTACGCTCACTCCCCGCAGGCTCACTCGCCGAAGGCGTCTTCCGCCCACAGGCTCCTTCCCACGGACCGCGTCCCCGGGCGCTCGCGCTTCCCCGCTCCTCCCGCCTCGGGTCCGCCCCCGGCCGGCGGATCGGGTCGGCGCCGAACCGTCCCTACCGCCAGCGCGCCGGAGCGGCTACAACCTGGGCTCGCTGTGCGGCACGCTGACGCAGCGCGCTCGAACACCGAGGGCTTGCCGATGGACCACGACATCGACGACGTGATCGACGGCCGGTACAAGCTGATCGAGGTGGTCGGTCAGGGAGGCCAGGGCGTGGTCTACCGCGCCCTGGACCAGGAGACGGGCACGCACGTCGCCGTCAAGTACCTGAGGCCCGAGTTCGCCAGCGATGCCGCCTTGAAGACCCGCCTGCGGCGCGAGGCCCGCGCCATGGGGGAGCTGGCCGGCACCAGCGCGACCCACGTCTTCGCGTTCAGCGAGGCGGCCAACGGCACGCTCTACATCGTCATGGAGTTCCTGAAGGGCAGCGATCTCGAGACGACGCTGCGCCGGCTGGAAGCGCGGAACCAGCGGCTCCCGCTCGACGAGATCCGCGAGCTGTTCCGCCCGATCATCGACACCCTCGACGCCGCGCACGCGCGCGGCATCGTCCACCGCGATCTGAAGCCAGCGAACATCTTCGTCCTCGACGACGACACGGGCGCTCCTTCCTCCACCTCCCCTCACCCCGGGAGCGCGCCGGCCCGCGCCGCCCATCCATCGCCCCCCGCCGGCGCGCAGCTCCCCGTCACGGGCGACGGCGCGCAGGGCCACGCCGGCGCAGCGGCGCGCGGGCGCGTGCGCTTGCTCGATTTCGGTCTTGTCAAGGTCATGCAGGCCGACCCCCTCACCCGCGAAGGCGCGATCCCCGGCTCGCCCAGCTACATCGCGCCCGAGGTATGGAAGGGCCGGCCCCAGGAGATCGACCACCGGATCGACATCTATTCGCTCGGCGCGGTGCTCTTCCGCGCGCTCGCGGGGCGCCTGCCGTTCGCCGGCGCGAGCCGGGTCGACATCCTGCTCGCCGCCGCTCGCGGCCCGCGGCCGAGCCTGCACGCCTTCCGGCCCGACCTGCTCCCCGAGGTGGACGCCTGGGTCGCGCGGGCGCTCGCCGTGGCCCCCGAGGAACGCTTCCAGGACGTCCGCTCGCTCTGGAGCGCGCTGGAGCCGCTCCTCGACAGCGCCGCTCGATCCGGCGGCGAGGCCGCCGGCGGAGGCGCGATCCTGCGCTGAACACGTTCCTCACCCGACCGCCTTGCGACGCGGGAAGCGGCGCTGGTAGCGTGGTGCAAACCATGCCTGAACCGAGGGCCGCAGGATGAGCTCCTCGCCCGGCCTGTTGCAGCCGAATACGCGGTTTCGCAACCGTTACCAGGTGCTGCGCGTCATCAAGGCGGGCGGCATGGGCGCCGTGTACGAGGTGATGGACGACGTCACCGCGACGCGCCGCGCGCTCAAGGTGATGCTGCCCAGCCTGCTCGACAGCGAGGAGCTGCGCGCCCGCTTCGCCCTCGAGGCCCGCATTACCGGCGTCATCGAGAGCGACCACATCGTCAGGACCTCGGACGCCGGGGTCGACGACGAGACCGGCACCCCGTTCCTCGTCATGGAGCTGCTCCGCGGCGAGGAGCTCGGCAGCCTCGTCAAGAAGCGCGGCGCCCTCCCCGCCGAGGACGTCGCGCTCTACCTGTTCCAGGCCGCGCTCGCGCTCGACAAGACGCACGCGGCGAGCATCGTCCACCGCGACCTCAAGCCCGACAACCTGTTCGTCACCGTCCGCGACGACGGCTCGCCGTGCGTGAAGATCCTCGACTTCGGGATCGCCAAGGTCATCGAGCAGCACAACGCCTCCACGCTGACGCGGCAGATGCTCGGCACGCCCGTGTACATGGCGCCGGAGCAGATCCGCGCCGAGCGCAACGTCGGCCCGCGCGCCGACATCTACGCGCTCGGGCACGTCGCGTACGCGCTCCTCGTCGGCGAGTCGTACTGGTCCCAGGAGGCCGAGGCGACCGCGTCCCCCTACATGCTGGCGGGGGAGCTCCTGCGCGGCGCGATGGAAGCGCCCAGCGCGCGCGCGGCGCGGCGGTCCTCGGCGGCGCTGCCGACGGAGTTCGACGGCTGGTTCCTCAAGGCGACGGCGCTCAAGCCCGAGGACCGCTTCGAGCGCGCGTCCATCGCGGTCAGCGCGCTCGCCGCCGCGCTCGACGTCGCCATCCCGCGGGCCTCGCGCGTCATCCTCCTGCCGGAGCCGGCGGCGCCCGCGCCGAGCGCGAACCCGAGCCCGACCGACCCGACGCTGCCCTCGAAGCCCGGCACGGCGAAGGGCTTCGCCGAGGTGCCGACCGTCACCGTGCCGGAGCTGTCGTCGAAGACGCCTCCCTCACGCCCCGGTCCCGCCTCGTACTCCAGCCCTCCCCCGCGCTCCGTTACGCCGCCACCCAATCCACCCTCGCGCTCCGTCCCTCCCTCGTCGTCCGCGCCGCCCGCTCCGTCGGCCGCCTCGAAGTTCGCGGAGACCCGACCCCGGACGTCGCCCCTGGACCCGCCGGGCCGGACGGGCCTCTCCGGGAGCGAGCCGCTGAGGAGATCCGAGCTCACGTCGCGGCGCGAGCGCGCCGCGCAGCGGCGGTTCAACGTCAGGCCCGACACGTCGACGGGGGTCCTCCACGTGAAGGTGTGGGGGTTCTGGGACATCGACGAGGGCAAGGCGTACCTCGACGAGTTTCGCCAGAAGGCCTCGACGCTGCTCAACCTCGGGAAGCCCTGGTACGTGCTCGCCGATATCGCGGACTTCCCCCCGCAGAAGCCCGAGGTGAGCCCGTACGTCGAGCAGACCATGGCCTACGCCGTCGAGCACGGCATGCGCAAGGCGGCGAACCTCGTGAACAGCGCGCTCTCGAAGATGCAGATCTCCCGCCTGTCGGCCGCCATGGGGCTGCCCGAGTACTCGTTCTTCACCGCGGAGGCCGACGCCGTCGCGTGGCTCCTGAAGGGCTGAGCGCGAGGGGCCGAGCGACGCCGGCTGGCCACGAAGCGCCGAGCGCGAGGCCAGCCACGAAGCGCCGAGCGCGAGGCCAGCCACGAAGGGCTGAGCGCGCTCAGCCGAGGACGAACCGCCGGATGCGCCCGGCGAGGCTCCGCACCTTCTCCTCGGCCTCGAGGTAGCGCTCGGCCGCGTCGCGCAGGTGGGCCTGGCGCGACGCCATGAGCAGGCTCAGCTCGATCACGAGCTGCGGGCGCGCCTCGATGATCGGCTGCAGGGCCTCCTTCGTGATCTGGTAGAGCACCACCTCGTCGACGGCGCGCACCGTCGCGGTGCGCTCCTCGCCCGTGAGCAGCGCGAACTCCCCGAAGACGGCGCCCTTCTCGAGCGCGGCGACCGTCGAGTCCTGCCCGTCGGGGTGCCGCACCAGGACCTCGACGGCGCCGGACGCGACGACGAACATCGACGAGTCCCGCTGCCCCTGCAGCACGATCCGGTCGAGCGGGCCGTACTCGATCCGGCGCGCCTTCGTGGCGAGCTTGCGGAGCTCGCGATCGAGCAGCGGCTTGAAGACCGGCGTCCGCCGGAGCAGCGTCATGAGGTCCTCGGCGCTCGCCTCGCGCGTCACCTTGCTCGGCTCCTCGAGCTCGATCGACGCCGCGGCCCCGTGGCCGTCGCGCCGCTGCAGCGCGGCGAGGTGCGACGGGTTCTTCTCCATGTACGCCTCGAGGAGGCTCGCGTTCCGCGGGATGCACTCGTCGCCCGTGTAGTCCATGAGGCTCCGCTCGGCGGCCCACCGGGCGACGTCGTTCATCGACTTCCGGTACTGCCGGCACGCCGCGGGGAAGATGCCATCTTGATCGCCGAAGAGCCCCGTCAGCGCCTCGGGCATCAGGCTGAGGCCGAACAGCCGCATGTCCCCCCGCTGGTGCCAGAGCGCGAAGTCGCGCCACCGCGGATCGAGGTGCGCGAGCTCCGGGAACGCGAGCACGTTGTTCTTGAGGACGGCCCGCTCCGCGTCGCGGAACACCCGGTGCCACGTCTCCTGCGCGTTCCACAGGTTGGGGCCCGCGAGCTCGATCGCCTTCTGCAGGTCCGCGTGGTGGGCGTGCAGGAAGGCGAGCGTGGCCTTCTGCTTGCGCATCAGGTTCGTCAGGCTCACGGGCCCGGCGGCGAAGAAGCCGGCCGCGCGCGGCGCGATGTGCCGCATGTCCCAGACCTGCGCCCACGCCGCGACGTCGATCGACGCGCGGATCGGCGCGAACGCCGCGCCCTCCTCGAAGGCCTCGCGCTCCCCCGGCGAGAGCATGTCCGGGTAGTCGTGCTTCACGGCCTCGAAGATGCCGAGGCACGTGAGCAGCTCGAGGTAGAGGCCCACCCTGAGCAGCCAGCGGGGGTCGGGGAGGTTGCGCCGGTGCTGCTCGAGGTCCTGATGGATGGCCCGGAGGTACAGGAGCGCCTTGTCCATGCCGATGGTCAGCACCGGGAACCACGGGTGATAGCCGACGTGGAGCTCGTCGATCCCGAGCGCCCGCTGCTGGATCTCCGTGTCCGCCTTGACGAGCCGGTCGAGCAGGCGCGCGTAGAGCGAGCCGAAGCGGCCGGTGTCGAAGATCTCGATGTCCGTCGACTCGGAGGAGACCGTCCTGCCCGCCTCGCTGAGCTTGATCTCGACCCGGAGCTGCTGCCGGAACAGGCTCGCGAACGTGAACGGCTCGAAGCCGTCGGTGACGCGCCGCCGGAACGACTCGGGCAGGTCGGCCCAGAAATAGCCGCCGCCGGTCTCCTCGCCGGGGGGGTGCGGCACGAGCTGCCGCGCCGGCACGATGGTGGCGACGTAGACCGTCTGATGGAACGAGTTCCACGGAGCGGGCTCGAGCTTCGGGACGGGGTAGGACGAGGTCGAGACGATCTGCGGGCTGAGCGGCACGTCCATGAGCCCGGGCACCGCGCACGGCTCGCCGTCGCCGGGGCTCGCGGGGAGGAACCACGCGGACAGGGTCACCTCGAACGGCCGCTCGAAGGGCGCGACGAACGCGTAGAGGTCGCGCAGCCGGTAGAGCAGCCACACCTCGTCGCCCAGCTCCGACGGGTCGCCGGAGGTGTTGATGCAGCCGACGCGCTCGCTGCACCCGTGCCCTGGATAGAGCGCCTCGTCGACGGGCCGCTTGCCGGGCTCGAACGGGATGAGCTCCAGCGACGGAGACAGCTCGGCCGACTCCTCCTCCGGGCTCTGGCGCGCCTCGAGCTGGCGCAGGTACTGGCGGACCCGGGCGAGCTTGTCCTCCCAGTCCATGCCCTCCACGCGGCTCATGAGCAGCCGCTTGAACTGCCTCTGGAACTCCTTCGGGGTCATCATGCTGCGTCCACCTGAGTTGCCGGGGGGCCCGACAGGCCCGCCGCGAGAGCTTACCGGCTTCGCGCGCGCTGCGTCGTTCGATCAACGCGGCGCGCGGCGTCCTGCTCTCAACGCGGCGCGCGCCGCCCGGCGATCAGCGCGGCGCGCGGCGCTCCGCGATCGGGGCCGAGACCACGTCCGTGCGAGCCCCTTGCAGCGCCGCGTCTCGGAAGGTACGGGCTCAAGCCCTATGGCTATCGAGATCCGCGAGCTCCGGAAGGGCGACAAGAAGGTCCTCAAGGACTTCCTGAACGTGGTCGACACCGTCTACGAGGGTGAGCCCAACTATATCCGCCCGCTCGACTTGGACATCTCCGATCGGCTCGACAAGAAGAAGAACCCGTTCTTCGAGCACGCCGAGGGGACGGCGTGGGTGGCGTACAAGGACGGCAGGCCAGCGGGCCGGATCACCGCGCAGGTCGATCACGAGCACCTCCGGGTCCACCGCGACGACACTGGCTCCTTCGGCTTCATCGATACGATCGACGACGCCGAGACGGCCGGAGCGCTGTTCGCCGAGGCCACGGGCTGGCTGCGCGCGCGCGGGATGAAGCGCATGCGGGGCCCCTACTCGCTCTCGACCAACGAGGAGATCGGCTGCCTCATCGAGGGCTTCGAGCTCCCGCCGGTGATGATGATGCCCTACCACCGGCCGCACCAGGGCCGGCTCATCGAGCAGGCCGGGCTCGAGAAGGTGAAGGATCTCTACGCGTGGGGCTACGAGGTCGGCAACGTCCCCGCCCGGGCGCAGAAGGCCCACGCCGAGGTCCTGGCGATGCCGGAGGTGCACACGCGCTGCGGCGATCCGAAGAACCTGCTCCGCGACATCCGGATCCTCATGGACGTCTACAACGACGCCTGGAGCGACAACTGGGGCTTCGTCCCGATGACCGAGAAAGAGCTCGTCAAGTGGTCGAAGGACGTGCGGCTCATCCTGATGCCCGAGCTCACCAAGATCACGTTCATCGACGGCGAGCCGGCCGCCGTGTCGCTCGGGCTGCCCGACCTCAACCAGCTGATCAAGGACTTCCACGGCAAGCTCCTCCCCGGCGGCATCTTCAAGCTGCTGTGGCGGTTGCGCGTACGCGGCCCGAAGCGCGGGCGCCTCGTCGTGCTCGGCATCCGCAAGAAGTGGCGCCACGTGCGGCGCTACGCCGGGCTCAGCGCCTTCCTCTACGTCGAGATGAACCGCGCGGCGCATCTGCTCGGCATGGAGGGCGGCGAGCTTGGGTGGACGCTGGAGGACAACGCCGCCATCAACGCGGGCATCCGGCTGATGGGCGGCCGGGTCCACAAGAAGTACCGCGTCTACGAGCGGGCGCTGTGATGGGCGCGGGGGCCAGCGCCGAGCGGCGCGGGCGGCTCGACGCGGGCGCCGGCAGCTCGACGTGGGCGCCAGCGCCGAGCGCCTCGGGCGCGCGCCGGGACCGTAAAGAAGGAGCGGATCGATGAGGGTGCTGGTCACGGGCGCGAGCGGGTTCCTCGGCTCGCACGTCGCCGAGCAGCTCGCGCAGCAGGGGCACAGCGTCGTCGCCCTGGTGCGGCGCTCGTCGGACACGAGGTTCCTGTCGTCGCTGCGCGGCGTCGAGCTCGCGTACGGCGCCGTCGAGGACGCGGAGAGCGTCCGCCGCGCGGTCGTCGGTCCGCCGGGCGTCGACGCGATCGTGCACTCGGCCGGGCTGGTCAAGGCGCGCGACGAGGCGGAGTTCTTCCGGGTCAACGTCGACGGCACGCGGAACCTGCTCGACGCGGCGAAGGCGGCGCCGGCGGGCGCGATACGGCGGTTCGTGTTCGTCTCGAGCCTCGCCGCCATCGGCCCGAGCCTGGACGGGCGCCCCATCGCCGCCGACGCACCCCCGGCCCCCGTGACGCGCTACGGGCGCTCGAAGCTCGAGGCCGAGCGGCTGGTCCTCGCCGAGAAGGGCGCGTTGCCCGTGGTCGTCGTGCGCCCCCCGATGATCTACGGCCCGCGCGACCAGGAGTCGTTCGCGTTCTTCCAGAGCGTCGCGCGCCGCTTCCTCCCGATGCTCGGCGACGGCAGGAACACGCTCAGCGTGATCTACGCCTCCGACGCCGCCGCCGCGTGCATCCGGGCGATCGAGAGCGACGTGCCGAGCGGCCGCGCCTACTTCATCGACGACGGAAGCGTGTATGTGTGGCGCGACATGCTGGCGGACGTGGAGGCGGCGCTCGGCGCGCGGGCGCTCGTCCGCGTCGGCGTCCCGTTCTCGCTCATGCGCGGCGCCGCGCTCGCGAGCGAGGGGCTCGGCCGCCTCACCGGCAAGGCCGTGATGCTCACGCGCGACAAGCTGAACGAGCTCTCCGCGTCGCACTGGGTCTGTGACGCCAGCGACGCCCGCAGGGAGCTCGGCTGGGCGCCCGCGGTGAACTGGGCGGAGGGGACGCGCCGAGCGGTCGCCTGGTACCGCGAGCACGGCTGGCTGTGACGTGACGCCGCGCCG
Source organism: Sorangium aterium (assembly GCF_028368935.1). Lineage (NCBI taxonomy): Bacteria > Pseudomonadati > Myxococcota > Polyangiales > Polyangiaceae > Sorangium > Sorangium atrum. Next base: position 1,512,486 of record NZ_JAQNDK010000005.1, on the reverse strand, counting down.
CGCGCCGTTTGACGCTCGCCCGCGGCCTCCGTACCGTGAATGCATGTTCCGCCGTCCGCCGGCTGCCCCGGGCCTCGTCGCGATGGCGCTCGGCCTGACGGCGGCGCCCGCGCAGGCCCAGGAGCCGCCTCGAGGCGGCGCCGCCGCGGCGGCTCCGGACGCGGGCAGCGCGGCGGCGGCGCCGGCCGCGCGCGGCGCGCCGGACGCCCCCACCGCACGGTCGGCCCTGCGCGGCGCCGTCGTGGTGGCGGTGGACGACGCGAGCGCCGAGGCGGCTCGCTCGCTCGCTCGCGCGATCTACGGCGACCCCGCGCTCCGCCCGCCCATCGACGAGGCGACAGCGCAGGTGCTCACCGGCGATCCGCCGCGCCCGGACGCGCCGGCCGCCGTGAAGGAGCTCGCCGAGGTGCGCCGCTCCGCCGGGCGCGCCGAGTCCGAGCCGGTCGCGCGCGGGCTGCTCGCGTCGCTCGGCGCGGGCGCAGGCGCGGCGCTCGTCGTCGCGGTGAGCACGGCGCACGGCCACCCCGTGGCGCGCGTGCTCCGGGTCGCGGGCGCGAGCTACGCGCCGATCGAGCTCGGCGCGACGGTCCAGCGGACCGCGGACGGCGTGGCCGCCCCCGCCGGGGCGACCTTCGACTGGCCGGGCGCGGGCGCGGCCGTCCGCGCGCTGCTCGCTGGAGACGAACGGAGCGGAGGCGCGGCGGGTCGCGCCGTGACGCCGCCCGCGCCCGCCTCATCGCCGCGCGGCGCCCTGGGACCTCGCGCCGACGTCGCCCAGGCGGCGCCGAAGTCCGCGAACGGCGGCGCCAGCTCGTCGGAGCCGTCGGAGCGGCGCTCGACGTGGAGCTCCCCCTGGTTCTGGGGCCCGCTCGCGGGCGTGGTCGCCACGGGGATCGTCGTGGTGGTGCTGGCCCAGACGGGCGGCGATTCCGGCGACACCGTGCACCTCCGGGGTCGGATCGCGCCATGACGCGCTCCTCCCGGCGCAGCCCAGCGGGGTTGGGGCTGAGGCTCGCCGCGCTCCTCTGCGTCGCGATCGTCGCCGCGCCCGCGCGGCTCGCCGGCGCCGCGCCCCGCGTCTACGACGCACCCGCCGCGTCGAGCGACGGCGGCGCCGATCTTCCCGTGCCGCCGCCGCCGCCGGCGTACCACACCGAGGATCTCGGCTGGATCGAGTTCGCCTATCACCCGTCCACCCGCGACCGTGTCCGCCCTCTGATCGCCCGCGCCGGCGACCTGCGCGCCGAGCTCGGCGCCCTGCTCGGCCGCGACGTCCTGACCGCGCCGGTGAAGATCCGGATCGCGGATGTGCCCGCCGAGCTCGACGACCTCGTCCCCAGGGGCCTCGCTGGCCCCGTCACGGCCGTCTCGTTCGGCGCGCTGCGGCTCGCGGTCCTCAGCGCCTCTCCGCGGCTCGGCGCCGAGACGCCCGATCTCGAGGGCGCCTTCCGTCACGCGCTCGCGCACCTCGCCCTGGATGAAGCGACCGGAGGCGCCGTGGTCCCGCGCTGGTTCCACGAGGGGTTCGCCGCCCACGTGGCCGGCGACCGCGTCGCTCGGCGCGCGCAGGTGCTCTCGGTCGCCGCGCTCCGGGGGCGCCTCGTCCCGCTCGACGAGCTCGAAGCGAGCCTCGCGGGCGCCGAGGACGCGGCCGGCTCGCTGCCCTATGCGCAGGCGGCCGACGTCGTCCGCTTCCTCGTCGAGGACGAGCGGCGGCAGAGCTTCGTGCGTGCCCTGGCTCGGGTGCGCGGCGGCGTGCCGCTCGAGGCCGCGCTCGGGGCCGCCTATGTCTCGACGGGCCCAGAGATCGAGCTCGCGTGGCGCGCCAACGTCGCGCGCCGCTACGGCTTCGTCCCGGTGCTGGCTGGCTCGCTGCTCGTGCTCGGGCTGCTCGTCTCCGGCCGCCTGGCCGTGCAGCGGCTCCGCAGCCGGAGGTCGCCGCCGCCTCCCGCGCCGCGCCGGCGGCTCCGCGCGGTGTCTGAGGCGCGCCACCGGCCCACGCGCCCGTCCACGGTCCAGCTCGTCGCCACCCTGGGCGCGCGTCACCGCAACGAGGCCGACGGCGACGCGGACGTCCCGAAAGTGGAGCACAACGGCCAGTGGCACACGCTCCATTGAACGCCGCCGAGGAAGCCCGTCGGCCCGATCCCGCCGGACCGCAGCGCCGCCTGACGGAGCTCGCGCTCGGCGCGGCCTGGCTCGTCGGCCTCGCCGCGGCCCTGCAGATCGTGTCCGTGCTCCTGTCGTCGAGCCCGCTCGCGGCGGCGCTCGGCGGCGCGGTCGTCGCCGACGTCGTCGCGGCGCGGGCCGGCGTGCAGTGGACCGACCCTCTGGAGCCGGAGGGCCCAGGCCGCCGCGCGCGCATCGCCCGTCGCGTCGGGCTCGGCGCCGCGCTGGGCGCGCTCGCCGTGCTGATCACGCTCGGCGTCTCCGCGGTGCTCGGCTGGGCGACCGTCCAGGCCGGGGCGCCCTCGGCGAGCCTCGGCTTCGCCCTGGCGCGCTCGATCGCCCTCGCTGTCCGCGACGAGCTCCTGCTCACCGGCATCCCCTTCGCCGCCGCGGCGCGCGCCGGCCTCTCGCCTCGCCCCGCGCTGGTCTTCTCCGCCCTCGCGCACGGCGCCGCGCTCGGGCTCGCGCCGGGCGCGTCCCCGTCGAGCTTCGCCCTCGCGACCGCGCTCGGCGCGCTCGCCGCGGCGCTCTTCCTGCGCGCTCGCGGCGTGTTCGCGGCGGTCGCCGTCCACGCGAGCTTCAGCGCGCTCGCGGGCGCAGGTCTGCGCGGCGCCCTGCTCGACGCCACGTGGACCGACGGCGCGCTCGCCACGGGGACGCAAGCCTTCGGCCGGCCTGCCTGGCTCGGCGCGGCCGTGCTCGCGATCCTCGCCGCGCTCACGCTCCGCACCGGCGCCCGGCAGCCTGACCGTCCAGCGCGGTGAGCGCCCCCGCCCCGCGCGGCCGCCACCGAGCTCTCGCCGCCGCGCCGGCATGAAGCGCGCCGCACCCGCGTTGTAGCTCCGGACAGCGGCGCTGGCGGCGCGACGTCCATCGCAGCGACGCACTCGGCCTCTCCCCTTCCACCTCCGGCGTCCGGCTTCCAGCGCTCGGCGCGTCACATCCACCGGACCGACACCGACATTTCACAGCGCCGTGAGAGCACGTGCCGCGCGAGCGGCTCGCAGGCGAACACGCGCGATGTCCCACAGCGCCTCACCCCTCGGACACGGCTATGTCATATTTCAGCGCACCGCGTCAAGCACACATTGACGCGCCGCCTTCGAGGAACCAACGATCAGGTATGCATTGCGAAAGGATCGTTCGGATTGCGCCGATGATGCTGCTCGCGCTCGTGTCGACGGGCTGCGGCATGGCGACGATGATCGACACGAACACGCGCTCCATCCAGGCAACGACGGAGGAGATGCGGCGGACCCGCGCGACGATCGAGGATTCGAATCAGACGCTGCGGAGCTCGCAGGAGAGCATCGATCGGCTCGCCGAGCTGCGTCAGCCGATGGAGAAGCTCGCCGAGATGCAGGCGGCGATGGAGCGGCTGGCCGAGCTCAAGGGGTCGATGGACGCAATGCAGCAGAGCATGCGCGAGACCGCGCGACTCAAGGAGTCGATGGATCGGCTGAGCCAGATGGAGGCCACCATCGCCGCGATGAACGAGAGCCTCGTGAGCATCCGCGGCCCGCTCACGGACGTCGCCGCCCTGAACGCACCGATGCGTGATGTCGCCGCCCTGGACGCGCCGATGCGCGACGTCGCCGGGCTGAAGCAGCCGATGGAGCAGGTCGCGACGCTGCGCGAGCCGATGAAGGAGGTGAGCAAGCTGTCGGCCCCGATGGAGCAGATCAGCCAGATCGGGGGCGATTCGTCGCGCCAGACCGGCCTCGTCGCCGTCGGCCTGCTCGGCTGGGGCGTCGTGACGTTCCTCGGCGTGTACTTCGGCGTCCAGGCCGGCACCCGCCGCCAGCAGCGCCTGGCGCAGGGAGATCGGGACTCCAGCGCGGGGCCGGCGCCTGCCGAGCCCGCGCCGCGCGTCCTCTCCGAGAGCCGGAGCTTCGAGCGCCGGGCCCAGATCAAGTCGATGTGATCGAGCTCTGCCGGACGCCTGTCCGGCCGGCGAGCGGCGGAGTCCCCCGCCGCCCGCCGTCACATCCTCCACCGATCAACGATACGTGTCCCAGTGCGCCGACATGCGATCGGCCTGCCCTGCGGTGAACCCATCCATGCAGGAGTCGTCGGTGTAATCCATGAAGTTCTGGACCGGGTCGAGCCCACCTCCCCGGCAGCTGTCCCTGTTCATCGGGCAGCCATACGCGGCGCTGCGCTCGGACGCCGTGTCCGCCACGCCATCGCCGCTCTTGTTGCAGCCGCCTTCGAACGTATGGAAGAGGCCGAGCCAGTGACCGACCTCATGCGTACCGGTATCTCCCTCGTTGTACGGCGCCGCATTGCCGCCGGGCAACGTGGAATGGAGCAGGACGACGCCGTCGTCGGTCGGACGGGCCGCATAGCTTGAGGGGAACGTCGCCCAGCCCAGCAGACCGCCGCCCGGGTTGGCCGTGTAGAGATTGAGGTGGTCTGGCCCACCAATACGGAGCGCCGCCTTGGCCTGCCGCTCGGCCGCGGAGCCCGACGACATGGTGTACCAGGTCGCGTTCCTCGTCCGATCGACGGAGGCCAGCGTGAAGCTGAAGCGGGTGCTCGCGTACGCCTCGTTGAGCACCTCGATCTGCTCCGCGATCATCCCGTCCGTCACGTCGCCGTTCGACAGGCCCACGCCCTTGTTGATGACGTGGACGTGCACGGGGATCTCGACCGCCGCGCCCGCCGAGAACCCGAGCGCCATCCGGCTGCGGACGAACTGCTCGACGGCTTCCTTCTCACCGTCGCTCAGCTCGACGGTCGCGCAGCCGCGCCGCAGGGGCGCCGGCGCTGCCTCGACCTGCTCATCAGGCACGACGTCGGCGACGGCCGGCGCATCCTCCGCGGGGGTCGAGGGGTCGGCGCCGCACGCGACGCCCAAGGCAGCGATCAAGACTAAGGCAAATACATCCGCACACGTCCGAGCTCGCATGGACACTCTCCTTGGTTCATTTCCCCGCAAAGGAAGCATGAATATAACTCCGCGATCACAATCGGTTCAATTCCAAAAGGGCTGATTCCACTCGCGACGACAAAGGAAGATTCCACGTCTTGGTCGTTCTGGTCGTCTTGGTCGTCTTGCGTGTCTTGCGCCCTCTCGCCGAACGCCGACAGGACCCCGGGACACGCAGAGCGATGACGAGGCGCGAGGGCCCGCGTGGAACGGACACGCCGATTGCTCCAACTTGGATCGATCGCTCCATTATGGAGCACACGTCGAGAGCGGCGCGGACCGAGGGAGCCCCCCTCGACTCGAGATCAGACGATGCGGACCCGGCCGTTCCGCCTGTTCCATGTCCTCCGCGCTTCGGGGTCAGCGCCGGAGGAGCTCACCCCGATTTCGAGGCGCTTTCCCGAGGAGCGCCGCACCGCGCGCCCATCCGCCTGGTCTGTGCAGTTCGAGCGACGCTCAAAACCAGGTGCACGACGTCATCCAAACTCTCCGCCTGCCACATTCTCTCGCAGCCGGGTCGGCGCTCGTCGCCGCCGGTCCTCTCGGGGCCGCGCCGGGCACGCGCGCACGCGGCCCGAGCGGGAGCAGACGCTGCGTTCTCGCTGACGGTGGCGCGGCGGGCTCGGCGGCGATCTTGCGATCTCGCCCACACTGGCGCGCGGCCGACCCGGGCGCTGCGCGGCCGGCGGCGGCGATGCATCGTGATTGCAGTACCCTCCTGGCGACGGTAGATGTCTTGCATGGCGCGTACGAAAGCAGGTCAGTCCGCGGAAGAGCTCCGTGAGCAGATCCGGGCGGCCGGCTTGCGAGCCACCTCGCCGCGCATCGCGGTGCTCCAGAGCCTCGGCCGCTCGCGGACGCCCGTCAGCCATGCGGAGCTCGCTGCTGAGCTCGCCCCGAAAGGGTGGGATCGCGCCACCATCTACCGGAACCTGATCGACTTGACCAACGCCGGGCTCGTGCGCCGCACCGACATGGGCGACCACCTCTGGCGGTTCGAGCTGCGGGAGGCCACCGGCGCCCACGCGGCGGACGAGCACCCGCACTTCATGTGCGACACGTGCGGCGATGTGCTCTGCCTCCCTGACGAGAGCATCGAAATCAAGGCGGCGCGCGGCGCGCCGCGCGCGTTGCGGCGCAAGGGACTCCAGATCCAGATCAAGGGTCGCTGCGATCGGTGCGTGCAGGCCTGAGCGGCGGAGCAACCCCCGGGCATCGGTGCCCCCGGCCACCGGCGGCCCCGGGCCGCGTGAATGACGCGGCGCTCAGCGGCCGCAGACGGCTGTCCGCATCTTGGTTGCAACACCAATTTGATATTGATTAGGCCACGTGGCTCGGGCATAGCCCACCGCGCCCATGCTCGCGCTCGCCGTCGCCCTGTCGATCGCCGGCCTCGCCGCGGGGCCGCTCCTCGTGGCGCTCGGCCGGCGCCAGGCGCTGCCGACGTCGGCGCTCGACGGGCTGACGCTCGGCCTCGTGCCCGCGCTCGTGCTCACGCGCCACCTGCCGCACGTGGTCGAGGAGATCGGGGCGCAGGCGGTCCTCTGGGCGGCGCTCGGGTACGCGGCGCTCGGGCTCACGGAGCACAGGAGGCGTGACACCGGCGAGGTGCTGGGGCGCGAGATCGCGTTCTCGGCGCTCGCCGTGCACGGGTTGCTCGACGGCGCCGGGCTCGCGCTCGCCGTGGCCGCGGCCGACAGCGGCGCGGACGGGGTGCTCTTCGCGAGCGCCGTCCTCGTGCACCGGCTGCCCGAGGGGCTGTCGCTCGCGGCGCGCTTTCTGCCCGCCTGGGGGTGGCGGCAGCTCGCCGCGCGCCTCGGGCTCCTCGGGCTGCTCACGGTGCTCGGCGCCCTCCTAGGCCAGCGCGCCGTGGAGAGCCTCCCTCACGAGTCGTTCGAGGTGTTCATCGCGTTCGGCCTCGGTGTCCTCCTGCGGCTCGTGGTCCACACGCACGAGGCGCCACCTCGGAGCGCGCGCGCGCGGACCACGAGCGCGATCGCCTTCACCTCGGGGCTCTGCGTCGCGCTCGCGCTCCCCAGCCCGGAGAGCTCCTTCACGAGCGCGCACGCGTCCGAGCTGTCGATCGCGGAGTCGCTCGGCCCGCTGTTCGTCGAGACGGCGCCCGCCATGCTCGCCGGGCTCGCCATGGTGGGGCTCCTGCGCGCGTTCTCTCCGAGCGTCCTGCGTCGCTCGACCGGCTGGCTGCGCGGCGGTGCGGCGCTGCCCCGGGCCGCCCGCAGCCTGGCGTCTGGGCTGCCGCTGCCCCTCTGCGCCTGTGGCGTTGCGCCGCGCCTGCAGCGGCTCCCGCGCGCGAGCGCGCCGGTCGCCGCGGTCGTCGCCGTCGTCCTCTGCGCCCCGGCGCTCGATCCCGCCGGCGCGCTGCTCTCGCTGCGGGTGCTCGGCCTGCCGTTCACCGCGGCGCGCGTCGCGGGCGGCGCGCTCCTCGCCGTGCTGGTCGCGCTCCTCGTCGCCAGGGTGGCCGGGGCGCCAGGATCGAGCGCTGCGCCTCCCTGCGGCGCGCCGCCCGCCATGGCAGGGGCCGTGGCATCGCCGGGCGCGCGGCTCCGCGCCGCCGTCGCCGAAGCCGTAGGTCCAGCGCTCGATCACGTGGCCGCCTGGTACGTCGTGGGCCTGGCGCTCGCCGCCGTCCTCGAGGCGTCCATCGCGCCGGCCGCAGCGCGCGTGCTCGACGCGCCGGCCGACGTCCTCGTGAGCGCGCTCCTCGCAGTGCCCGCTCACGTGTGCGCGCAAGGCGCGGCGCCGCTCGCCGCGGCGATGATCCACAAGGGGCTCCCTGTCGGCGCGGCGCTCGCGTTCCTCGTGGCGGGGCCCGCGACCCACATCGCGGCGCTCGGCGCGCTGCATCGGGCGTTCGGAGCGCGCGCCGCCGCTGTCTCCGCGCTCTTCAGCGTCGCCTTCGCCGTCGCGCTCGGCCTCGTCGCGAACGCCTTCGTCCCCCTCTCGGCGGTCCCGGACCTCCACGATCTCGCGCCCCAGGAGCACTCCACCATCGCGTGGGTCTGCGCGGCCGCGCTCGGCGCGCTCCTGCTCTCGAGCTTCATGAGGCTCGGCCCTCGCGCATGGTTCGGCGGCATGCGTGGCGCCGGCGATACCGGTGCGCCCGGGTCAGACGAGCCGCATGCGCCCTGCGCACACGCGCATCGCTGCAGCGCGAGCGGCGCACCGGACGACCATGGCGCGCCGCCCGCCTGACGCCGGGCTCCCCGGAACGTCGTTCCAGGAGATCCCCTCGCCGGTCTCCCTCCTGCGCTGCTCGCCGGTCTCCTTCGCGTGTCGTCCCGCGGCCTCCACCTAGCGCGCCTGAGCTCCGGCGCGGGGCGGCGCGTCGATCACCCTAGCTGGACCGAGCCGTGGTGATCGCAGTGATCGCCGTGCGGATGGTGCAGGTGCGCGCCGACGAGGTAATCGAAATGATCGCCGTGGGGCACGGCCTGATGGCCGCAGCCTGCCCCGTGCGTGTGCGCCTTCTCGTGGTCGGCGCATGCATGGCTCGGCGTGCACGCGTCAGGGTTCTCCTTGCCGACCGAGAGCACGTGCTCATCGAAGTGATCGCCGTGTGGATGATGCAGGTGTCCGTCGTGCAGGTAATCGACGTGGTCCTCGTGACGCAACGCCTGATGTCCACATCCCTGCCCATGAACATGGGCGTGCGCTTCATGTGTCTGGTGGTCGTCCATCGACTTGCATCCTTTCCATCAATGCTCGCTTCGAGCTCAGGGGACGGCTCGAAGTGGGGGCAACATGGGGCCCCGACGCGCACCGCCGCAAGGAGCAACCTGACGCGCATGTTGTGGACGAGCGGGCCGCGCTCGCTCGCCCTGCGGCGCCGCGGCGCTCAGCGGATCCAGTACCTGCCGATGAGCACGAGCGCCATCGCCCAGAGCACCACCCCGATGCCCGCCGCGACGAGCATGGTCCGCGGCAGGCGCCTGCCGTGCTGCACGAGCCGTCCCAGCGTCCCGGCGGAGCCGCCGCCGCGCGAGGCGCTCTCCGGCGCGAGGCCGACGTCGCCGCCGAGGCCGATGTCCGAGGCGCGCCGACCCTTCTGTCCTCGGAAGCGCTCGGCGCGCAGCTCGCGGAGGACGGCCTCGAGCTCCTTCGCGAGCGCGCCCGCCGAGGCGATCCGTTCGTCGCGCTCGCGGCGGAGGCACGTTTCGACGAGCTGGCAGAGGCGCGGCGGGAGCCCTGGCCTGCGCGCGGCGATCGGATCGCAATCCTTGCTCAGGATCCGGACCATCAGCGCGTTGTAGTTCGGCGCCTGATGCGGGGTCGTCCCGGTCAACGCCTCGTACATGACGACGCCCAGCGACCAGATGTCGGCGCGGGCGTCCACGTCCTCGCGCCCCGCGGCCTGCTCGGGCGACATGTAGGCCGGCGAGCCGACGACGCAACCCGTGCGGGTCAGCGAGAAGTTGTGCTCCTTCTCCAGCACCTTGCTGATCCCGAAGTCAAGGATCTTCCCCACGAGCTCGCCCAGGTGGTTGCGGTGCACATAGATGTTCGCGGGCTTCAGATCGCGGTGGATGATCCCTTGCTGATGGGCCATGTCGAGCGCCCGCGCGAGGCCGAGGAAGAGCTCGACCAGCACCTCCGGAGCGATCGTGCTCTCGCGCCGCAGCCACTCGTCGAGCCCCTCGCCGACGAGTAGCTCGAACACGAGGAACGGAGAGCCGTCCTCGGCCTGACCGAGGTCGAGGATCTCGACGATGCTCGGGCTCCGCAGGCGTCCGCTCGCCTTCGCCTCGTTGAAGAAGCGCTGGAGCGCGACGGCATCCCCGGCCACCTCGGGGCTCATCACCTTGAGCGCCACGTCGCGGTCGATGAGCACGTTCTTCGCGGCCCACACCGACCCGCTGGCGCCTTGGCCCAGGAGCTTCACGAGCCGGTAGCGAGACTGGATGAGATCGCCGGGGTTCACTGCTGCGCCGAGGTGTCGCTGGGGAGCTGAGGGAACTGAAGGAACCGAGGAAACAGACGAACCGGCGGACCGGAGGACCGCGGGACCGGCGGCCAAGGAGGAGCTGGCTTGACGCCGCCCCCACCGGAGCCGGACCGGAGGATAACCCGAGCCATGGACGAGCGGTACCGCGGTGCGGCGCGCTCCAGCAGGAAGCAAAAGTTCGCGGTGCGAGGGGGCGATAGCCCACCTCGTCGCCTCCGCGGGCGCAGAGATCCGTGGATTTTGCGATACCGCGACCCTTCGACTCGACGTCACCGGCGCGCCGAACACGACGGCGAGCGGTGAAGAGTCTGGACAGCGAGGGGCACAGCGCAATTTTCTTGTGCGCCGGCCCCTGCTCTGTCCTCGGAGGTGGGGGTGATCAGACGTCGTAGTAGAGGAAGAACTCGTGCGGGACCGGGCGGAGCCGGACCGCGTCGACCTCGCGCTCGCGCTTGAAGTCGAGCCAGGTCTTGAGGATATCGCGGGTGAAGACGTCGCCGCGGAGCAGGAACTCGTGGTCGCGCTCGAGGGCGCCGAGCGCCTCGTCGAGCGAGCCCGGCATGTGCGGCACTTCCTTGAGCTCCTCCGGCGAGAGCGCGTAGATGTCCTTGTCGAGCGGGTCGCCCGGATCGATCCGGTTCTGGACGCCGTCGAGGCCGGCCATCATCATGGCGGCGAAGGCGAGGTACGGATTGCAGCTCGCGTCCGGGAAGCGGACCTCGATGCGGCGGCCCTTCGGGCTGTTGCCGGGGGCCAGCGGGATGCGGATCGACGCCGAGCGGTTGCGGCTCGAGTACGCGAGGTTCACGGGCGCCTCGTAGCCCGGGACGAGCCGGCGGTAGCTGTTCGTCGTCGGGTTGGTGAGCGCGGCGAGCGCCTTCGCGTGCTTCAGGATGCCGCCGATGTACCAGAGGCCCGTGTCGGACATCCCGGCGTAGCCGTCGCCGGCGAAGAGCGGCTTGCCCTCCTTCCAGAGCGACTGGTGGCAGTGCATGCCGCTGCCGTTGTCGCCAAAGAGCGGCTTCGGCATGAACGTCACCGACTTGCCGTTCTTGCGGCCGACGTTCTTGATGACGTACTTGAACCACATGAGGTTGTCGGCCATCGCCGTCAGCGTCGAGAACTTGATGCCGATCTCGCACTGGCCGGCCGACGCCACCTCGTGGTGGCCGACCTCGACCGGGATGCCGGTCTCGATCAGCGTGGACATCATCTGCCCGCGCAGATCGCCGAGCGTGTCGGTCGGCGCGACGGGGAAGTAGCCCTCCTTCGACCGGATCTTGTGCCCGAGGTTCGGGCCGGCCTTGCCGGTGTTCCAGACCGCTTCATCGCTGTCGATCTCGTAGAAGGCGCCGCGCTGCGAGCTCTCGTAGCGGACCGAGTCGAAGATGAAGAACTCGGCCTCGGGCCCGAAGTAGGACGTGTCGGCGATGCCGCTCGCGCGGAGGTGGTTCTCGGCCTTCTGGGCGATGTAGCGCGGGTCGCGGCCGTAGGGCTGGCCGGTCACCGGATCGCTGATCTTACAGATCATGCTCAGCGTCTTCTGGGCATGGAACGGGTCGAGCTTCGCCGTCGACGGGTCGGGCGTCATCAGCATGTCGCTCGCGTTGATCGGCTGCCATCCGCGCACCGACGAGCCGTCGAAGCCGATCCCCTCCTCGAAGAGATCCTCGTTCAGGCGGGACGCCGGGATGGTCGTGTGCTGCCAGATGCCGGGCAGATCGATGAACTTGAGATCGACAAATTTTACGTCGTTTTCCTTCGCAAACGCGACGACATCTTTCGCCTTCATGATCTTCTCTACCTCGCTGACTCGCTGCTCTCGCTGTATGTGACTCGACGGTGCGCGGGCTCGTGCTCGCTGTTCGCCTCTCGATCGTCGATCGTCGATCCTCGAGCCTGTGACCCGCCGCGAATGCCCTGTGACGCTCTGCCGGCGGCGCGCCTCCTAGATGGCGTCCTCGCCGCGCTCCCCCGTGCGGATCCGCACGGCCTCCTCGACGGGGACGACGAAGATCTTGCCGTCGCCGATCCGACCCGTCTTGGCGCTCTTCTCGATGGCGTCGATCACGTCGCTGACCATGCTGTCCGGCACGACGATGTCGACCTTCACCTTCGGCACGAAGTCGACGACATACGCCGACCCTCGATAGACCTCTTTCTTGCCGCCGGTCCGACCGAAGCCCTTTACCTCGGTCACCGTCATGCCCTGAATCCCGACCTCGGCGAGGGCGTCCTTGACCTCGTCGAGCTTGAACGGCTTGATGATCGCCTCGACCTTTTTCATTGCGCACGCCTGTGGTGACCGGGTGCCCGCCAGGGTGGAAGACCCGGGCGCTCACCCGAAAGGCCCCGCCGGAGCAGAGCTGGTAAAGGGGGGACACCTCCGCCGGCGGCCTCCCATCGATGTGCCGGGCGCCGCCCGGCTTCCGATCCGTGACGGGGGCGGCCCGGTCCACCGAGCCTTGCCCGACACTGTCAACGACTCAGGGACCCATCCAGCGGAGCCGGATCGGCGCCCCTTCACCCCGGACGCTGGCGCGCGACCGAAGGTCCAGGCTGGTGTACCCAAGCTCATGTTTCCGGAATGTTTCGCGCATCCTGCGAGCGTGAGAAAAGTGCATCGGACGTCAGAAAATCGGAGCCCGCTTACTTTTTTCACAGCTCCAGCTGCGCACGGCAGAGCTCGCTTGCGCGGCGGCGGCGCCGGGGGTGAGAACCCGCTTACGCACCGTGGCGCCGGAGGTGGGCTCCGCCTTGTTCCATGGCCAGTCCGGATGGTCAGCCCGGCGTGGAATCCGCTTTCACGGTGCCGCCCTGCAAGCGCTGAGCTCGCTCGCGCGGCGCCCGGGAGGGGATCGGGCCCCTCCCTGACGGGTCAGGCTGCGCTCGCCATTGTTCTTATGACGCGGCTCGAATAGGCTGCGCTGGCGAATCCAGTCGCGGGACAGCCCTGCCTGATGGCTTTGCCGAACAAAGCGAAGATCCCGGTAGGCACGGTCCTCGCCGGAAAATACCGCATCACACGCGAGATCGGGCGCGGCGGCATGGCTGCCGTGTACGAGGCCGAGCACATCGACATCGGCAAACGCGTGGCGATCAAGGTGCTCGCCCAGGAGCTGACGACCTCAGCCGTCGTGGTCGAGCGCTTCCTCCGAGAGGCCCGGGCCGCCGCGTCGATCCGCAGCCCCTTCATCTGCGACGTCTACGACTCCGGCAAGCTCGAGGACGGGCGGCCCTTCCTGGTGCTCGAGCTGCTCGAAGGCGAGTCGCTGTACGAGCGGATGACCGTCATCAGGTACCTCGACCCCGAGACCACCGTAACGGTGGTCTCCCAGGTGTGTCGAGGCCTCACCAAGGCGCACGCCGCCTCCATCGTCCACCGCGACCTCAAGCCGGAGAACATCTTCCTCACGAAGGATGAGGAGGGCCGGCTCTGCGCGAAGATCCTCGATTTCGGCCTCGCGAAGTTCTACGCGCCGGTCGACGGAGGCGACGCGCAGGCGCGCCTCACCCGCGAGGGCGCGGTCTTCGGAACACCGGCTTACATGAGCCCGGAGCAGGTGCGCGGCCAGGGAGCGGTCGACCACCGCGCGGATCTCTGGGCGCTCGGCTGCATCACCTACGAGTGCCTCACAGGCCGCACCGTCTGGCAGACCGAGCAGGGCGTCGCGATGACGTTCGCGCAGATCGCCAACGCGCCCCTGCCGCAGCCCGCGGCGCTCCGCCCCGACCTCCCGGCAAGCTTCACCACGTGGTTCGAGAAGGCGCTCGACCGCTCGATCGATCGCCGGTTCCAGACCGCGAAGGAGTTCGCCGACGAGCTGTCGGTCGCGCTCGGCGTCGCGCAGCCGCCGCGCGGCGCGGAGCCGTCGCAGGCGGGGCTCGTCATGCCGGGCGGCGAGGCGCCGGCCGACCTGTCGTTCGACCCGCCGGGGGTCGTCCGTGTGACCCCCAACGAATCGCGGCGGACCGTCCCGTCGGGTCCGGCGGAGCGCGGGGGAGATCCGTTCGCCGGGCTGGACAGCTCGGGCGCGCCCGGCGCCGCGATCGCCGGGCGCGTGAGCCAGGGCGCGGGGCAGCAGATCACCTTCTCCGGGGGCTCGGGCGAGACCTCGGTCCCCGATCCGCTGGCGCACGCGTCGCCGCCGAAGCGAGGCGGCGCCGGGCGCGCGCTCGTCGTGTTCGGCGTGCTCGCGCTCGTCGCGGGCGGCGCCTACGCGGGTTACCGCCAGTTCCTCAAGCCGACGGCCCTGCCGCCCGTCTCGTCGACCACCGCGGCGCCGTCGGCCACCAGCGCCCCCTCGGCCTCCGCCGGGGCCAACGTGCCGGCGCGCGCCGACGCCCACGCCGAGCCGCCCGGCCTGGCGTGGCCGCCGCTCGTCGCGCAGGCGCAGGAGGCGGTCGCCGCCGGCGATCTCAAGGCGGCGCTCAGGCTGCTGAAGGACGCACAGGACAAGGGCAACCACCCTGTGCCGCGGACGCTGAGCGAGAACGTGCAGATCGCCCTGAAGGACGCGAGCGGCAAGGCGCCATGCGCGCTCACCGGCCTCGCGAGGCCGCGCACGCACGATCTGGTGCGCGAGGGCGGCCGCGCCGTCGGAGCCAGCCGGCCTTCGATCGCGCTCGGCCCGCGCGGCGCGGTGGTCACCTGGACGGACTCGCACGAGGGCACCGAGCACGCCTACACGACGACGCTGGACGGCGCGATGCGGCCGTCGTCGCCGGCGCTCGACGTGACGCCCGAGGGCCGCGCCATCGGGCGCCCCGAGCTGACCTCCGCAGGCGATCGGCTGGTGCTCACGTACTGGGACGGCAAGGGACCGGAGGCCGGCGTGCACGTGCGCTGGCTCGACGCCAACGGGCGGATCGACGGCCCCGCCGTGATGGTCGCGCCCTTCCCTCGCGGAGGGAACTCGTGGCCCTCGCTCGCGCGCGCCGCCGAGGGGTTCCTGATCGCGTGGTCGGACGACGGCGACAACGCCTCCGAGGACCTCTTCATGCGCCGCCTCTCGCCGAACCTCGATCCGGCGGGCGACATCATCCGGCTGACGGACGTCACCCCGACGGGCCCCTCGAAGCCGCGCGTCCGCTTCCCCTCGGTGGCGGTGACGAGCGACGTGATGCACCTCGCCTTCCGCTTCGATCGCGAGCCGACGCGGGTCATCCAGTACATGCGCCTCCCGCTCGCGAACGCCAGCAAGGGCCTCCCGCCGGCCAGCCCCGGCAAGCGCGCCGACCGCGCGCTCGGCGACCTGTCGCTCGTGAACAGCGATCGGGTCCGGAGCGACAGCCCCTCGCTCGCCTGCGGCGCGAGCGGCTGCTTCGTCGTCTGGCACGGCGAGGCCCCGCTCGGGGGCGCGTCGGCCGCCTACATCGATCCGGCCAAGGGCCAGCCAATCTGGCGCAAGCGGTTCTCGAAGTCGGGCGCGCGCCCGTCGATCGCGATCGCGCCGAGCGGGCAGGCGCAGCTCGTCTGGTTGGAGGGGGGCCGCCTGCTCACCGCGTCGATCAACCGCGACGGCGTCGGCGCGCCCACGAAATTCGCCCGCGTCAGCGGGGATCAGCCGGCGCCTTCGATCAGCCCCGGCGCGAAGCCCGGAGAGTGGTATGTCGCCTGGCTTGACTACGAGGCGGGTCATCTCGAGCCCTACGCCGCCCGCATCCAGTGCCGGTGACCCCATGCTCATCCTCCCACCTCGAAGCGAGGTCCGCGCCCGTCCCATCGAGACAGAGCGGCTGATCCTCGTGCCGATCGACCCGTCCGACGGGCCCGAGCTCTGGCTCGCCGTCAACGGCTCGCGCACCTACCTCCAGCGCTGGTTGCCCTGGGTGCAGTTCCACACGGATCCGGCCGCGAGCGTGCGTTTCGCCGAGGCGTGCGCCGCCGACTGGGATCACGGCAGGGCGCTGCGCTTCGTGATCCGCGAGCGCGCGCACCGCTCGCTCGCCGGGGTGGTCGGGCTCGAGGCGTGCGTCCACCTGCACCGCTCCTGCGAGCTCGGCTACTGGCTCCGCAAGGAGGCGACCGGGCGCGGGCTCATGACCGAGGCCGCGAGGGCCGCGCTCGGGTTTGCGTTCGGCCACATGGGCGCGCACCGCGTTCGGGTTGCGGCCGCGACGGACAACCATCCGTCCCTCGCTGTCATCGGCCGGCTCGGCTTCCGCTTCGAGGGCATCGCCCGGCAGGCCGAGTGGTGCGACGGCCGCTGGCTCGACCACTCCGTCTTCGCGCTCCTGGCGACCGATCCCAGGTGAAGCCCGCTCACGAGGGCGCTCGCTCGCTAGTTCCCTCCGCGCGCCCGAGGTAGCCCGTGCGCCGCCCGAAGCGCGCTAGCATCCTGACTCCGCCGTGGCCCGCCGTCGTCGCCTCATCCGCTGGCCCCGTGGCACGACGCCGCTCGTGCCGCTCGCGCCCGCGATCGTGATCGTCGTGGGGATCGCCACGGCGGTGGCGATCGCGCTGATCGGCATCGGCCAGCTCGCGAAGATGAGCGATCAGGCCGCGAGCCTGCGCGCCGAGGTGCTGGCCGCGACGCTCTCGGCGCGGCTCCGCGGGACCATCGAGGGGGAGCGGACGGCGTTCCTGAGAGAGGCGGCGCGGCGGGCTGGGTCGGAGATCCTGCTCGTCGATCAGGGCGGTCACGTGCTGATCAACGAGAGCTTCAGCGCGCCTGCCAGGACCGGCATCGTCCAGATGCTCACCCTGGGCAAGGGCGAGACGACGACCTCGCTCGGCCGCGTCCGGTTCGCGGCGCGCCCGCTGCACCCGCCGCTCTCTCACCTCTCGGTGCTCACCTTCGTCTCGGCGCCGAGCCCGCCGCCCGACTCGATCGCGCTCGGCAACGCCGTCGCGGCGCTCACGGTGCTGCTGCTCGGCGTGGCCGTCGCGGTCGCGCTCTCGTTCACCAAGTCGGCGCGCGACGATGTCGACTACCTGCGCGAGCGCATCACGGCGATGGCGCGCGGACAGGTCCAGAGCGCGCTGCCCACGGACGTGATCCAGGCCGAGCCCGTGCCGATCAGGTCGCTCGACCAGGTCGGCCTCCTGACGGCGGCCTTCAACCTCCTGATCACCCGCTTCGCCGCGGCGGAGCGCACCTACCGGGCGGACCTCCAGCAGGCCTCCGCGATGGACCGCGAGCGCTCGGCGTTCCTCGCGGGGCTGAGCCACGAGCTGCGCACGCCGCTCAACGCCATCCTCGGGTTCGCGCACGTCCTGGAGAGCGAGGTCGACGGGCCGCTCAGCCAGGACGCGCGCGAGGCGCTGTCGGTCATCCGGCAGAGCGGCGAGCACCTGCGCACGCTCATCGACGACATCCTCGACCTCTCGGCGCTCGAGACGGGCAAGCTCCAGCTCTCCCGCCGCGCCGTCAACCTCCGCGCCCTCGTCGACCAGGTGATGCGGGAGGCGTCCGCGGCGGCGCGCGACAAGCCTCTCCAGCTGCGCGTCACCGGGGACCACGCCCTCGTCGCGCACGCCGATCCGCGGAGGGTGCGGCAGATCCTGACGAACCTCGTCTCGAACGCCGTCAAGTTCACGGCGCGCGGCTCGGTGACGGTCAGCATCACGGGGCGCGGCCGCTACGCGGCGATCGTCGTCCAGGACACCGGCCCCGGCATCCCGCCGGAGGAGACGTCGGCGGTCTTCGAGGAGTACCGGCAGACCGGCGACGTGCGCTCGCGCCGGGCCGGGACGGGGCTCGGGCTCTCGATCGCGCGGCGCCTCGTGCTGATGCACGGCGGGACGATCCAGCTGGAGAGCGAGCTCGGGCGGGGCTCGACCTTCACGATCACCCTGCCGATGTGGATCGTGCAGCAGCCCCTGTTCGCGCCGACCCCGCCCACGCCCGACGCGGCGCCGCCGGGGAACGACCCCGGCGCCGGCGGCCCCCAGGGGAGGATCGCATGACCGAGGAGCGCATGAGGGACGACGCGATCCACTTCGCGAGGCGCGTGCTCGTCCGCCAGGCGCTGGTCGGCGTCGCCGCGTTCGGGGCGATCGCGGCGCTCGCGCCGAAGCTGCTCATCCTGGAGCAGCGCGTCGCCGCCAGCGTGCTCTCGGTCGGCGCCAAGATCGCGCTCGCCGCGATCTGCGCGACCACGCTGCTGACGCTGCTCCGGCTGCGCACCCACCAGAACCTGCTGCGCTCGCTCGTGATCGGCTCGCGCGACGTCGATCACGAGGAGCTCGAGCGGTTCGCCGGGCTCCCGACCTCGCTGGCGCTGCGCTTCGTGCTGGCGAGCTCGACGATCTCGAGCCTCATGATGATCCCCGGGATCAGGCCGGAGAAGCTCGACGACGGACGCGCGGTCAGCCTGCTCATCCTCGCGATCACGATCCTCAGCGCGTCCGCGATCCCGCACTACGTGCTGACGCGCGCCGCGGCGTTCAGCCTCTTCGAGATCAGCCCGGCCGAGGCGATCGGCGCCTTGCTCGAGACCGCCGAGCTCTACCAGACGCCGCGCCGACGGGTCACCTCGAAGCTGCTCCTGGCCGTCGCCACGCCGGTGCTGCTCGTCGGCGTCGGGGCGGTGCTCATCGCGAACGCGCACCTCCAGACGTTCATCGAGCGCAGCCGGCGCTCGACCGCGGGGCTCATCGCGCGCACGGCGCTCGACCCGTCGCTCGGGGCCATCGACGCGGCCGGCCGCAACGACGTCGTGTCCTCTGCGGCGGAGTTCGGGTTCCTCGCGCGCCTGGAGCACGACTGCGTGGGCGCGGAGCCCTCCTTCGGCCGCGAAGCCGACGGGCAGATCGCCGTGATCACGCCGCTCGACTACGGCTGCGTCAACACCCGGTTCTCCGCCGACCTCGAGCCCTCCGCCGCGATCTGGGGCGCGCTCGTCGCGCTGCTCGCGGTGCTGGTCGCCGGCGCGCTCGGCAACCTGTTCGGCCGCGTCCTCGCTGCCGATCTCGTGCACGCCACGAAGCAGGTGCGCTTGCTCGGCACGGACAGCGTGCTCCGTGGCGCCACCCAGATCGCGCGCCCCGCCCGGTTCGCCGTCGTCGCCCGGCTCGGGCACGCCATCGAGGACCTCGCCGAGCGCTTCCGCGTCTTCGCCGCGGCGCAGGAGCGCGCGCTCGAGGCCCGCGAGGCGGCGCAGCGCATGCGCGGCCTCCTGTTCGCGAGCGTGAGCCACGACCTCAAGAGCCCGCTGAACGCCATCCTCGGGTTCGCCGAGCTCGTGGGCCAGGAGGATCTGACCCCCGCGCAGCGCGAGAGCCTGGAGCTCATCGCGACGCGCGGCCGGGAGCTCCTCGGCCTCATCGAGTCGATCCTCGACGCCGCCCGCGTCGAGGCCGGGCAGCTCACGCTCGAGCCCCAGCCGACGTCCGTCGGCTGGCTCATCGCGGGCGCGCTCCGCAAGGCGCGCGAGCTCGCGAGCGACGCCGGCGGCGAGGTCGTCATCGAGGTCGGCGACACGTTGCCGCTGATCCCCGTCGATCAAGCGTACGCGACGCGCGCGATCGCGGTCATCGTCGCGCACGCGCTCCGGACCGGCGCGGCCGACCCGTCGGCGCGCCTCGTGCGCCTCACGGCGACGATGGCCGGCGAGTTCAACAACGAGGTCCGCATCGACATCGAGTACGGCAGCCGCGACGTGCCGCCGGACGAGCTCGAGGCCCTGTTCAGCCGGCAGACCACGGCGCGCGGGCGCGGCCTGACGCTGGGCCTGAGCCACGCGCGATCGGTGATCGAGCTCCATGGCGGCTCTCTCGAGGTGGACGGCGCCCCCGACGGCCGGCCGCTCTGCCGCGCTCGTCTGCCGCGCATCCCGCCCCCACGCCGTCCCCGCCTGTCCTCTGTCCCTGCGCTCGGCTGACCTCGCCCAGCGCCCCGAGGCGACCCGCGCCGCCGCCGCGCGGATCGCTTCCCTTCGCTGCTTGCACGCGGTACGCCCGTGGCATGCCTGAACGGGCGCTCTCTCCTGCCGAGACAGGCGACGACGATCGCTTCGACCGCCTCTTCCGGCCTGCCTCGCTCGCTGAGTACGTCGGCCAGGCCAAGCACACGGAGAACCTCAAGGTCTTCGTCGAGGCCGCGCGCCGGCGGCGCGAGCCGCTGGACCACATGCTGTTCTGTGGCCCGCCCGGCCTGGGCAAGACAACGCTCGCCCACATCATCGCCCGCGAGATGGGCGTCGCCCTCCACGTCACGAGCGGGCCGGCGATCGAGCACAAGGGCGCGCTGGCCGGCCTGCTGACGAAGCTGGAGCGCAACGACGTGCTGTTCATCGACGAGATCCACCGGCTCACGCCGGCGGTCGAGGAGAGCCTCTACCCCGCGATCGAGTCGTTCAACATCGACATCATGACCGGTGACGGCCCGTACGCGACGACGATCCAGCTCGCGCTGAAGCCCTTCACGCTCGTGGGCGCGACGACCCGCACCGGGCTGCTCACCGCGCCGCTCCTGTCGCGCTTCGGCCACGTCGTCCGCCTCGACTTCTACCCCGTCGAGGAGCTCGAGCGCATCGTACAGCGCAGCGCCGGTCTGCTCGACGTGCCGATCGACGCCGGCGGAGCGCGCGAGATCGCGGCGCGCGCGCGGGGGACGCCGCGCGTCGCCAACCGCCTCCTGCGCCGCGTCCGCGACTTCGCCGAGGTGCTGGGCGACGGCGCGATCACGATGGAGATCGCGCGGAAGACCGCGGAGCGGCTCGAGATCGACGCGGCCGGCCTCGACGAGATGGATCGCCGGCTGCTGCGCGTCATCGTCGATCACTACGACGGCGGCCCTGTGGGCATCGACACCCTGGCCGCGGCGCTCAGTGAGCCACGCGACACGATCGAGGACGTGTACGAGCCGTTCCTGCTCCAGCAGGGCTTCGTCGGCCGCACGCCGCGCGGAAGGGTCGCGACCCGCCGCGCCTACGAGCACCTGGGCATCGCGGCTCCAGCGGCGAAGCAGGGGGATCTCTTCTCCTGATCCCAGCGCCGCGCGGGCCGCGCAATGCGTTGCGCAACGCCGCGCAACGCCGCGCCGATGCCCGGAATTCTCTCATCGCTCCAGCCTGGAGTCGCTAAGCTTGGCGTGTGCCTCGCCGTGATCCTGTGCTCGTCGTGGACGACGACGCCGTCAGCCGGCAGATGCTGCTGCACGCGCTGGCCGACGCGGGCATCGAGGCCGTCGCGGTCACCTCGGGCGCGGACGCGCTCGCCTGGCTCAAGGCGAGCGTGCCCGCGCTCGTGCTGCTCGACCTCGTGATGCCGCCCCCTGACGGCTACGTGGTCCTCAGCGCCGTGCGGGACGCCCCTCGGACGCAGGACGTCCCCGTCGTCGTGCTGACCGCGCTCGACGCGGACGAGGAGGTCGCCCGCGCCTTCGAGCTCGGCGCGGACGATTTCATCCGCAAGCCGTTCCGCCCCGCCGAGCTGATCGCGCGCATCCGTGGGCAGCTCCGGATCCGGGACTACGTCGACGCGCTCGCGCGCAAAGAGCACGACGCGAAGGTGGTCCTCGAGCTCACGCAGGCGCTCTCCTCGACGCTCGACTTCCGGAACATCCTCTTCACCGTCGTGCGGCGCATCGCCGAGGTGGCGCGCGTCGACCGCTGCAGCATCGTCCTCGTGCGCGACGCGGGCGACGTCGGCTACGTGGTCGCCGCGAGCGACGACAAGGAGCTGCGGGATCTGCCGATCGATCTCGGCAAGTACCCGGAGATCCAGCGCGTCATGCGCACGGGTGACGTGCTCGTGATCGACGACGCGAAGGCGCACCCGCTGTTCGACATCGTGCGCGCGGAGCTCCCGGAGAACGCGTTCCGCTCGCTGGCGCTCCTGCCGATCCTGTTCGAGGACAAGCCGCTCGGCGTGCTCTTCTTGCGCGGCCGGCAGCCGGTGGCCCCCCACGCTCACGAGCTCTCGCTGGCCCGCACGGTCGCGAGCGCCACCGCGATCGCCCTGCGCAACGCGCGCATCCTGCAGTCGCTCCGCGATCAGACGCAGCAGAGCACCTTCGCCCGGTTCGAGGCGGAGCGCCGGCTGAAGGCGCTCCAGCGCTACGCCGACTTCTTCTACTCGACGGCCGACGGCATCGTCGTCGTCGATCCTGACGGCCACATCCTCTTCTCCAACCCGCGCGCGCAGGCGATCACCGGGCGCACTGCGGAGGACCTCGAGCGCGCGAACCTGGCCGATCTCGTCGACGCGCGCGAGCACCCTCTCCTCGAGGAGATCCGGGCCGGCTTCGCCAAGGGATCGTTCCCGCACATGGTGGACTTCACGGTGCGGCGGGGCGAGCACGAGCGGCTCATCCTGAGCTTCAGCTTCAGCAGCGTCCTTCGCGAGGAGAGCGGCGCCGTCCTGGTCAGCTTCCGCGACGTCACCACGGAGCGCGCCACCGAGGCGGAGCTCACCAAGACCAAGGAGTTCCTGGAGCGCGTCATCGACAGCTCGGTCGACGCGATCGTCTCGGCCGACATGGAGGGCGTCGTCCTGCTCTTCAACCGCGCCGCCGAGCGGATCTACGGGTATGACGCGAAGGAGGTCGTCGGCGTGATGAACGCCCGCGCGCTCTACCCCGACCACAACGCCGAGCACATCATGAGGCTCATCCACGCGAAGGAGCACGGCGGTCCCGGCCGGCTCGAGGGCTACCGGACCGAGGTCCTGGCCAGGGACGGGTCGCGGATCCCGGTGCACCTCTCCGCGGCGCTGATCTTCGAGAACGGCGTCCCGGTCGGCTCCGTCGGCATCTTCACGGACCTGCGGGAGCGGATGCGGATGGAGGCCCGCCTCACCGAGGCGCAGGAGGAGCTCCGCGCTCGCGAGAAGCAGGCCATCATCGCCGAGCTCGCGGGCGCGGCCGCGCACGAGCTGAACCAGCCGCTCACCAGCGTGCTCGGCTACGCCGAGCTGATCTGCCGTCGGATCGACGACGCGTCCCCCATCAAGGGGGCCGCAGCCACGATCCGCAGCGAAGCCGAGCGGATGGCGGAGATCGTCCGCAAGATCGGCAAGATCACCCGCTATGAGACGAAATCCTATGTCGGCGCCGCGAAGATCATCGATCTCGACCGGTCGAGCGGCGACGACCCGAACAGGGTGATCGGGTGAGCGGAAAGACCGCGGAGCGCCTGGGGGAGCAGCCATTGTCCGACGCTCCCGTCACGCTCCGGAAGCCGCTCACCCGGGACATCCCGCTCGAGTGGGTGGACAGCCTGCTGATCGCGTCGAGCGAGCTGGATCCGTCGGCCTCCATCGAGCAGCGCGCCTCGACGCTGCTCGGCGCGGCCGCGAAGGTGCTCACGGCCTGCGGGCTCGGCGTCTACATCCCCGGCGCGACCGGGGCGCAGGTGGCCGTCCGGGTCTCGCCGCGCGCTCGCCGCGACGACGTCCGCGATCCGGCGCGGCTCCTCCCGGAGTTCGCCTTCGAGCGCGTCGTGGCCATCGAGCCCGGAGGTCGCTCGACGATGCACATCGCGGCCGACGACGCCGCGTACCTCGACAGCGCGCCGGTAGAGGCGCTGGTCGATCGGCTCGTGCTCACCTTGGGCGCGTCGCTCCGCGAGGCGCGCGCGCACGAGTCGCTGCGCGCTCAGGTCATGCAGGCCGAGAAGCTGGCCTCGCTCGGGAAGATGGCCGCAGGCGTCGTGCACGAGCTCAACAACCCGCTCACCTCGATCCTCGCCTACTCCGAGTACCTGCGCCGCAAGGGCGAGCGCGGCGGCTTCGACCCCTCGGACATCGAGCGGCTCGCGAGGATCAACGACGCGGCGGATCGCATCCGCCGGTTCTCGCGCGACCTGATCGCCTACGCGCGGCCGTCCACGGAGAAGCCGGGCGCCGTCTCGCTCCACGACATCATCGAGCGCGCGCTCGTCTTCTGCGAGCACCTCCTCGACCAGACGGGCGTCACCGTCGAGAGATGCTTCGACGAGATCCCTCCGGTTTGCGGCGTCATCGACCCGCTGACGCAGGTGTTCGTGAACCTGTTCACGAACGCCGCGCACGCGATGCACGAGCGCGGCGGCTGCCTCGGCATCGCCACCGCGATGTCGGCGGAGGACGGCTACATCACGGTGACGATCCGCGACGACGGACACGGGATCGAGCCCGAGCACCTGCCGAGGATCTTCGACCCCTTCTTCACGACGAAGACCGATGGAACCGGCACCGGGCTAGGCCTGAGCATCGTAAGGAACATCGTTGCGTCGCACGGCGGCAGCATCCGCGCGGATGCGCGCGCCCCGCGCGGGACGGTCTTCTCTCTGGATCTGCCGATCGCGCTGCCGTCCTCGGCCCGCCGCTGAGCAGGGGCGAGCTCCCTCGGCTCAGGGCGCGACCTTGATGCCGATCACGAGCACGCCGCCCATGTGCTGCTGACCCGCAACGAAGAAGTTCTCGCCGGCCTTGGCGTTCACCTCGAGCAGCGGCAGGAACGTGGTGCCACCGGGCTTCTGGATGCTCGCGCTGACGACGAAGCGCCTCGGCTCGTCCTTCTTCTTCGCGGCCACCACGTCCTTCAGCGACACCATGAGGACGCTGCCGTTCGGCAGCTTCGTCGTTGTCGGCTTCCCCTTTTGCAGGCTGACCTTCAGCCGTTCGAGGAGCTTGTAGCTGTTGTACGCCGAGAACGGCGGCTTCCCGAGCTCGGGCATCTTGCCGATCTTCGGGTCGATGCCTTTCCCATCGTTCGTCGCGTGGAGGATCACGATCTCGGACGTGATCTCGGCGTCCGACGGCGCCGCTTGCGGGGGGGCCGGCGCCTGCTCTTGCGCGACGGCAGGGGAAGGGCTCACGCCGAGCGCCAGGACCATGGTCGCGGTGATCGCACTCGCAAGAAATCTCATCACTGTCCTCCCGGACCGTCATCGGAGAGCCAGACCACCGTGGTCGTCGGGCCTGAAGCCACGGCCTCCTGCGGGACGTAAAAGATGGTGCCCATGCGTGCCCCGAAGTCGACCGCGGCGATCTCGACGCCGGGCTCGACCTCCCCCTCCAAGCTCGGCGCGGCGTCCGGCTCCTTCGTCGGCGCCGCGAGCAACGCGGAGGGCGCCTCGGGCGGCGGGGCGAGCAACGCGGAGGGCGCCGATGTCGTCAGCTCCGCGGTGGGTGCCTCCACGCCCATCTTGCCCCACACCATCAAGGCGGCGGCCGCCGCCACGGCGAGCGCCGTCAGCGCGAAGATCCCGCGCGAGTTGTCGTTCGCCGGCGCTCCCTGGAGCCGCGCCCGAGCGCGGGGCGGCTGGCCCGACGGCGACGCCGCGAGCGGCGGCGCGACGGCGCCCCCGTCCACCCGCGCGGCGCCCCTCTGCCCTTCGAAGATCTTCGCCATCACCCCGTCGGCGATGCCGTCGGCCGCGCTGGAGGCCAGCGCGCTCTCCTGGACCATGTCGGCCGCGGTGACGAGCGCTGCGACCTTCGCTCGGCAGCGCGGGTCGTGGAGCACGTACTCCTCCACCTGTTGGTGGCGAGCCTCATCGAGCTCACCGTCGACATAGAGCATCAGCTCCAGGTCCGTCGGCGGGGCGCTCGCTTCCCCGTGATTCGCCTTGCTGCTGTTGGCGGTGCTCACGCGATCTCCTCCGGGTCCTCTGCTGGGGCCTTGCCCTCTTCCTCCGCGTAACAGTCAGCGAGGGCGCGCTGAAGCTTCTGACGGGCGTGGAACAGGCGGCTCATGATCGTCCCCTTCGAGACCCCCATGGCCTGAGCCATTTCCTCGTACGACATGCCCTCCACCTCCCGCATCAGGATCACGCCTCGGTGGTAGGGCGGCAGCGCGTCGAGCGCGGCCTGGATGCGCCCGGCGATCTCCCGGCGCCGGACGACGTTGAGGGGGTCCGCGCCGTCGATCCGAGCGACGAGCGGGAAATCGGACTGCTCGTCCGCCGCCTGGTTCTCCTGGAGCTCGAGGTCGCGGCGTCCCGGCTTCCGCATGAGGTCGATCGCCAGGTTCGTGACGATCCTGTAGAGCCAGGTGAAGAACGAGGAGCCCCCCTGAAAGGAGCCGAGGCCCTTGTAGACCCGGAGGAAGGCGTCCTGCACCAGCTCGCGCGCGTCGTTCTCGTCGCGGACGAGCCCCATCGCGATCGCGAACGCCCTGCGCTGGTGCCGTTCGACGAGCGAGCGGAAAGCCGCCTGGTCCCCCTTCTGCGCCCGCTCGATGAGCTCACGATCTTCCTCCGCTTCCCGCCGCCGCGCCTCGCGATTGGACGCACGGGAGGAAGCGCTATTCAGGCGCGGGTGGAGCTGCTTCGTTTCGGGGTGGTCGCCCTCCGCGGACAGGTCGTCGCCTTCCGCATCGCCCTCGCCGGGATCACCGGGAGGCGCGACCGGCTCGAGCTCGTCCGGGTGAGAAGGTGCAATGGCCACGGGATCAGCTTACCTGAGGAGGCTGGGGGACGAGGAAGGTCGCGGAGCAGGCGGCCACGCACGGCGCGCGGCAGCCGGCGGACGTGCCGGGCGGCAGACAGCGGACGTCCGGCTCACGGCTCATCGGGCTCGTCGCTGAGCTCGGGCAGCTCGCCCAGCGTGAGGCGGACATCGAAGACCCGCTCCAGCCGCGCGACGCGGAGCGTAACGACCTTGTTCACCCCGGCGATGCTCGCCATCCACCGGAGCTCGTTCGGATCGGAAATCGTCTTTCCCTCGAAGCCGATGATCACGTCGTCCGGCGCGATGCCAGCCCGGTCCGCGGGTCCGCCCGCCACCACGGTCTTCACCCACGCCCCCTTTCGATCGGGGCGCTTGAGCCGCCCCGCCTCGATCGAGTTGAGGACGTCGACGATCACCCCGACCTGGCTCCGCCGGATCTTGCCGTCACGCAGCAGCATCGGGAGCAGCTGCCGGACCATGTTGATCGGGATCGCAAACCCGATGTTGTTCGCGTTGGCGCGCACGGCCGCGTTGATGCCGACCACCTCGCCCTTGAGGTTCAGGAGCGGGCCGCCGGAGTTGCCGGGGTTGATGCTCGCGTCCGTCTGGAGGAAGTTGAAGTAGCCGCTCGGATCGAGCCCCTTCACGTCGTCCCGGGTGCGGCCCTTGGCGGAGAGGATGCCCGCCGAGACCGTGTGGGAGAGGCCGAAGGGGTTGCCGATCGCGACCACCCAGTCGCCGACCTCGATGGTGTCCGAGTCGCCCAGGGGGAGCGACGGGAGCCCCTTCTCCTCGACCTTCAGCACGGCGACGTCCGTGTGTTTGTCGCGGCCGATGACGGTCGCCTTGATGTCACGGCCGTCGACGAAGCTCACGAGGATGTCGGTCGCGCCCTCGATGACGTGGTTGTTCGTCAGCAGGAAGCCCTCCGGATCATAGACGAAGGCGGTGCCGAGCCCCTCGGCGACCGTGCGGCGGCGGCCGCCCGGTTGCTGCTGCCGCTCGACGCGCGCCTTGACCGTCGCGACCGCGGGATCGGCCCTGCGCGCGAGCGGCGCGAAGGAGCCGGGCATGCCCTCGGAGCGGACGATCGGAGGAGGAGGCGGCGCCGACGGAGGCGGCGGCGCGGTCGCCACCGGCACGGCGCCCGAGGGGACGGTGGAGCTGCTTGCGCTAGAAGAGTGGCCAGGAGAGGCCTTGCTGCACGAGGCGACCAGCCAGGCGAGGAGGACCCACGAGAGAGCCCTGGCGCCAACGGTCACGATCGTTTCGAGACCTCGAGGTAGCGCATCCGCAGATCGTAGAGCGCCTGCTCGAGCAGCCTTTCCTCGTCGCCCGAGAGGTTCCCCTTCGTCTTCTCCTGGAGGAGCGACAGCAGATCGATGTCCTGATGCGCGAGGACCAGGTTCTGCTCTTCCCTGCCGTCAGGGCTGGGCGCGTCGCCGAGGTGCACGTACGCGGAGCCGATGATCGACAGCACGAAGGTCGAGAAGTCGAGCGTCGGCAGCTCCGGGGGGCTCCCGAACGGCGGAAGCTCTTCCCGATTCTTCGCGTCGCTCACTCTGCCCCGTCGTCGTCGAGATCGGGCTCGACCCGCGACCCCTGCGCCGACGCGCCGAGCGCCGGCTGATCGACGGCGATCCCCTCGGCTTGCTCCTCCAGGTCCTGCAAGCCCGCGAGGTGCGCCTCGATGGTCCCGGCGCTGAGCGTCCCGCTCGCCAGCAGGCGCTCGCGCACCCGGCGATCGAGCTGCAGCTCCGTCAGCTTGCCCTTCTCACCTACGGTCATGATGTGTGATCTCCTCGGACAACCCGCCAGTTCGCGGCGGGCTTATGACGACTTCTTCGAGAGCGTCACGAGCACCCCATCCCCGTGCTCGTGATGGTGGCCGTGATCGTGGTCGTGGTCGTGGTCATGGTCGTGATCGCAGCAGCCCTCGCCCTCGGACTCCTCGATGCGCTCCTCCAGCTCGGCCTGAGCCTGCGCGATCTCCTCCTCGCTGGCGGCGCGCACGTCCTTGACCTGAACCTGGAAGCGCACCTTCTGGCCTGCCAGGGGGTGATTCGTGTCCACCCGGAAGCCTTCGGGGAGGATCTCGATGACCCGGAGCGCGATCGGTGAGCCGTCCGGGCCCTGGGCGACGAACTCGTCGCCCACCTCGACAGCGCCGCCATCGGGGAAATCCGCCTTGTCGACCTCGAAGACGCCAGCGTCATCGCGCTCGCCGAACGCATCCTCCGCCTCGACGGTGATCTCGCGCTGCTCGCCCGCCCGCAGCCCTTCCAGGGCACGCTCCAGCCCGGGCACGATCTGGGCATAGCCGTGCGTGTAAACGAGCGGCTCCGCGGTCGATGCCTCATCCACGGTCTCGCCGTTTTCGTTGAAGAGGACGTAGGACAGCGTGACGACCGTATCCGTTGCGATGGGCAGCGACTCCATGGGGCGGCGGTTGGTCTGCCACGGCGGTTCCGCGGTTTCAAGCGAGGCGCGCTTGCGCAGCAGCGTGCTATGAGGACGTCCGATGGCCGACTCCATGGCTCGGGCGACCGGTCGCGACCCCCTCGACGCGTCGCCCCCTGCTGAGCAGGCCGCCACGGAAACCGAGCGTCTCCGTCCCGGAGAGGCGCCGCCGGGCGAGATGCGACCGGCCTCGGCCGCGCCGGTTCCCCCCGGCGGCGCGGCAGCCCGGGGCCGCCGCGAGGGCGGACCGCAGCCTCGACGCGGGGGAGAGAGCCTGGAGCAGGAGCTCTCCCGGGTGGGCACGAAGCGCTGGCTCGCTCGGCTCGGCGTCCTCGCGACAATCGCAGCGCTCGTCGCGGGGATCGTCGTCTGGAGGATCCGGACGAGGCCCCCGCCGCCGCCGCGCTACGTCACGGGCGACATCACCACGGGCGACGTGCTCGAAGTGGTCCAGTCGACGGGGCAGGTCAAGCCGCTCACCGAGGTGCAGATCGGCGCCCAGGTCTCGGGGCGAATCACCAAGGTCTACGTCGACTTCAACAGCATCGTGAAGGCCGGCGACGTGCTGGCCGAGATCGATCCGACGCTCTTCGGGGCGCAGATCGACTCGAACCAGGCGCAGATCGCGGCGGCGAACGCGAGCGTCGTGCGCTCGGAGGCCTCGCTGGGGACCGCCAGGCAGCGGCTCGATCGCGCGAGGAAGATGGTCGCGGAGGGGGTGGGCTCGCAAGCGGATCTGGACACCGCGCAGGGCGCCTATGACGTCGCGCTCGCCGACGTCGCGGCCTCCAAGGCGCAGGTGGCGCAGCTCAGGGCGGTGCTCCGCTCCTCCACGACGAACCTCCAGTACACGCGCATCTTCTCGCCCATCGACGGGGTCGTCATCAGCCGCGCGATCGACCCCGGGCAGACCGTGGCGGCGAGCTTCCAGGCGCCGACCCTCTTCGTGATCGCCCAGGATCTCCGCAAGATGCGCGTGCTCGCCGACATCGACGAGGCGGACGTCGGGCGGCTCCGCGAGGGCATGGCGGCGGACGTGAGCGTCGATGCGTTCCCGGGCGAGACGTTCCGAGGGACGGTGAGCCAGGTGCGCTACAGCCCGTTGAGCCAGTCCGGCGTCGTGACCTACGCGGCGGTCGTCGAGGTCGACAACCCCGACGTCAAGCTCCGGCCGGGGATGACGGCGACGGTGAGCGTCCGGTCCGCCGAGGCCAGGGGGGTGCGGCGGCTGCCGAACGCGGCGCTCCGGTTCAAGCCGGCCCCGGCGCGGGACAAGGACGGCAAGGAGATCAAGGCGCCGCCCCTCGAGCCGCTCCCGCCGAAGAAGGGCCGGATCTACGTGCTGACCGACGCGACGCCGGGGGCGGAGAAGATCGAGCCGCGCGTCGTCGACGTGGGGATCACCGACGGCATCTTCACCGCGCTGGCGTCCGATCTCGGGCCGCTCAAGGTCGTCACCGACGAGAACGACGATCCGTCAGCGAGCGGCAAGGGGCGCGGCCCTCGGCTGTTCTGAGGCGTGATGCTGCCCCAGAGCCAAGACGTCGCCGCGGCGCCCCGGGACGAGCCGCTCATCGAGCTCTCGAGCGTCGGCAAGGACTACACGACCGAGGCCGTCATCGTGAGGGCGCTTCGGCACGTGGATCTGACCATCCAGCACGGCGATTTCGTCGCGATCGTCGGGCAGAGCGGCTCGGGCAAGAGCACCCTGATGAACATCATCGGGTGTCTGGACCGGCCGACGCAGGGCACGTACCGGCTCGACGGCCTCGACGTCACCCGGCGCAGCAACGACGCGCGCGCGATCGTCAGGAACCGCCTTATCGGGTTCGTCTTCCAGGGCTTCAACCTGCTGCCGCGCACCACGGCGCTCGAGAACGTGGAGCTGCCGCTGGTCTATCGGGGCGTCGGCGCGGCGGAGCGGCGCAAGCGGGCGCTCGAGGCGCTCGGCGCGGTGGGGCTGGCCGAGCGCCTGCACCACACGCCGAACCAGCTCTCGGGCGGACAGCAGCAGCGCGTCGCCATCGCGCGGGCGCTCGTCACCTCACCGCCGCTGCTCCTCGCCGACGAGCCCACGGGCAACCTCGACACGCGCACGAGCTACGAGGTGCTCGGGCTGCTGCAGCGGCTCAACCGAGGCGGGATCACGATCGTCCTCGTGACGCACGAGCCGGACATCGCCGCCTGCGCGAGCCGCGTGATCACGATGCGCGACGGCGAGATCCGGAGCGATCTCAGGGACGACCGCCCCGTCGACGCGGCGGCGGCGCTTGCCGCGCTGCCGCTCTCCGAGGCGGAGCGCGACGAGCTCTCGCCATGAGCGGCTACCTCGCCGCCGTCCGGATCGCGCTGCGCGCCATCGTCCGCTCGAAGCTCCGCGCCGCCCTGACGGTGCTCGGCATCCTGATCGGGGTCTCGGCCGTGGTGATCGTCGTGGCGCTCGGGACGGGCGTGCGCAACCGCGTCCTTGGCGAGATCTCGGGCATGGGGGCGAGTTCGATCTACATCTTCCCGCAGTCGACGCAGGCGTCGGGGCTGAGGCGCCGCGAGAACGCGAGGATGTCGGAGGCCGACGGGATCGCGATCCTGAAGGAGTCCACGAGCGTGGCCGCGCTGAGCCCGTTCAGCTCGACGTCGACGCAGGTCGTGGCCGGAGAGGCCAACGTCGCGACCCAGGTCATGGGCGTGACCCGGAGCTACCTCTCGATCCTCTCGTACAGCGTCGGGGTGGGCGAGGGCTGGACCGAGGCCGACGAGCAGCTCAAGGCGAAGGTCTGCCTGATCGGCGAGACCGTCCGGGAGAACCTGTTCGGCTCGGGCGAGGCGGTGGGGCGGTACATCCGGATCGGCAAGCACCCGTTCCGGGTGATCGGGGTGCTCGCGAAGAAGGGGCAATCGCCCTTCGGTGAGGACCAGGATGACCGGCTGCTCATGCCGATCGGCAGCTTCCGGTCGCGGATCGTGCCGAGCGCGCCGGGCAGGGTGCAGATGCTCGTCGCGGCCGCCACGAGCGAGCGGACCGTCGATCGCGCGGTGGAGCAGATCGACAGGATCCTCCGGCAGCGTCACGAGATCGCGCCGGACGACGAGCCGAATTTCGTGATCCGCACGCAGGCGGAGTTCCGCGCCTCCCAGGAGCGGATCCTGGACACCTTGACGATGCTCCTGTCCTCGATCGCCGCGGTGTCGCTCCTCGTCGGCGGGATCGGCGTCATGAACATCATGCTGGTCAGCGTCACCGAGCGGACGCGCGAGATCGGCATCCGCATGGCGATCGGCGCCTCCGAGGGCGACATCCTGGTCCAGTTCCTTGTCGAGGCCATCACCCTCTCGCTCATCGGCGGCGTGCTGGGGCTCGGCGCGGGGCTCGGCGTCATCAAGGCCCTCGCCGCGACGCTCGGCTGGAGCATGACGTTGCCGGCCAGCGCGGTCATCGTCGCGGTGGGGACGAGCGCGACGATCGGGATCGTCTTCGGGTTCTTTCCGGCCCGCCGCGCGGCCCGTCAGGATCCCATCGCCGCCCTGAGGCACGAATGAGCGCCACGCTCACCCGCGTCTTCTCGGCGGTCGTGATCGCGCTGCGCGCCGTCCGCCGGAACAAGCTCCGCGCCGGGCTCACGATCCTGGGGATCACGATCGGCGTCGCGGCCGTCGTCACCGTCACGGCGCTGGCGAGCGGCGCGCGCGCCAACGTCAACGCGCAGATCTCGAACCTCGGCTCCAACTCGCTCATCGTCTTCGCCCGCTCCGCCCGCGCATCAGGCGTCCGCAGCACCGCGGGCGCCAAGCTCTCGGAGCTCGATGGCCAGGCGCTCGCGCGCGAGTCGACGAGCATCCGGCTCGTGGCGCCGTTCCTCAGGTCGAGCGCCCAGGTCATCCACGAGGGCCAGAACGCGAGCCCGACGCTCGTCGGGACGCGCCTGAACTACTTCGAGATCCGGAGCTGGAAGGTCGCGCAGGGAGAGCCGTGGAGCCCCGCCTCGGAGAACCTCTCCGAGAAGGTCGTCGTGATCGGGGCCCAGACCGCGCGCGATCTGTTCGGATCGCTCGATCCGATCGGCCGGATGGTGCGGATCGGCCGCCAGATGTACCGCGTGCTCGGCGTGCTGGAGGAGAAGGGGGCGTCGCCCTTCGGGCAGAGCCAGGACGAGATCGTGCTGATGCCCATCACCACGATGCGGTCGCACGTCATCGCCACGCGGCCCGGGGAGGTTCACGCCATCTTGCTGAGCTCGACGTCGGCCGAGACGTCGGAGCGCGCCAGGCTGCAGGCCGAGGCGATCCTCCGCCAGCGGCACCACATCGGCGAGAACGACGAGGACGACTTCGCCGTCCGCAGCCAGGCGGAGTTCCAGGCCATGCAGGACGCGATCTTCGCGGCGCTCTCGGCGCTGCTCGTCAGCATCGCGGCGGTGTCGCTCGTCGTGGGCGGCATCGGCGTCATGAACATCATGCTGGTCAGCGTCACCGAGCGCACCCGGGAGATCGGCATCCGGATGGCCATCGGCGCCCGGGAGATCGACATCCTGCTGCAGTTCCTGCTCGAGGCGCTCGTGCTCGCCACGCTGGGCGGCGTCGTCGGCAGCGCGCTCGGGTACGGCGTCATCTTCGGCTTCTCGCGCGCGTTCAGCTGGCCGATGAGGCTCGAGCCGACCGCGCTCGCGGTCGCGCTCGGGGTGAGCACGGCGATCGGGATCGTCTTCGGGTTCTTCCCGGCGCGGCGGGCCGCGCGCATGGATCCCGTGAACGCGCTGGGGCGCGAGTAGCGCGAAGCTCGCCGAACCGCGGCGGTGGCTGGTGGAGGATGGAGGCGGAGGCGCCGCTGCACGGGCAGCGCGCGCCTCCCGGGATCAGCTCTTCTTCATCAGGTCGGCGAACGTGCCGAACTTGGCCTCGCGCGCGACCCCCGCGCGGTACTGATGGTACGCCTGCTTCTCGGCGTCCTCCTTGAGGGCGCGGATCGACAGCTTGGCCTCGCCCCGGCGCGGATCCACCTCGATGACCTTCGCGTCGAGCTGGGTCCCGATGGGAAACTCCTTCCGGAGGTCGGTGCCGCGCTGCGTGCCGGTGTGGCCGGCCGGGATGAAGCCGCGGGCCGCTCGCCCCGTGGTGCCGAGCACCCGGACGACGAGCCCCCCTTCGGTCACCTGCGTGACGGACACCTTCACCGCCTTGCCCTGCTGAACGCGCTGGCGCGGCTCGCTCTCCTCGCCCTCGGGCGGAGCAGGGTGGAGCCCGATGCGCCGGCCCGCGGCGTCGCAGGTCGCGACGACGACGTCGACGTCGTCGCCGACCTTCACGACCTCGTTCGGGTGCTGGATCGGCTTCATCGAGAGGTCGGCCGTGTGGATGAGCCCATCGATGCCCGGCTCGAGCTCGATGAACGCGCCGAACGGCTGCAGGCGAGCGACCTTGCCCTTGTGGCGCGTGCCGACCGCGTACTTCTCCTTCACCGCGTCCCACGGATCGACGGTGGCGGCCTTGCGGCTCAGCCAGAGCTTGCCCTTGTCGTCGACGCGGAGGACCTTCACGTCGATCTCCGCGCCCGGCTTGAACAGGTCGGCCAGCTTGGCGCCGCGGTCGTGGCTCGCCTCGCTCATGTGGACCAGCCCCTCGACGCCGCCGGCGTCGGGGAGCGCGACGAACACGCCCCAGGCGACGACCTTGCGCACGATGCCCTTGTGCAGCGAGCCGGGCTCGATCGACGTGAGCGCCTCGGTGCGCGCCTTCCGGCTCTCCTCCTCGAGCATCTTGCGGCGGGACACGACGATGTCGCGCCCCTTCTTCGCGAACTGGGTCACGCCGAAGTCGAGCCGCTGGCCCACGAGGTAGTTGAGGTCCGCGCCGTGGCGCAGATCGACGTGCGACGCCGGCGCGAAGGCGCGGAGGCCGCCGAGGTCGACCTCGAGCCCGCCCTTCACCGCCCCGGTCACGAACCCCTCGATCGACTCGCCGCTCTGGAGCGCAGCCTCGGCGCGCGCGCGCGCCTGATCGAGCTGCACCGGCGCCCTCGACAGGAGGAGCATGCCTCCGCGCACGCCGGTGCTCGCCACCGTCGCGATGAACTGATCACCCTCGATGGGCGGCTCCTCATCGAGGATCTCGCGACGGTCGAACAGCCCCGTCGCCTTCCCGGCGATGTCAATCCAGATGGCATGGTCAGTGATCTTGCTGACCTTGCCGAACACTTCCTCGCCGATGCTGAAGGCCGGGCGCTCGCGCGGTGGCGGCGCGCCCTGCCCCTTGCGCCGCTTGCGCTTCTCGCCGCCAGGCTGCGGCTGCCCGCCCGCCTCGTCGGCCGCTTGCTCCTCCTCGCCCTCGTCTTCTGCCGCGTCGGCCGCGTCGGCCGCCTCAGCGCCGCTGGCCTCGGCCGCCTCAGCAGCCTCGGCCCCGGGCTGGCCGGCCTCTTCCGCGCCCTTGCGGCGACGGCGGCGGCGGCGCTTCTTTCCAGCGCCCCCCTCGGTCTGCGCGGCCGCACCGGCCTCTCCGGCCGGCGCGGGCTTCGCGGCCGGCGCGGGCTTCACAGCCGCCGGAGGGGTCCGCTTGCCAGGCGAGAACCCGGGCTTGCGGTTGCCGATATCGTCCCGCGGCAGGCCTGGAACGCGGTTGCCGATGTTGTCGCCCGGCTGCTCTTCCCACTCGTCGTCGTCAGCGCTCGCCGGGGCGGCGGTTGCCGCCGCGGCCGGTATCGCCTCGGACTGGGTCGAGCTCGCCTGCGGCGACGCTTCTTCGCCGGGCTCGTGGCTCGCTTCGGTCGGGGGGGTGGACCCCGCTTCATGGGCTTGGGCTGCCCGCTCGGGCGCAGCGTTCGACGACTCGAGCGGGCCGCCCTGGTCGGCCGGAGCTCCCGGCGCGTCCGCCGGCGTGATGGTATTTTCGTGGGTATTCATCCGCGCCTCGCGCGACAACGCATGCCGATGGGGGCGAAACGTGCTCGCGTTCTCTCCAGCGGCCCCCTCGGTTGAATGGGGGAAGGGGCCGGAACCATATCGTACCCGGGACGTTTACGCGAGAGCCTACCGCATGATGGGCAGGTGCTTGTTGGTCCCCCCGCTCCGATCGATGCGGAGGCCGCCCCCGCTCGCGAGGTTGTGGGCGCTGACCTGGCCGGCCAGCCGCTCCGCCACATCCACGAACGCGCGCGCGATCGGGCTGCTCGGGGCAGCCTGAACGACCGGCGTGCCGGCGTCGCCCCACTCCCGGATGGCCGGATCCATCGGGATCTGGCCGAGCAGCGGCGCCTCGGCGAACTCGGCGATCTTCTGCCCGCCGCCGGCCCCGAAGAGCTCGTGCCGCTTGCTGCACCCGTCGCACACGAAGTAGCTCTCGTTCTCGACCACGCCGAGCAGGGCGATCCCGACTTTCTGGGCCATCGAGACCGATTTGTACACGTCCTGGAGGGCCACCTCCTGCGGTGTGGTCACGACGATCGCGCCCGTGGTCCTCATCTTCTGGGAAATCGTCAGCGCGATGTCGCCGGTACCGGGCGGAAGATCCAGCACGAGGTAGTCGAGCTCACCCCATTCCACGTCGCGCATGAACTGGATCAGGGCGTTCTGGAGCATCGGCCCGCGCCAGACGACCGCCGACCTCGGATCTTCCAGCAGGAAGCCGATCGACATGAGCTTCACGCCAAAGCGCTCGAGCGGCAGGAACTTCTGCCCGTCGGACGACGTCGGGCGGCCCATCACGCCGAGCATGGTCGGGACGCTCGGCCCGTACATGTCCGCGTCGAGCAGGCCGACCTTGGCCCCCTCGCGGCTGAGCGCCAGGGTGAGGTTCGCGGCGACCGTGCTCTTGCCGACGCCGCCCTTGCCGCTCATCACGAGGATGATGTTCCTCACGCCCGGGGACGGGTCGTCCTGAAGGATGGTGCGCGTGGGGATGCCGACGTCCCACGCGATCCGGACGCCCTTCGCGCCGGCGCCCTTCAGAGCTGCCTCGATGTCCGCCGCGAGCCGCTGCTTGAAGTAGCTGGTCAGCTCGACGGTGAGCGAGACGGCCTCGGCCTCGACCGAGAGCTCCCGGACGCGACCGAGGTCGGTGATGGGGCGCTGGAGGTCCGGCGCGATGACCGTTGCCAGCGCAGCGAGCGCGGCGTCCTTCGTGATGGGCATGGGGCGAAGCAGTTAGGACTGCTCGGGATTCCCGTCAACCGGCGAGCGCGGCGTCGCCGCGGGCGCTCGTTCCCGTTCCGGCCGGGCGCGGGCGCGACAGCGGCCGTTCCTGCGCCCGGTCGGCGCCGTCACCAGCAGGTGGCGACCTTGGAATCGGGGTCGCCGGCATCGAGCCGGCGCGACGGCAGGTAGCACCGCGAGTCCACGCAGTCCCCGCTCGTGTTCTGCTGGACGCACACGCACTCGCCGACGAGCCCGCTGGGCGACTTCGGGCAGACCTCGGCCGCGTTCTCCGCGGTGCACCGGATGGGGAGCGCCGCGTCCAGGCACGCCCGCTCGCCGCGCAGCGTGGTGGTGCACTCCATCGTGGAGTCCGCGTCGCCGCAGTCGGTGTCGTTGCGGCACGGCTCGCAGAAGTTGCCCTTGCCGGTGCAGGCGCCGAACCGCGGAACGCACGCGCCGTCGTCGCACCGGTAGTCCAGGTCGCAGTCGGAGTCCGCGCTGCAGGACCTGGCGCACCGGCGCTCGCCGTCGATCGCGACGCAGCGCTGCTCTGCGACGAACGAGCAGTCGAAATCGGTGCTGCACGGCGCGCACTGGGTGCGCTTGACGCAGGTGCTGCGCAGCAGGCACACCGGGCCCTCGACATAGGTGTTGCCGTCGCCGAACGTGGACGGGTCGATGCACTCCTCGTCCGTCTCACCGCAGAAGCTGTCATTCCCCTTGTCCGTGCCGCAGATCGCGTGAGGATCGCGCGACACGGCGCACTCGAAGCCGCCGGGGCAGTCCGCATCGCCCGTGCAGTGCGGCATCGTGCAGTAGGCCTCGGCGTCGCCCTGTCCCTTGCCGAGGCACTCCAGGCCGAGCGAGGCGCACTGGTCGGGAGGGCAGGCGGGGACGACGCAGGAGCTGCCGTCGCTGCACTTGCCGGCGGAGCACGCGGGGTCGTCGCCGCACCGCTCCGCGTCGCGCTGGCACTCGCCGGGGTTCCCGTTGCATTGGATCGGGTTGCACGGCGTCTCGTCGGGGCAGCGCCCGAACTGGCCGCACTCGGTGCCGAATGGACAGGGCGCACCGAAGCCCACCATCTTCTCCTTCTGCGTGCAGACCAGGATCTCGGCCTTCGAGTCGTCCTCCTCGGCCGGCGCACAGTCCTGGAGGCCTGGAATACATTCGCCGTGGCTGCTGCACCTGAGCACGCAGCGGTTGCCGACGCAGGTGTTGCCCTCCAGGCAGAGCTCTGGCTTGCATTTGCCCTCGCAGACGCCGTCGACGATGACCCCCCCGAAGCATTCGTCCTGCGTGCCCGACGAGCATGCGCCGCCCGCGATGGCCGCCCCGCTCGCGAGGCAGCACAAGATCAGGAAGGCGTGGATACTACGGAGACGGGCCCGACGGGCGCTGTGAGAAGCGGCAACCTGCTGCATAGGACCTCAGCGCGGGAAACACCCGCGGATCGGGGCAGGCACGGCGGGCCTGGCCGGAGATTACGGAAACGCGCTCCCGAGCGAAGCGGCGACGCCAAGGTTGCCCTTGACGCCCCCCGTGCCGCCCAGAAGAATGAGCACTCCTACACCATACTTCAGGCGGTGGCATCATGCGAATCGACGCGGTTCTCGGTGGGATGGGCCTTTTCGTCGTGGCGGCTCTAGGGCTCGTCGGCTGCGCTGAGGATCCCATTCCTGCTCCTCCTTTTCCCGAGGGGACGGGTCAAGCTGCGAACGCTCGATATCCGGCTGGGCCGTATGGGGTGAGCCTCCATCGGGTGATCGCGAACTATCAGTTCGTCGGGTACGCCAACGCCGCCGAACACAACGACACGATGCAGCCGATTCAGCTCGCCGATTTCTACAACCCGACCGGGACGGAGGTCTTTCCGGAAGGCTCGCTTTACGGCGCGGGAGAGCCGAAGCCGAAGGTGCTGCTGATCGACGTCTCGTCCGTATGGTGCGGCCCCTGCAAAATCGAGGCAGAGTCCGTCCTGCCCGAGCTCTACAAGAAGTATCAACCCCAGGGCGGCGAGTTCCTTGTTCAGCTCGCAGACGGAAGGACCCCGGGCGAGGCGGCGGTCCCGAACGACCTGTACCGCTGGACGACCCGGTACGACGTGCAGTACCCGTCGGCGATCGACCCTTCGTACAAGCTCGGCGCGCTTTTTCAGGCCGACGCGTTCCCGGCGAACATGATCGTCAGGACGCAGGACATGACGATCATGGAAGTCGTCGCTGGCGTGCCCGAGGAGGACAGCAATTTCTGGCGGACCTATGAGAAGATCATGAACGGCGAGCTCTGAACGAGCTTCGCCGTGGGCGCGTCGTCGAGCCACCGGTCGGCGCGCGCTGCTGGGAGAATCTGCCAGGGCGCCGCAGAGGGCGCCCGCGACGTTGAGCCTCATGCCGGTCGGCCGCTCAGGCCGGCCCTTCGCGACGGAAACCCAATGAACCGAAACACCCGCTGCGCGCTCTCGCTGGCGTCCATCGTCCTCAGCCTCGCTGCCGCCTCGTGCGGAGCGGCCTCCGGCGGCTCATCGGCGAGCCCGGCGCCGGATTTCTCGCTCCCCGCCCTCGACGGCAAGACGGTCAGGCTCTCGGACTACGCCGGCAAGAGCGTGGTGCTCATCGACTTCTGGTCGACCACCTGCGATCCGTGCCTGGCGGAGATGCCTCACCTCGTCGAGCTCTACAAGAAGCACAAGGACAAGGGGTTCGTCGTGCTCGCCGTGTCGCTCGACGGACCGGAGTCGCGGGCGCAGGTGAGCAGCACGGTCCACGACAGAGAGATGATCTTCCCTGTCCTCCTCGACGAGGAGACGACCGTGGCCGCCAGGTACAATCCGAAGCGCGAGCTCCCGTTCTCCGTGCTCATCGGCCGAGACGGCTCGATTCTTCACAAGCGGGGCGGGTACCAGCCCGGCGACGAGGCAGCGCTCACCGAGCAGGTCGAGAAGGCGCTTGACCAGTAGCGCCTGGGCGGCCGTCTTCGCGCGCTCTCGGCTCGATCGGCGGCTCGCTGGCTCCACGGCGCCGAGGTCCGTGGTAGAGATCGGGCGGTGCGCAGCCCGCTCCGCCTCGTCCGTTCCTGCCTGACAGCGACGTTCGTCCTCGCGGCCTCTCCGGCGGCGGCGGTCGATCTCCCGAACGTCGGCGGCGAACCGCTCTCGCTCGATGTCGTGAACACCGCGGCCGCCAGCTATCATTTCGACAATCGCAACGACGATCGCCGCTATCCCTCACGCTATCTCGACGACAACTACGGAGAGATCGTCGATCGGGTCGACGCTCAGCTCAACTGGTGGCGCATCCAGCTCGGGACGCGGCTCAACGCCTCTTTCTACCTGGCCAGGCCCTCGGCGACCAGCTTCGAGCTGCAAGAGAAGGTCCTGAACGACGAGGTATCGTTCGATCTGAACGACGCCGCGCGGGAGGTTCACTCCCGCTATTTGACGACGATCTATCCAGCGAAGCTCTGGCTCACCTACACGCAGCCGGGTATCGAGGCAACAGCGGGCGACTTTTACGCCCAGCTCGGACGCGGTCTCGTTTTCAGCGTGCGGAAGATGGACGAGCTCGCCATCGACACGACCCTGAGGGGCGGCAGGCTCGTGCTCGACAAGGATTTCCAGCTGTTCAGGCTCGAGGCCACCGCCTTCGCCGGGCAGATGAACCCGCTGCGCGTCGATGAGGCGAGCGGCAGGCGGCTCCATGGCGACGGGTCGCCGCTCTTCTTCGGCTTCCCTGGCGCCGACGACCTGGTCACGCGCGAGACGACCGTGGATGCGGGGGGAAATCCTCGCACCCGCGATGTCACCGAAGGGGCACGGCCGAACTACCTGGAGGACACGGTGCTCGGCGGACGCCTGGAGGCGACCCTGAAGGGCGTGGAGCTCGCGGCGAACGGCGCGCTGCTGCTGCGCAAGACATACACCGAAGAGTTCAACCGATGCCTGGACGAGGGCGGCGCGGATCCTCAGGCCGCGCTGCGCCTGTGCGGCGGTAGATTCCCGGAGTTCAACGTCGTCAGCGCCTCCCCCGCGCGGCAGCACAACACGATCCGCACCTTCAGCGGCTCGGTGAGCATTCCGTCCATCGCAGAGCGCGGCGATGTCTACGTCGAGGTTGCCGGTCAGCAGCTCCGTGGCGGTCATCTCGACCGTGATGGCGTGCCTGCAAAGGACATGTCCGGCTATGCGGTCTATCTGGCGGCGAACGGGCGTGGAGGTCCGCTCGCCGTCGCCCTGGAAGGGAAGCACTACCGGCGATTCTTCCCGCTGTCGGCCAACATCGACGTCTCTTCGCTGTCGAACCCGGGGTTCAATGCGCCGGAGTTCGAGGGCGTGGCGTACAACCAGCCTCCTACGGCGGAGCCCATCTACGTCGAGCCGATCGGAGCGCCCAACGTCTGCGTGACCGGCGGGCGCGGGCGCGTCGACTACCGCTTCACCCGGAGCGCGGCCATCTATGCCTGGCTCGGTCGCTATGTGAGCTTCTCCGAGCGCCAGGCGAACTATGACTGCAAGACGGACGACACGAACAGG
This sequence comes from Sorangium aterium, assembly GCF_028368935.1. Taxonomy (NCBI): domain Bacteria; kingdom Pseudomonadati; phylum Myxococcota; order Polyangiales; family Polyangiaceae; genus Sorangium; species Sorangium atrum. The sequence continues at coordinate 1,470,987 of NZ_JAQNDK010000005.1, read as the reverse complement.
ACCGACACCTGGGATACCGCAGCAGGCACCGAGATCGATTTCGACGGCAGCCGCTCTCACGTGCGCGCGTGGGCTGGAGTCCGGCAATCCGATGAGGCCGACACTGGCCATGTCTTCTACAGCGAGGGCTATGTCCGTTACGACGTCGTGAAGCACCTCGCCGGCGCGTTCTCGATCCAGGCGCAAGGCAACAGCCGTCGCCGTTACAGGCCGGAGAACTTCGAATCTTCCTGGGTCGAAGGGGACAACTACCTCGCGCTCCAGTGGTCGCCCCACCTCGCAGCGATGTTCGGCTACGAGTACACCTCACAGCCTGGGTGTGAACCTGGCAAGGACACCGAGCTCTGCCATTTCTTCAACGGGGGGCTGCAGTGGAAGGCCGGGTCGACGAGGACGGCGCTCGATCGGATCATCGACACCGCGCAGCTCTTCGTTGGCCAGCGGCGCGGGGGACTGCGTTGCGTCTCGGGCGTGTGCCGGTTCTTCCCGCCGTTCGAGGGCGCGCGGCTCGAGCTCGTCTCGAAGTTCTGAACGACCGGACCACCTCGGGCGCCGCCCTGGCAACGCTCAGAACGCCCCGAGGATCTCGCAGGCCACCGAGGTCCTGACCTGGGGCTCGGCGTCGGCGAGGAGCGATGCGGCGCGCGGGATCTCGCCGAGCGCGACCAAGCCCGCCCCCGCCGCCTCGCGCACCGGGATCTCGCGGGATCGGACATCGCGCTCCAGCAGCGGCACGACCGCGCGAATGCCTGCACGTGCGAGGGCTCCCCGCGCGAGCACCGCGCGCGTCGACGTCCCCGCGGCGAGCTTCATGAGCCAAGCGACCGCCGCGGAGCGCTCGCGCGCCGCGACGTCCCGCGGCGCGGCGTCGACGTGGCGGCTGTGGACGGCGAAGACCACGGCCTCATCCGGATCGCCCTGCGCCTCGATGAGCGCAGATCGCACCGCCATGTCCTGGAGCGGCGCGGAGAGGATGGCGTAGACGCGATCCCGGCTCTGGCTGGAGCGGATGGCGCCGATGAGGACGGAGACCGCTTCGCCGACGCCCTCGCCTCCCGCGCGGACCAGCGCGCGCGCCGCGGCGATCGCGGGCGCGCCGCGCTGGGTGGAGATCGCCCAGAGCAGCTGCGCGCGCCCGCCGCCGCCCATCGCGCGCGGCGTCGCCCACGCTTCGGCGATCGCCTCGCGCCCGGGTTCATCCGAGAGGGTCCAGATATCGCGCAGCGCCAGCACGACCTCCTGATCGCCGAGCGCCCCGGCGGCGCGGATCGCCAGCGTCCGCGCGAGCGGGTAAGGATCGAGCCGCGCCGCCTCGAGCAGCGCTCCCCGGTCGCTCGGATCCGCTGCCGCGGCGGCGGCGCGGAGCGCCGAGACGCGGACCTCCTGATCTCCGTCGAGCATCCGCGAGCGGCGCACCGCGCCGTCCTCGGCTGTGACGAGCGCCCGCGTCTCCAGCGCGCCGAGCGCCGCGTCCTTGCCAGGGTATCGCCCCGCCGCCGCGTCGCTCGCGTACCGCTTCACGCTCTCCGGGTCGGTGAGCCCCGCCTCGAGGAGGAGCATCTCCGCGGCGGTCGCGATCGCGTCCGAGCCCGCGGCGCGCTCGACCAGCGCGTCCTCCAGCGCGCGCGCGCACGTCCGGAGCTCGCGCAGCCGATCGGCCCCCGATGGCGGCGTCGCGCGCGCGATCTCCCCCCGCGCGATCGCGCGGGCAATCGCTCGTACGTCGTCGCTGTCCAGCGCGCCGCGGCGAAGCTCGTCGCCCAACGTGCGGCGCAGCTCATCGAACCTGCCCGCCTCGGCTGCGCGTAGGGAGGCCGAGCTCGCGCAGCCGGTGACGGCGACGATCGAGAGGAGGCCGGCGAGGATCGACCCGGAGAGCACGCGGCGCATGCGCGCGTCTTACCGCGCCGAAGTTCGCGTTCGAAGCCCCTTCGGCTCGACCACCCGGGGAATCCGTTCTATAGGGCGCTCACGTTCCGGCACCATGCGTATCGACGTCATCGTCAACACCACGGCGCGCCGGTACCGGGCGAAGCCGTCGCTCATCGACCGCATGGCGGTTGCGTGCGCTGGCGCGGCGGAGCTCCACCCGACCTCGAACGTCGCGGAGCTCGCGGAAGTCTGCGAGCGGCTCGCCCGGCGAGGCACGGATCTCGTCGCGCTCTCGGGCGGCGACGGCAGCTTCATGGCCGGCGTCACGGCCCTCGCGCGCGCCTTCGGCGAGCGCTCGTTGCCGCCTCTTGTCCTGCTGCCAGGCGGAACCGTGGCGACCGTCGCGCGGAACTGGGGCATGACCGGCGATCCGGCGGTGCTCCTCGCGCGGACGGTCAGCCGGGTTCGCGGCCTCCCGAGCGGCGCGGCCATCCAGGGCGCCGTCCGCCGGCCGACCTTGCGCGTGCGCGCGACGACCCGCGGCGGTGTCGAGGAGCGCATCGGCTTCATCTTCGGCACCGGGCTCGTGGCCAGCTTCTTCGATGTCTATTACGAGCGCGGAGGCGACGGCTACGGCGCCGCTGCGCGCATCGTGGCGCGGGTGTTCATCGAGTCCTTCTACGGCGGCGCCTACGCGCGCCGCGTCCTCGACCCGCTGCCGTGCACGATCGACGTGGAGGGGCGGCAGCTCGCCCCACGCGCCTGGTCGCTCATCTGCTCTTCTGCAGTGCGCGACCTCGGGATCCACATGCTCGTCACCTACCGGGCAGGGGAGGATCTCGATCGCCCTCACCTCGTCGCCAGCGCCCTGCCCCCTCGAGAGCTCGGGCCGCGCGCGCCGCTCGTCCTCGCGGGCCGCCGGATCGGCGGCAGGGACCACTTCGACGACCTCGTCCAAGATTTCACGGTCCGGTTCGGTGCCGAGCCCAGCGCGGCCTCGCTCGGCGACGGCCCCTACATCCTCGACGGCGATCCCCTCCGAGCGAGCGAGATCCGGGTCTCCGCCGGGCCAGCGATCGACGTCCTCTCGCTGCGCCCCTGAGATCGCGCGCTCGTCGACGCCCTGCGCCGATCCGCCGGCGCGCCGGCTGCTGCATCGCATGACGGAATCATGACCGGCGTCGTGAGCCCCAGTGACGGGCGTGCTCGATGCTCCATCCACCTTGGAACCCATGACGCAAGCGCCTGCATCGAGCCCTACACGAGTCGTCGTACCCAAACCCGGCCCCAGCCTCGGCCAGCTCTTCAACGTGCTGGGGATCGCTGCGATCCACGTGGGCACCGTGGTCGCCATCCTCCGAGGTGCCACATGGAAGCTCGCGGCGCTCGCCGCGGCCACGTACTTCGTCCGGATGTTCGCGATCACGGGGGTCTACCACCGGTACTTCTCGCACCGCAGCTACAAGACGAGCCGCGGCCTGCAATTCCTGCTCGCGCTGCTCGGCACCACGGCGACGCAGAAGGGCCCGCTGTGGTGGGGGGGGACGCACCGCGTCCACCACAAGTACTCGGACACCGAGCGCGACGTCCACAGCCCGCTCCGCAAGGGGTTCTGGTACGCGCACATGGGTTGGTGGCTCGGCCGCGAGCACGAGGCGCTCGATCTGAAGCGCATCCCTGACTTCGCGGGTTTCCCTGAGCTCCGCTGGCTGGAGCGCTACCACGTGGTCGGCCCGCTCGGCATGATGGCGCTGCTCTTCGCGGTGGGCGGCTACGACGCGTTCCTGTGGGGCTATGTCGTGTCGACGTGCGCGCTCATGCACGGCACGTTCACGATCAACTCCCTCGCGCACGTGTTTGGCTCGCGGCGCTACGCAACGACCGACACGAGCCGCAACAACTTCTGGCTCGCGCTGATCACCCTCGGCGAGGGCTGGCACAACAACCACCACCACTACATGAGCAGCGCGAACCAGGGCTTCTTCTGGTGGGAGATCGACGTCAGCTTCTACATCCTGCGCGCGATGGAGAAGCTCGGCCTGATCTGGGAGCTCAGGACCGCGCCGGCGCACGTGCTGCAGCGGAACCTGATCAAGGAGGTCGGCGAGCGTTCGCCGCTGCTCGCGCCTCAGGCCACGAACGCCGAGCCCCTTGATGCCCCGCCGCTGGGTCAGCCGAGCCTCGGCGACGTCTGATCGCCCGCGGCGTTCGTTCATCGATGATCTGCGGACGGAGGCTGCAGAGCCGCCTTCGTCCGTGAACGCTCGCGACGACCCCCTCGACGACCATCGCAGCGCCGCGCGTCTCGCTGTCGACGCGGCGGGCCAGAGCCCCTCGGGAGCTCTGGCGCGGGGCGCATCTTCATGCGCTACGGGCTCGTCCGTGTCGTTCGGCTCGCCGCGGCTTTCGTACGCCTCACTCGCCTGCCTAGCGGCTGAGCCCGTAGCGCACGACCTGCACCCCGCCCTAGTTGACGGACGAGGCAGCTTGCTGGGTATGGGCGGAGGCAGAATCGCCGGGCTTCGGCTTCTCGGCCTTGTTGCGCTCGCGTTGGCGCTCCAGACCGGCGCGCACGAAGCGCGCGAAGAGCGGGTGGGCGCTATGGGGGCGGCTCTTGAACTCGGGGTGGAACTGACAGCCCACGAAGTACGGATGCTCGCGCAGCTCGATCATCTCGACGAGGCGCTGGTCGGGCGACGTCCCGGAAAGCACGAGCCCCTTCTGCGCCATCGCCTCGCGGTACTTGTTCGACACCTCGTACCGATGCCGGTGCCGCTCGCTGATGCTCGTCTGCCCGTACGCCTCTGCGGCGACGGAGCCCTTGTCCAGGACGCACGGGTACGCGCCGAGGCGCATCGTCCCGCCCTTCTCGACGACCCCCTTCTGGTCGGGCATCAGATCGATCACCGGGTAGGCGGCGTTGCGATCGAACTCCACGGAGTTCGCTCCCGTCATGCCGCAGACGTGGCGCGCGTACTCGACGACCGCGAGCTGCATGCCGAGGCAGATCCCGAAGAACGGGATCTTCTCCTCGCGCGCGTAGCGGATGGCCTCGATCTTCCCCTCGGTCCCGCGATCGCCGAAGCCGCCGGGCACGAGGATAGCGTCCAGGTTCGACAGCAGGTCGGCCGCACCGCGCGCCTCGATCTGCTCGGAGTCGATGTACTCGAGCTCGACCCGCACGTCGTTGTGGAGCCCGCCGTGGACGAGCGCCTCGTGCAGCGACTTGTAGGAGTCGCGCAGGTGCACGTACTTGCCGACGACGCCGATCTTCACGATGCCGCGGGACGGCTTCTTGAATCGCTCGACGATGCGCTGCCACGGCGACAGGTCCGGCTGCCTCGCCCAGATGTTGAGCAGCTCCGTGATCTTCTCGTCGATCCCCTCGGCGTGGAGGACGAGGGGGAGCTCGTAGATGCAGTCGACGTCGACGGCCGCGATCACGCAGTCGACGGCGACGTTCGAGAAGAGGGAGATCTTCTCCTTCATGCTGCGCGGGAGCGGCCGATCGCAGCGACAGAGGAGGATGTCCGGCTGAATGCCGATCTCGCGCATCTCCTTCACCGAGTGCTGGGTGGGCTTCGTCTTCAGCTCGCCCGCCGTCGCGATGAACGGCACCAGCGTGACGTGCACCGAGATCGCGTTCTGCGCGCCCGACTCCACCTTGAGCTGGCGGATCGCCTCGATGAACGGAAGCGACTCGATGTCACCCACGGTACCGCCGACCTCGACAATCGCGACGTCAGCCCCGTCCGCAGCAGAACGGATGCGCAGCTTGATCTCGTCCGTGACGTGCGGGATCACCTGCACCGTCGCGCCGAGATACTCGCCGCGGCGCTCCTTCGAGATGACCGCCTCGTAGACGCGGCCGGTGGTGAAGTTGTTCTGGCGGCTCATCCGCGCGAGCGTGAAGCGCTCGTAGTGCCCGAGATCGAGATCGGTCTCTGCTCCATCGTCTGTGACGAAGACCTCGCCGTGCTGGTAGGGGGACATCGTGCCGGGATCGACATTGATGTACGGGTCCAGCTTGAGGTGGGTAACCTTCAACCCACGGGACTCCATCAGCGCCCCGATCGAGGCCGCAGCGAGTCCCTTGCCGATCGACGATACGACTCCGCCTGTGACGAAGACGAATTTGGTCCGCTTGCTCATGACCCATCGCTCCGCTGCGCCGTGTGCGCGCCTGTAACCAGTCCCTCGAGCGGCGCTCCAAGGTGAGCGCCGCCAAGGGTCGGCTGTCCACGGCAAATACCTTGCCCGGCTTACAAGCCGCACGGCCCCGTCAGCAGGACCGAAGCCGGAGGAAACCCCGCGACGGGGAACCCCGTGCCGGCAACAGAACCTGACCTGCCGTACGAGCCCATCTGCAACCGGCAGGGACCCACGGCAAGCCTGCGCGACGTGATGCCGCTCTGAATCCGCCGGCATTCTAGGCCGCTCTCCCAGCGCGTCAATGCAAAGGACAATCCGATGTCCCAAGAAGGGTCGAGTCCCTCGGGATCGCGCGCCGACCGCCGGCCGCAGGCGTAGGCGCGGGGGGTTCCGCCGGCCTGAGGGCGTCGGCGGACCGGGATGGTACGCTCCGCCGGCTCCCGGCGGCCTGGTCACGCCATGAGAATCGCGCACGTGCTCCAGCTCGCGACGTCCACCCCGATCGTAGCGCTCGAACGGGACGGAGCGCTCTACGACGTCGCGGAGCTAGAGCGCCACTTCGGGACGAAGCTCGCGGACATCCGCGGCGTGTCGGACTTTCACACGCGCGTGGTGGCGCTCCGTTGCGCCGGCCTTCACGCGCTGGATGATCGGCTGCTCAACGGGGATCGTCCCGCGTCGACGCATCTGCATCCAGCCACGATCTTGTGGCTGCCTCCCTGCGCCACCGACCGCGCGGCGTACATCCAGCTCGGCCCCTACGCGCACGGCGCCGAGCGACCCTGGTATCGGTTCGGCAACAGCCGCGCGCTGCTTGGACACGCGGCTGAGATCCCCTTCCCCCCGCTCGAGGACAGGCCCGACTACGAGCTGAACCTCGCGGTGGTCCTCGGCGAGGACCTGTGGCGTGCCACCCCGGACGAGGTGGAGCGCGCGATCGCTGGCTACACCGTGCTGAACGACTGGACGGCGCGCAGCTTGGAGGCGCGGTCGCTCGCGCGCGGGCTCCCACCGTCGGAGGCGAAGGACTTTGCAACGCAGCTCGGCCCGGCGCTCGTCACGCCCGACGAGCTCGGCTCGGTCGAGGCGCTGCGGACTCAGGTCCGCGTCGATGCCGAGACGCGTTCCTGTTCGCGCGTCGGCGAGTGGACCTTCTCGCTGCCGGAATCCGTCGCGTACATCAGCAACCACATCGAGCTGCGCGCGGGCGACGTGATCGGAGCGGGCCGCGTCTTCGGTGGAAGCGCTGATCAGCGCGTACCGTACGGCGCCAGCGTCGAGCTGCTGATCGAGCGCATCGGACGGATGACGGGCAAGCCCGTCTGCGGCCCCGCGCCGTTGCCATGGCGCCGCCGGTGAGCGGGCGCTGGCGCATCACCGCGCGGCCCGCATGGTTCTCGGTAGTTCAGAACGTACCGACGACGCCGAGGCCCATGCCGGTCGCGGTGATCACCGGGGCCGGCCGCACCGTCAGCGCCGCAGGGTTCGAAGGCTGCGCCGAGCGCGCCTCCGTGGTCATGAAGATCCCTTCGCCGACGAGCCCCAGGCCGGCGAGCTGCGCGAGCCCACCGATGGCGGTGAGCGCCCCGCGAACGTACAGCGTCGCGCCGCAGTCCGGATCATCCGCGGCGCAGCCGTTCTTGGCGAGCGCGAGCCATGGACCAGCGATCGGGATCTTCAGCTCGCTCGCCCCAGGGACCTCCGGCCACGAGGATGCGGCAAGGAATGCTGCGCCGTAAGCGAGCGCCGTCACGGCCACCCCGCCGGCGATGACCTTCACGCGTGCCGAGGACGGCGGGTACCGCGGAGGTGCCGCCGGCTCCTCCGCACCGGCGGAGGCAGTGGCCAACACCAGCGCGGCGACGACGGCGAGGGAGGCGCACTTCATGGCGTCTTCGTTCCGGAAGCTCCCGCGCCGGACTTCTTGGACGGCAGCTTCACGGTGTACGGGACCTCGAGCGGATCGCCATCGAACGGCAGCACGATCTCTCCGACGAAGGCGCGCTTCACGCAGGATTCGGCGGGCGTCCCCGCGAAGGGCGGCCCGACCAGCACGTCGGTCACGCGTCCCTTCTGGCCGTCGAACACGACCTTGACCTCTCCCTCGCCCGTCGGCGCGTTGGACACGACCTCGGCGCAGTTCGCCGCCTTGTCCCCTCCGCGACGCAGGGCGATCTCCATCTGCTTCTTCTGATCGGGGTTGAGCCCGCCTCCGCTGTCCACCGACGCGCCCGCCTCGGCGCCGGAGCTGCCTGCCTCGGCGCCGGAGCTCTCCGTTTCAGCGGGTTCGGCCACATCGGACGAAGCCTTTTCGAAGTTGTAGTCTTCCCCTGCCTGCTTGGGCTTGGCGCCGGAGCATGCTGCAGCCGCGAGGAGGATGAGCGGCAAGAGCGCGCGGGTCGAATGCTGCTGGGACACGGTGTCCTCCGTTCGAACAGAGCGTGAAGGAGCGTCTGTGCGCACCCTAGCAAGCTCTCCTTTCCGAGGACAACCCCGAGCGCACACGCGCGCACCGATGAGCGCCGCCGGGGCTGCGACGACCGGTCGACCGGAGGAGGCGTCCGCGGTGGAGGCGTTGTAGAGGCAGAGAGATCTCATGCCTCGACATCCTCGTCGTGCCGTCTCCGCGGTCGCGCTCGTGCTCTCGTCGATCCTGGCTCGCCCCGGCGGCTCGCAGCCGCTCGACGGCGGCACGGGTCCCGCTGACCGCTCGGCCCGCGCAGCAACGCCGACCCAGGGAGCCCCCGTCACCCCGAACGCGCCCCCAGGATCTCCCGCGTCGCACGGGCCTCAAAAAATCGACCCTGACCGCGCTCGAGCGGAGGTCGAGGCGCTCGTCACCGACGTGCGCCGGTTGGGGGGACGGGTCGGCGTGCTCGCCCTCGACGTCGCCAGCGGCGCGGCTCTCGCGGCCTTCGATCAGCGCGGCCTGTACAACCCTGCATCGAACGCGAAGCTCTTCACGGCAGCCGCCGCGCTTCGCCTGCTCGGGCCGAGCTACCGCTACCTGACCGGCCTCTACGGGGAGGCGTCGAACGGAACCGTCGCCGAGCTCGTGCTCCGGGGTTCGGGCGATCCCTCCCTCAAGACGCCTGATCTCTGGGAGATGGCGCGCGCCCTGAGGGCGTCCGGCGTCCGCAAGGTCGCGGCGATCTCGATCGACCAGGGCTACTTTGACGCGCGCTACGTGCCTCCCGCCTTCGAGCAGCAGCCGGAGGAGTGGGCGGCCTTTCGCGCCCCGGTCGCGGCAGCCTCGTTGAACGCGAACGCGTTGCTCTTCACGGTGCGCCCGTCGAAGGCAGGGCAGGCTGCCTCCGTCGCGATCGATCCCCCAGGCTTCGCGGTGCTCCAGGGCACGGTGACCACCGCGAGGCGCGGCACACCGGAGAAGCTCGGGGTCCGGCTCGAACCGAGCGGCGAGCGCCTCGTCGCGCACCTCAGCGGGCACATCCCAGAGGGCGGCCGCGCGGTGAGCCTGGCGAGGCGCGTCGACGATCCCCGCCTGGTCGTAGCGTATACGCTCAAGGAGATGCTGCTGGAGGTGGGCGTCGACGTCCCCGGCGAGGTGCGGCTCGGCGGTGAGCGCCAGAAGAGGCTCCTCGTCGCCCACCGCTCGGCACCTCTCGGCGAGCTCCTCTCCGCCCTCGGAAAGGACAGCGACAACTTCTACGCGGAGACGATCTTCAAGACGCTCGCCGCAGAGAAGCGTGGGCGCCCCGGCACAGCCGAGGGTGCGGCGGCGGTGGTCGGCGAGACCCTCAGGGCGCTCGATGCTTTCGGGCAAGACGTCGTCCTGAGGAACGGCTCCGGCTTGTTCGACGCCGCTCGCGCATCGCCGGAGGCCATCGTCCGGCTGCTCCGCGCCGCGCTTCTCGATCCGGCGCTAGGCGCCGATTTCACCGCGCAGCTCGCGATCGGCGGTGTGGATGGCACCTTGCGCAGCCGCTTCCGCGGGTGGTCGAAGGAGCGCGCGATCCGCGCCAAGACGGGAACGCTCGCCTCGGTCGTGGCCCTGTCTGGCTACATCCTCGCGCCCCCTGGTCGTTCCCCGATCGCCTTCGCCGCGCTCGTCTCCGACGTGCCAGGGAAGATCGACCCCGCACGAAGGGCCATCGATCACTTCGTCGAGTCGCTCGCCGACGAGCTCTGGAAGGACGCACGCACGCCCTGAGAGCGCGGGCTGTCTCGTGTCGACCCGCTGGGCTGCGCTGAGCTCCGGCCCCTGCTCACCTCTGCGTGCCCCCACGCAGCCGCGTGCTCAGGCGGCTCACGCAAAGAGGCCGCGCAGCATGACACCGCGCGGCCTCTTCACCGCCTCGTGCTGAGCTCGTCGCTCAGTAGTCGCGCATCTGCTTGCGGATCTTCCCGAGCGCCTGCTCCTGGAGCTGACGGATGCGCTCGCGCGACAGGTTGTACTTGTCGCCGATCTCCTTGAGCGTGAGCTCGTCCTCGTCGTCGAGGCCGAAGCGCCAGCGGATGATCCGCGACTCGATCGGCGTGAGCGTTGTCAGGAGACGCCGGACCTCGTCGCTCCACTTCCTGTTGGCCAGGTGATCGAACGGCGACAGCGCGTTCTCCTCCTGGAGGAAGTCGATGAACTTGCGCCCGTCCTCGTCGCCGACCGGACGATCGAGCGAGAAAGGCGTCTCCGCGTAGAAGTCCTTCACCTTGTCGAGCTTCTCGCGCGGGACCCCCGTCTCCTTCTCGAGCTCCTCGATGGTCGGCTCATGCCCCGTGCGCGCGATGATCGCCTGCGTCGCCCGCGCCACGCGGTTGTACGTATCGAGCATGTGGACCGGGATGCGGACCGCGCGGCCCTTGTCGGCCAAGGCGCGGCTGATCGCATGCCTGATCCACCACGATGCATACGTCGAGAAGCGGTAGCCACGGCTGTGGTCGAAGCGCTCTACCGCCTTCATCAGGCCGATGTTGCCTTCCTGGATCAGATCGATGAGCGGCAGGCGCCCGCGGTTGTAGCGCCGCGCGATCGACACGACGAGCCGCAGGTTGGCCTTCACGAAGCGGTTCTTCGCGTCGTGCTGCGCCTGGAAGGTTCGCTCGACCCGATCGAGGTAACGGCGGTAGGAGCCAGACAGCGGGAGCCTCGGCCGCGTGGGGCGGGTCTCCTCGGGATCGCTCACGTCATCCTCGAAGTCAGGCTCGCGCACGAGATCGCGCGCGATGCTGAAGGCGCGCGCCATCCAGAGGCGATCCGAGTCAGGCAGGCGGACGGCCGCTGCGAGCTCCTCGGAGAGCTGGGTCCACGGCTTCTCCTGCTCGGCGAGCAGCTTCCCCTTCTGCTTCTTCGCCAGGCGAACGAGCTTCTGCAGCTCCGCGATCTGCGGAGCCTTCACCTCGTCCTCACCCGCCTTGGCGACATCCTCCTCGAGCGCGGTGAGGATGTACTCGGCCGCAGGCAGGTAGGAGAGCAGGGCCACCCAGTGCTCCACCTCCGTGCGCTCGACCGCCCGCGCGGTGTCGAGCTCCTCGTCCGGCCCCATGACGGGGTGGAGTGCCATGTCGCGGAAATAGCGGGCGAGCATCGAGTCGCCGCCCCCGTCCTCGACATCCTTCAGCTCCCGATCCTGGTTCCTCGCGCGCTCGGGCTGAGGCAGCCGATCGAGCGGTCCAAGGTCCAGATCGATGAAGTCAGCCGCCCGCTCCTCATCGAGGATCTCGGCCGGACGGGGTCGCACAACCGTCTCCTCCGTCTGGTCGTCATCCAGAATGCCGAGCGCTGCGATTTCCGGCGTGGCCGTCCCACCCTGAGCGAGCGGGTCGCCCTTCACTACAGTGGCGTTGCTCTTGGTCGACCTCATGGCGGCTCCCTCCACGGTGGTAGCTCCTTGAAAGTGCGAGCGCGGCGACTGGTTGTCCCCGAATTCTTCGACCTCGGAGACCTCCAACTCGGTGGTCTGCGATGCCCCCCGCCGGGGAGCCGATGCGGTCTCGGCTCCCTGCGAGCTCTTGGATGCCGCGAGCCGCGCAGAGGCACCTACAGCAGAGGACTTGGCGTTTCTCCGCGCAGTTTCTGGACGGCGGGCGGTCGACGTGCTCATCTTGGTCTTTGTGTCGGCGTTCACTTCTAAACGGCTGACCTTGCGAGATTGAAATGTCCCGCCACCTTTTGAGGGCAGGCGAGACGATTTCGTGCCAGACAGAGGAGAGGAGCTGACCGAAGGAGCCCCTGTTGAAACTGGCAACCGCTGGTGCTTTCTTTTGATTCCGGTCGAACTCTTCTCATCTGAGGCAGGTCTGCTCTTGCAGAATGATGCTCCTGCGCCAGTCCCCGGTAGCAGCCCAGCTTCAGAAGCAAAAACAGTGCCTTTTTTAGCGTGCGTTCCTGCTTCTCCCGTTTGAGAGCTCGGCCTGGGTGCGCTATGTAGAGCGGAAGGCGCTGTCCATGTCCTGTCGAGCGAGACATTTCGCTGCGACCGAACCGAACTGTATGGCTGGGTGCGCTGTCGGGGACGCAACAACATCGGCAACCTGTTCTCCTTGGGGACACCTCGAGCTCGCAAGCGTTCCGCGGGTCGGTGGGTCCGCCCTCGCAGCACAGGCAAGGGAATTTCGCTGCTTTTTCCAGCGTGTAGGAGTCCCGTACCTGGCCGCTGAGGCCGTTCTCTCAGTGAGCTTCGATGTTTCCTGAACCTGGGCCTCCCGATGGCAATGTCGAGCCCTCACCCGACGGACGAAGGCGGAGAAGGTTATTTTTCGCGACAGACCGCCTGGAAAGTTGGCAATTCCGGTAAATCGTTCAGGCTCAGCGGAATTTATAGCTAAGTCTGTCCCTGGGAACAGGACCCGGATCGCCCCTTAGGCTGGTCAGGCCTCAGCTGGGAACGCAGAACCCCGCGAGAGACAACGCTCGGTAGGCCAGCCGTCACCGGGCTGGGCTGGGTCGGGGCTTACCCTGATCGCACGATCATACGGTGCCATCGGCGGTGCGTAGCAAGTGCGCACGGAATGCACGCTGTGCATTTGGTCGGTGCCTAATTGCCTCACACTGATGACTCTGATCAGCGTCAGCGACGGCAGCCGCACGTCCTCACCTGAGGGTTGCGCCCGAACTCTACGTTTGCGACGCAACCCGAAGGATCGCTCGCCACGGCGGCGATTCAAATATATGAAATGTTACGATAATCGGGCACTTGCGAGGAAACGGTCGGGGCGGCCTTGGTCGATTTCGACCGTTCCGCATCGGAATGGTCGAACGACGGGCTGAAGGCCGCCCGCGGAGCCGTCACTTCGCCGCTGAGGGCGAGGCGAGCTTCGCCACAGCACCGAACGACGCAGGATCGTGGATCGCGATCTCGGAGAGGATCTTCCGATCGAGGGCGATGCCTGCCTTCTTGAGCCCGCTGACGAGGCGGGAGTACGTCGTACCGTTGAGGCGCGCGGCAGCGTTGATCCTGGTGATCCAGAGACGACGGAAATCCCGCTTCTTGAGCTTACGGCTGATGTAGCCGTACTCCCAGGCGTGGCGGAGCACCTCGACCGCCTGGCGGAAGCGGTTCTTTCGGCCGAGGAAGTAGCCCTCGGTCTGGTTGAGGACACGGTTGCGACGGCGGCGGGCCTTGAAGCCTCTCTTTACACGCGGCATCGGTAATCTACCTCACTGCTCCAGGGTCAGCCGTAGGGAAGAAGCAGCTTGACGCGCTTCTCCATCGCCGAATCGACCATGTCGTTCTTGCGGAGACGACGCAGACGCTTCTTGCTCTTTTCCTGCATGCAGTGGTTGAGCCCGCCCTTGCTGCGGCGAATGCGGCCGGAGCCGGTCACCTTGAAGCGCTTGGCCGCGGCGCGGTTGGTCTTCATCTTCGGCATGATGCCCTCGATCCGAATGCCTATCGCTCCCGGCGGCCACCGCTCCGAACCACCGGAGAGGCTGTTCTGCGCCGCAGGGATGCGTAGAGGGGGCGCTTTATGGCGATCCAGCGTGGGGTTGTCAAGTGTCCCGGCAGCGTCTAGGGGCCCGTCGGCGCGCCGAGGGGCCGGGGGTCAGGCCGTCCTCACTTTCCGAACACCACCCGCTGACCGAAGACGCGGTCCGCCGTCTCGCAGAACGTTCGGAAGGCCATGTACTCGGACGGCTTGATCCGGGACTTCGTGAGGGAGATCTGACTGCGGACGACGATCTTCCCCGCGGACTGCTCGATCGAAAGCGAGAACTTGCCGAAGGGGGTGTCCACGTCCTCGGGCAGCGGCGCCCTGGTGACACGCCACCCGGCGGGGATCCGGAGGGTCCATTCATCCCGGCGCGTGGTGAGCGCGGGAATGATCACGTCGCGGGTGCGCGCCGAGAGGGATGCGAACTCGGTGGCGAGGCGCTGCGTGGGCACAGCCGGGACCGACAGGCTGTCGCCCTCCCTTCGAGCGAGCGCGACGGCTCTTCCTCGAGCCCGCAGCTTCGCTGGCTGCTCGATGTCCTCGAGATCGTTCACCTCGACCCCGGCCTTCCCAGGGGCCAGCTCGACCGCCCCGAAGTCCGTGGCGAGGTCACGAGCTGCGCGGTCGCGGCGCGTCCCCTCCGCCATGTAGCGGGTCCGCCACTCCGGCGCAGACGCGCCGGCCACCTGGATGTCGACCCCGAGCTGAGCTGACCCGTCAGCGCTGACCGCGATGTCGACCGTCCGGTGCACGACCGAGGCCTCCGGAGCAGGCTCCGGCAGGCGAACGAGCTTCGGCTTGCCCTCGTTGATCTGAAGCGCCATCGCGCCGCGATCCATGATGGGAAGCTCTGTCGAGCCCGAGTGCTCCGCCGTTCCGTCGAGGTAAAGGTCGAGCGACGGCACGTACGCGATCGCGTGGTCGAACGGCGCGAGGCTCGCGGGCTCCGGCTCGATGTCGCCTCGCATGCGGGTGCGCACGAGGACGATCGTCGCTGGGATGCCGATCTCGCGGAGCATCGTGACGATCAGCGTCGCCTTGTCCTTGCAGTCGCCCCAGCCGCGAGCGAGCGTCTGCGCGCACCTCCTCGGGCGAATCCCCTCGATGCCGAACTCGAGCGCCACGTAGCGCGTCTCGGTCGCGTACTTGTAAATCGCGCGGACCTTGCTCCGATCGTCGGCGAGGCCGCTCGTGATCTCGCGCACCCGCTTGCGCACCTCATCATCCACATCGAACTGCTCTCGCGCGAGGCCCCAGTACCAGGAGCCGACCTCGTCCCAGGTCTTGAAGGTCGAGACGTGGACGTGCGCGAGGATCTCGGACCAAGCTGGCATCGCCGGCTCGGGCGCAACCGGCGGCACAGAGGCGGCGGAGAAGCGGAAGATGCGCCGCTCGGCGTCCTCCTTGGTCTCGCGCACGAGGCCAGGCAGATTGGACGCGAAGACGTGGAACTGCCTCGTCTTCGGGGTGATCAGCACGTACTCGCTGCTGGCGATCGGCTCGTCCCCCTGGAGGAACTCGATCTCGCCGAAGTGATCGGCGATCTCGTTGCGGGGGCTGACGTCATCGACGCGGTAGCGCAGCTCGACCACATCGCCGGCGTTGAGCCGCGGGAAGCTGACGTAGAACGTGCGCGCCGATGTGTACATCGCGAGCGCCGGGTTGTTCGCCCCGGATTCCCCGCTCTCGATCGCCCCGTCGACCTTGCCGTCTGCTCGGTAGACCTTCGCGGCACGGAGGCTCACGGTCTGGCGATCGGCCTGGTACTCGAACGCGTACTGCCGGGCGCTCGCCGCAGCCTCGTCCGTCAGCGGCTGGAAGACGACCTGCCGGAACCGGCTCGCCAGGCCGTTCGGGAAGACGGTGGTGACCGTCAGGTTGCGCAGCGTGCGCTTGGGATACTGCCGGTCAGCGTTGCGCCGCATCGGGAGGAAGCGGTCGGGCGCCCAGGCGTAAGCCTCGTCAGCGCGCGGCTTCGGCGGCTCGATGTGCTCGATGTACTCGCGCACATCCTTCGCCTGAGGGCTGATCGCCAGGATCTGCTGCAGCATCTCCAGCTGCGCCTCTCGGTTTCCCTCCTCGCCGTAGAGGTCCGAGAGAGCGCGCAGCGTTCCGATGTCTTCCGGCGCCATGGCGAGCGCGCGCTGATGGGCCGCGAGGGCGCGGTCCCCCTGGCCCAGCGCGCGGTACGTACGCGCCGCGACCGTGCGGGCCCAGACGGAGTCGGGCTCGCTGCGGAGGAAGCGCTCGATCCAGCGCTCCGCCCCGGCAGGATCGCGGCGCGCCACCGCGAGCTCGACCTGCTGGTGAAGGAAGCTCGAGTCGTCGAACCGCAGCGCGGCGTAGCGCGCCTCCATCTCGGCGGCCTCCGTGTCGCGCCCGAGCGCGCGCAGCTGCGCCGCCGAGGCGCGGAGGAGCGCGACGCTGCTCGGCTGGCGCGCGAGCGCCCGCTCCAGCGTGGCGAGCGCGGTGCGCTTCAGCCCAGCCTCCCCGTAGAGGTCCACGAGCCCGAGCACGGCCGTGACATGATCGGGATCGGAGGCGAGGATGCGCTCGTAGATCGGCGCCGCCTCCCGCCAGTTCGGGCTCGTTTGCGCGAGCCGAGCCTGCGAGAGCAGGACGTCGATGTCCTCACGACCGCCCGCGAGCGCGGCCGCGCGCTCGATCCACGCGCGCTGCTGGTTCCTGTCCTCCGAGAGCTGGCCCGCGAGCAGGTAGCGACGCACGCTCGGCTCGGCCTCGGCGGAGCGCCGCGCGAGGTCGCGCGCTCTGTGCTCCCCCTCGGCGTCACCGCCGGTGAGCATGAGGTACCGCGCGAACGCCTCCAGCATGGCGGGTGAAGGCCGAGCGGCGCTCGCGGCGCGCTCGAACGCCTGCATCGGCCCCTCGATGACAGCCGCACGCGCGGCGAGCTTCGCTCCTGAGGTTGGCCCTTCGGCCTGCGCCCGCGCCCCGCCCGCGCGCCTCGCGCCATCGGCTTCCCCCTGAGGGGCCGTGACCTGGGTTCCGATGTCGGAGGTCACATCCAGATCAAGATCCGGCGCCCCCTTCTCGTTGCCGATGCGGAGCGCGAACTTGGGCGCCGACGCACCTCCGCAGACCTTGATCGTCAGGCGGTTGTAGCCGGGCCTCAGCGTCACCGGCGCGGCGAACCGATCGATGTCGAGCTCGCGGTACCCCGGATCGGCCAGGACCTTCGCGCCGTTCCAGAACAGCTTGAACGCGCCGTCTGCCCCGACCCAGATCGAGATCGGCCGAGGAGCGCGCGTCCCGGCCTTCGCGCGGACGAACGTCGTCGCGTAGCCGCAGACGCCCTCCACCGGACGAATGAAGTCGCCGAAGTCAAACCACCCGTACTGCGGCGCCTCGGGGGGCACGCGCCACCGGACCGCGCGCGCCTTGCCGTCGTACGTCCTGCCCGCGGCCATCGGCTGCTCGAGATCTTCCTCGGGCCCGAACGCCCGCTCGAAGCCCCCCTTGTTCTCGTTGTCGAACGGTCCGATCGTCGCCCAGCGGCCGATGAACCCGAGCTTCTGGATCCTCGCGACCGCTCCGTCGAGATCGCCTCGACGCCTCCGCGCGTACGCCGAGAGGAGCTCCGCATAGACCTGGGTGGGCGCGCTGGTCGCGCCAGCCTCCGCGATGGACGCGATCGCCTCCTCGACCTGCGTCGGATCCGCGCGGTCCCACGTGCGCCAGAGTTCACGTAGCGCGCCGTAGACCTCGGGGCCTCTCGCCGCGCGGACAGCCGCGTGCGCGGAGAGCACCTCGGGGTGAACCGCGCCGAGCTCCGCGCGAACATCGGCGCCGAGCGACATGGCGCACGCCAAGGCCGCCGTCCCCACGGCGAGCGCGCAGAAGGACCGCCCCCTCGCCGTCCCCTGGTTGAGCTCGATCTCACGGGGCTCGGCCCGGCTGAGCACGTCACGCATCCGAGGCGCTATCCCGTGGCCGAAGCCATCGGTCAAGCACAAGGCATGACTGCAGAGGCGCCGCACCGGCCGAGGTCAAGGGGGTGCTGCCGACGATCCGGTGGAACGTACGCCGGCAGGAGGTCGTCCCCCGAGCCGCGTTCATCAGGGCGCGCTTCATGAGCCCGCCGCGCCGCCGGCGCCGATCCCGCGAATTTTGTCTATCTTTTGCCGGGTACAGAGCCGGGGACAGAGCGACGACACGCAGCGCGCCCCACAGCAGCGCCCCTGGAGGAAGGCGCAGCGCCGTCCGACCGCATTCAACTCATGAAATAGTAGTAATTTTATATATTTACCGGGCAAACCTTCCGGGCGGCCGGGGCGGACAGGCGCCTGGAAAAGGTCCGGAACCAAGGCTCCCCTGGGGGCAGGGGGAGCGAGCTCCGTCGGGGTCCGGCAAGGCTCGGCGAGGTTCGGCCATGCGATCCTCCAACTTCCAGAAAGGGCCGCCTTGCTCCGCCGCACCAGCTTCGGATAGAAACGTCCCAAGATGTACGGGAGCACGGTCGAGGAGCAGCGGCACTGCGCGCTGCGAACCGGCCATGCAAGTCCCCACGGCAGTGAGCGTCACGCCGCGAACGTGGTACCGGTGGTAAGGCAAGCCCGCGCAGCGGGAAGCCAGTTGGATGACGATGGTCGGGGACCGCACGTGCGGCGCCCGGTGATGACAAGGGCGACAGAGCCCGCAATGCCCAGGGCCCCATCGCGAGAGCGCTGGCGGAGGAACGATGGTCAACCCTCAGATGGTGATGTACGAGGAGGAATTCAATCAGATCCAGAGCGTGGTGGATCGCCTCGTCAAGGACGCCAATGCGAAGGTCGTCTTCATCGTTGACAAGAACGGGCAACTGATCGCCGCGAGCGGAGACGTCGACAACCTCGACACCACGTCGCTCGCCTCGCTGACGGCGGGGAACATCGCCGCCACGGGCGGGATGGCGAAGCTCCTCAAGGAGAACGAGTTCGCCACTCAGTTCCACGAGGGTGAAAAGGCGAACATCCACATCCAGCTGGTCGGGAACCGCGTCATCCTCGTGGTGATCTTCGACTCAAAGTCGAGCCTCGGGTTGGTGAGGCTCCGGGTGCGAAAGGCGAGCGAGGAGCTCAACCACATCTTCGAGGCGCTGCTCAAGAAGGTGCAGGAGCCGGGCGCCGACTCGCCGTTCGCCGAGATCACCGACGAGGACATCGACAACCTCTTCAACGACTAGGAGCGCGGTCGATGAGCTTCATCAATTACATGGCGCGCGAGATCAACTGCAAGATCGTCTATTACGGCCCCGGTCTCTGCGGCAAGACGACGAACCTGCAGTACATCTATGAGCGCACCAACCCGGACGCGAAGGGGAAGATGATCTCCCTCGCTACGGAGACCGACCGGACACTCTTCTTCGACTTCCTCCCGCTCGCGCTGGGCGAGATCCGCGGCTTCAAGACGCGGTTCCACCTGTACACGGTGCCGGGGCAGGTCTTCTACGACGCGAGCCGCAAGCTCATCCTGAAAGGCGTCGACGGCGTGGTCTTCGTGGCAGACTCGCAGCTCGGCCGCATCGAGGCGAACCAGGAGTCGGTGGAGAACCTCCGCACGAACCTGGCCGAGCAGGGCTACTCGCTGGACAAGATCCCGTACGTCATCCAGTACAACAAACGGGACCTGCCAGAGATCGGCACCGTCGAAGAGCTCCGCTCGCTGCTCAACCCGACGAACGTCCCCGATTTCGAGGGGGTCGCGCGGACCGGCGTCGGGGTGTTCGACACGCTCAAGGCGGTCGCGAAGCTGGTGCTGACCGAGCTGAAGAAGGGCGGCCCCTAGGTTTCAAGGGCCGGCCCAGAAGATTCGAATCGAAGAACGGCGCCGCGAGCGAGGCCGTGGTCCCGCTCGCGCTCGGTGCAGCGATCAGGCGCGCTGGTAGATGCGGTTGCGCCGGTTGCGGTTCTTCGCCTTCAGCTTGGACCGGTAGCGCTTCGACTTGGAGCGCGTGGTCTTCCGAGGACCTTTCGACAGCATGAGGAACATGAACAGGCTCCGTTGAGGCGCCCGGCGCGGAGGCGTCGTGCCGCCGCCGCCGGTGCGAAGGGGCGGCAACGTACGGCATCACAGGGCAAAGTTCAACCGGAGAGCACCTCGGCCGGGCGACCGGCAGGTTCCCGCGGCGGATAGGACAGGCCCTGGCACCGGGGCCGAGCTTTTCTGCTATCGGTGTTCTACGACGTGCGGTTCAGGACCCTCCTCTGCCTAGCCGCCGCCTCGGTGACCGCGTGCGGCGCGAGCATCAACGCGGTCTACGAGGGGGACGTACGCTTCGAGCACTGCATGGCGCTTGACTCGCTGGCCGACGTCAAGCCGACCCTGCGGCGCGCGTGCTGGGACGAGTGGCTTCAGTTCTGTACGTTCGGCCAGACGCGCGACCGCGTGGAGTACGCCACCGTGCGGGCCAGGCAGCTCAGCCACGCGAGCGATTTCGACGAAGGCGAGTGGACTCCGCCGAGCAGCCGAGCCCCTGCCGTGCCTGAGCCGACCAGCGCGCTCGCTCCGCCGCCCAGGCTCCTGACCGCCGACGTGGCCGCGACGGCGGCAGCGGAGGAGGCTCGCGCAGACCCAGACGCGAACGACGGCGGCGCTGCGCCCTCGGCGTCGAACACCGCGGAGGTTGCACCGCCGGGAGCGAAGTGCAGCGCGTCGTGCCAGACGGACTGGAAGGAATGCCAGGACGACTGCAAATCCGCCGCCTGCGAAAAAGGATGCTCCGGCAAGTACACGCGGTGCATGCGTCGCTGCTTCTGATCGACGTGGTCTGCTCTCCGCGCAGATGCCTCACCTTGTCGCACCAAGATGGCCTGGAATCTTGACCCGCGATCGAGCGTAGAGCTATCGGCGTACACGATGTCCGCTTCGCACGCGCCCAAAGAGCTCAGCAGCACGACTCCTGATCGCAACGGCACGGCGTCGCCCCTCGAGGGGCTCGGTGCGAGCGCAGGCCCCATGCGGGTGCTGCGGCCACGGCGAGCGGCGCCTGCGGACGCCGTGCGGCCGACCCGCGCCGAGGTGAACCTCGCGCACCTGCGGCACAACCTCCGCGTCCTCGAGCGAGGCCTGATCGGCGCGGAGAAGCCGCAGATCTGGGGCGTGCTCAAGGCGGACGCGTACGGCCACGGCGCGCCCGCCGTCGCACGGACGCTCGAGCGCGCCGGCATCCCCGGCCTGTGCGTCGCGTTGCTCGAGGAGGCCATCGAGCTGCGAGACGCCGGCATCCGGCTCCCTGTCCTCGTCATGGGCGGCTACTACGGCCCGCGCCGCGACGGCTTCGAGGAGATCATCGCGCGCGATCTCGTGCCCGTCGTCTACGACGCCGGCCAGATCGAGCGCCTCGCGAGCGTGGTGCGGATCGAGCAGCGCGGTCGCGTGGGCGTCCATCTCAAGGTCGACACCGGCATGGGGCGGCTCGGGGCCGCGAGCTCGGAGATCGAGGCGGTGTTCGCGACGCTCGCCAAGCACCCGGAGGTGAAGCTCGACGGGCTCATGACCCACCTCGCCTGCGCGGACGCCGACGATCTCGGCGTGACGATCGAGCAGATGCGCCTCTTCGGGGAGATCGAGCAGCGAGCGAAGAGCTTCGGCCTCACGCCGCGGGTGCGCCACGCATCGAACAGCGCGGCGATGCTGCGCCTCCCTGCGGCGCGGCTCGACATCGTCCGCCCGGGGGTCGCGCTCTTCGGAATATCGCCGTGCGCGGGGCTCGCGCCCGACCTCAAGCCGGTCATCCGGGTGCGCAGCGAGATCGTCGCGCTGCGCACGATCGCGAAGGGCGACAGGATCGGCTACGGCCACACCTGGCAAGCTTCCCGGGAGAGCGTCGTGGCCACCGTGCCGATGGGGTACGCCGACGGCCTGAGCCGCCAGCTGTCGAACCGCGGCGCCGCCCTCGTGCGCGGTCAACGCGCGCCGATCGCGGGCGCAGTGTCGATGGATCTCACGATGCTCGACGTGACGGATGTGCCGGGAGCACGCCTGGGGGATGAGGTGGTGTTCCTCGGAGCGCAGGACGGGCCGCTCGGGCGCGGCACGATCAGCGCTGAAGAGATCGCGGGGCTCACGGGGACGATCGCCTGGGAGGTGCTGACCAGCATCTCGCGCCGCGTGCCCAGGTTCTACCGCGAGCCCTGAGCGCGCGCGGCGGCGCCCGCGCTGGCGCTGCCAGCGCGAACGGGCGTGATACGCTGCTCTCCATGAAGACGGCCGTGAAGCAGCGGGCCAGCGCCTGCGGCATGCTCTTCTGCGTCGGGGCTGTGCTCGCGCTCGGCGGCGCGGCGATGACCGCGTGCGAGGACGAGGTCGCGAAGCAGCGTCCGCGCAGCGGCATCGGTCAGGGGGCGCAGGAGCCGGAGGACGGGTTCGATCCGGACACCGAAGACCCGAGCGGACCACCGGCCGCGGATGCGGGTGGGCTCTGCGGCAACCGGATCCACCAGGTCGAGATCGCCGAAGCGCCGAACATCTACTTCGTCCTCGATGCGTCAGGCAGCATGCTCAGCCCCGCTTCCGCGAGCTCGAGCGCGACCCGATACGACCGGGTCCGTGAGGCCGCGGTCGACCTCGTGCGGAACCTGGGCCCGCTGATCAACGTCGGCGCAGCCGTGTTCCCCGTGGACGCGACCGACGAGGCGCCGTGCAGGGCAGGCGGCGAGGTGTTCGCTGTCACGCCGGGGGCTCCCTTCGCAGAGGGACAGGAGGGCACAACGACGACATCGCGGTTCCGCGCGGCGACGCGGGCCGCGCCGCTCGGCGGGACGCCTACCGCGGCGACCCTCGCGGCGCTGACGCCGAAGCTCGTCGGGCTCCCCGGAAAGACCATCGTCGTGCTCGCGACCGACGGAGGTCCGAACTGCAACAGCTCGGCGAAGTGCGACGCCGACGGGTGCATCGCCAACATCGAGCAGCAGTGCCCCGAGGAGAACTGCTGCTCGCCCTCGGGTCCCTCGGGCCCCGAAGGGTGCCTCGATCGCGACGATACGGTCGCCGCGATCGAGCTGCTCGCGGCGAGCGGGATCGATGTCTATGTCGTCGGCATCCCCGGGAGCGAGTTCTACGGCGATGTCCTCGACCAGATGGCGCTCGCCGGCGGCACGGCGCAGTTCGTCAGCCCGTTCTACTTCAAGGTGGACAACCTCGACACGCTGGGGAACGTCCTCTCGAAGATCGCCGGCATCGTCGTCTCCTGCGAGTTCGACCTGGTCGACCCGCCTCCCGAGGCGGGACAGACGAACGTCTACCTGGACGACGAGCTGGTCGCCTACGACCCGGAGAACGGCTGGCGCTGGAAGTCGCCCGCGGTGGTCGAGCTCCTCGGGGAGGCATGCACGAAGCTCAAGAGCGGGCGGGTGGGGCAAGTCCAGATCGTCTCCGGCTGTCCCACGGAGGTGGCGAGGTGAAACGCGAGGCGACGAAGCTCTCGGCCTCGCTGATCCAGCTGACGGCCGACGCTGCGGACGACGCCGCGCTCGACGAGATCGACGCGGTCGCGGCCGCGGCGTTCGACGTGCCGCAGTTCTCCGCGCGAGAAGAGCTGCGCCGCCCCTGGACGCGCTGCTGGGTCGCGCGCGAAGAGCGGCGCGCGCTCGCCTTCCTCATCGCGTGGCACGTCGCCGACGAGCTCCACGTTCTCAACGTGGCCACTTGCCCCGCCGCGCAGCGGCGCGGGCTCGCGACGGCGTTGATGAACAGGTCGCTCGAGTATGCACAGCAGCAGCAAGTGCGGCTGATCCTGCTCGAGGTGCGCCGCTCGAACCGGGCAGCGATCCGGCTCTACAGGAAGCTCGGCTTCACCGCGATGGGGGTACGCCCTCGGTACTACAGCGACAACGGCGAGGACGCGATCGAGATGGTGCTCACGCTCGATCCAGCGACCGGCGCGGTGCAGCCAGGCCGCGACGAGATCCGCATCGAGATCTGAGCTGCGCCGCGTGGCTCAGCGCGGGCCCGCGGCAGGTGCCGCCGCGGGGAAGCGAGACACCGCGGCGAGCGGCGGCAGCCGCGCCGCCACCACCTGCATCGGGGTGAGCAGCAGCGGCCGGAGCAGCGTCTTGGCCCGCTCGTCGAAGGGCTGGAGGAGCGCGTCGGCCTGTCGCGTCGCCTCGACCAACCGATCGGCCATGAGGCGCGCATCGACGTTGGGGTTCAGATCCTCGAGGCGCTGGATCTCGTCGCGAAGAGCGCTGAGCAACGAGATGTACCTCGCCAGGGGCGTGTCCGTGATCGGCGCCGAGCCGCTCGGGGCGGCCGGCACGCCGAACTCGACGGTCCGCTTGAACTCGTCCGGCACCGAGCTCGGCCGGTTTCTTATGAGCTTCACGTTGACGGGGACCTTCAGCCTCGTCTTCTGCTCGATCTTCCGCTCGAGGTACTCCTTCCCCCGCTTGGCCAGGGCCGAGTCCTCGATCGCGCCGCGATCCCGCTTCCACTGCGTGTTGTCCTCGAGCGCTCGGATGATGCGGAGGTACGGGTAATCCGCCTGGGTGAGCGCCTGGTACGTCTCCTTCGCCTCCTTCAGGTTGGCCGGGACCCGCACGGTGAGGTCCGCCATCCAGTCGGTCCACTGCGCGATGTAGCTGGCGTCGTAGTCGGCCGCGAGGCCGTCCAGGTTCTTGCTGATCGAGGCCTCCTCGCCGGGCGCGAGGTCCACGACCCACCGCTCAGCCATCAAGCTATCGGCGCCGCTCTCGAGCCTCTCGAGCACCGCGAAGTGCCCCCTCTCGGTGTACGGACCGTCCACCTCCTTCCAGCGCTTCTCCTTCGCGTACAGCTTGCTGCCGATGACCTTCAGCACGGCGGGGCGATCGGCGAACATGTCGCCGAGCGTGTGCGGAGGGTACTTGCGGTTGGCGCGGCTGTTGTCACCCGTCTCGTCGTACTTCTCCTCGATGATCGCGTTGACGAAGAAGTCGTAGTACCGCTTCCGCGGCGGCACGGCCTGGAGCGTCGCGCGCACGCTCGCGACCAGATCCTCCTTGCGCGCGATCGGCGTGACCCGCTTCTCCTTGATGAGCGTCAGGTAGTACTCGACGTGCCGATCGAGCTGCTTCTTCAGCTCGGTCTCGGTGAGGTTCGAGGTCGCCCGCAGCACCTCGGCCCAGAGCGAGGTGAACCTGTCCTTCGCCCACGCGACGTCGAGGTGCTCGACGTCGCTCAGCATCAGGTACAGCTTGAGGTCGTTCCGCTCGCGGAGGTAGTGGTCGCCCTTCGCGAGCTTGAGGCGATCCTCGAGCCGCTGCTTGCACGGGATCACGAAGCCGTTCTGGAGGCTCGCGACGTAGACGTGCACGAGCGGCGGGTACACCGTCTCGCCCTGGAACATCGTCCACCCCTTCCCGTCCGGCGGCCCCTCCTCGCGCGCCTTGTCGATCTCCTTCAGCCGGTCCAGCGCAGGCCCCAGCGCGGCGAGCTTCTCCGAGAGGGGTCGCGTGTCCTCCCATCGGAGCGCGCTGACGGTCCGCGCGTCCGCCTCCACGTCGCGCAGGAACGCGCGGTTGTTGACGAACGACACCACGCTGGGGATCGCGAGGATGACCCCGAGCGCCGCGGCCGCCGCGCTGATCGCGCCGCGGACGAGCCGCTGGCGCCGGATCTCGCTCGCGCTCCTCGCGGCGATGTCCCCGTCCGGGAAGACGACGTTCATGAAGACGTCGTGGAGGAAGTAGCTCTTCGACTCCACGTTCTGCTGTGCCGCGGCCTCGTGCGTGCGGATCCCCATCGCCTGGCCCATGCGCTGAAGGACCCGGTCGAGCGGCCTGCCCTCCTGCGTGCCGCTCGTGAAGTAGAAGCCGCGAAAGATGGGCGTCCCCTGGAACGCGTTGACCATGAAGACGGTCGAGACCAGATCGGAGAGGTTCCGCCGGATACCCGAGAACTCGAGCGGGAACTGGTAGACGCGCTCGCGCACCTCGCGGCTGCGCTCCATCACGAGCCGCTTCAGCGAGCGGCCGTGGATCTGCCTCGCCAGGGCGTCGAACTCGGCGTCGAAGAGCCTCCCTGGGTGGGCCTTGTCCGCGCTCAGCTTGAGCGTCGCTCCCCACGCCTGCGCGCGGTCGCTCTTGCGCATGTCGCCGAAGAACTCCGAGAAGCCCGCGATGAGGTCGCACTTCGTGAACAGGAGGTAGACGGGCAGCACCATGTGGAGCTGCGTCATCACCTCGTCGATGCGCGCCCGGAGCTTCTTCCCCATCAGCTCGATGTGCTGCTCGCTCGCGTCGATGAGATCCGCCACGCTCACGGCGACCAGGATGCCGTTGAGCGGGCGGCGAGCGCGGTGCTTGAGGAGCATCTGTAGGAACGCGATCCACTCCTCGTGATCGTCCTGCTCCGTCGTGTAGCGCCCCGCGGTGTCGAGGAGGATCGCCTCGTTGGTGAACCACCAGTCGCAGTTGCGCGTGCCGCCGACGCCGCGCACGCCGCCGCCGTTGCTCGGGTGCGCGTACGGGAAGACGAGGCCGGAGTGCTTCAACGCCGTCGTCTTCCCGGCCCCGGGCGGGCCGATGATGACGTACCAGGGCAGCGAGTAGAGCGCGGCGTTGCCGTGCTCCTTCCCCTTGCCGAGCTTCGAGCTCTTCAGGGCGCTGATGCCGCCCTGGACCTGCCGCTGGAGCTCCTGGATCTCGGCGCGGCGCTCGGGCCGCGCGTTGAGCGCCTGCTGCGCTCCTTGCTGGACGATGGCCCGCTCAAGCGCAGAGGCGGCGCGGCGCGCGTTGATCCGGCGGTACACGAAGAGCGCGATCGCGGAGAGCGCGATGACGATGCTCGTCGCGATCGGGATCGCGGTGGGCAGGCCGAACGTGAAGCACGCCGCCCACGAGATGAGGAACAACAGCCCGAAGAGGACCCACAACACGCCAGCGACGATACCACCGGTCGCCGCTCCCGGAGCACGTCCGCGCGGCGCCGCCCAGCGAGCGTGAGCTGCCGGCGCGCGGCGATCCCGGCGTCAGTCGCCGCCGCGCTCGTAGTCGCCCGGGTCGAGCGCGGCGTCGGTGTCCTCGCCGGCCGCGAGCCGACGCGAACGGATCGCGTCCACGGCGATGTCGATCACCTCGAGCCGCGTCGAGGGGGCGTAGTACTCGTTTTCCGAGACCGACGGCAGCTCCGCGAGCCTGGCCGCGACCGCCTCGCGATCGTCTTCCTGCAGCTCCAGCGCCGCCGGATCGCCGCTCAGGGAGTCCTCTGCGAGGTCCAGCGCGGCGTCGGCCCGGTGTCCGCGCGTGAGCGCCTCGCGCACGAAGAGGACGGGGCTGAAAGCGAGGTAGACCGACCCGAACTGCACCTGCCAGTAGGTCGGATCTTCGCCATCCAGGCGCCACCACGACGCGTGCCGGCGCCGGATCACCTCGCCGAAGTAAGCGCCTGCCATGTGCGCGACCATCGGCAAGGCCTCGACCCGCTCCGACGTCGCGCCGCGCGCCTGCTCGAGGTAGTGGTCGAGCAGAGGCAAGGTCTCCGGCCGATAGTCAAGCCGTACGCCGAGGGCGCGCTCCACAAACCGCACGCACCCCTCGGCGAGATCCTCCACGGTGGACGGCGGCGGCGCGACAGGTTCGACAGCTGCAGCGGACAGCGCAGACTCGGCCGGCCGCTCCGCAGAAATCGGAGAGGTCCCTGCACCGTTCTGTTTGGTATTCATGGGCTCCACGCTATTCTTCTCCGGTGCGGGTGGCCGCTCGTCAACTTGGTCGTGCTGGGAGCGCCTCGGCAAGCTCCGCAAGGACCGTGTCCGGCCCTCGACCGTCCTCTGCAGATCTCCGGGCGCAGCATGAGCACGGGCCGTCGGAGCCAACAAATCTGACGAAACCGACAGCACCGATGAATCTGGCGGAGCCGACGGAACCGCCGGAGGCAACGGAACCGCCGGAACCAGCAGGACCGACGAACCAGCCGACACAACGAGAACGAGAACGAGAACGAGAACGCCAACGAGAACGAGCTAACAAAGCTCGGCGCCGGTCCAACCGGCCCGTCCGCGGATTCGGGTTTGAATTCCTAACGGAAGTCGAGGCCTTCGTGCTAAGCTCCGCCCTCGCGTCGAAATGAGACTCGGGATTTTCAGCGATACGCACGCCAACTACGAGGCGCTCAGCGCTGTGCTCGAGTCCTACCGCCACGAACGTATCGACGTTTACTACTGCCTCGGGGATACGGTCGGCTACGGCGGCTCGCCGAACGAGTGCGCCGATCTCGTCCGCAAGGTGGCCAAGAAGACGATCCTCGGCAACCACGACGCGGCCGTCGCTGGTCGGATGGACTACTCGTATTACTACGAGGCCGCCCGGCAGGCGCTCGACACCCACGCTGCGATGCTGTCCGCCGAGAACGCGGCCTGGCTCCGGAGCCTGACGTACCAGGAGAAGTTGACGGACATCAACGTCGACCTCTGCCATGGCTCACCCGTCCGGCTCGAAGAGTTCGAGTACATCTTCGCCCCGGAGCAGGCGCGCGAATGCCTCCCGATGTGGAACGAGCTCGGTCACATCACGCTGATCGGTCACTCCCACCTCTGCAAGGTGTTCGCGCTCACACCGAACAGCGTCGAGGAGCTCCCCGCGGTGGACTTCCAGCTCGAGCAGGGTCGCAAGTACATCGTGAGCGTCGGCTCGGTGGGACAGCCGCGGGACTACGACAACCGCGCGAGCTACACGGTCTACGACAGCGACACGAAGCGCTTCGAGTTCAAGCGCGTCGAGTACGACATCGAGACGGCGGCGGAGAAGGTGCTGCGCGCCAAGCTCGAGCGCAACTTCGCTCATCGCCTCTACATCGGGGTCTGAGACTCCAGGCAACGGCCGCATCTGGCGCGACCTCGGTGCCGCAGGACCAGGGGCACACGCGCGCTGGTGCGCGGATACGTCGCGCATGGCCCGATATCGACCTGGCGCCGCCACAGGGCGGCCCGAGGCGCAGCAGGATCCGGGCGTTCGAAAGCCGGTGCCGCGCGCCCTTCAGCGGCCCCCTTCATTTCCAGGGCGGCGGGCCCGACCAGAACGGCGTGGCCGGCAATGATAGAGCAGCATGCTCGTCTGGTTGTCGGGCGGCTCCGCAGAAAAATCGCTGCGAAGCGCCGTGATCTCGAAGCCGTTGTAGTGGAGCAGGGCTTCGAGCTCCTGCGGGTAGAACTGACGATGGGCGAGCGGCGTCATCCAGCGCTCGCCGCCGTCGACGGGCGAGAACTCCATGGAAACGAACAGGATCTGCCGGACCTTGTCGTAGTCGAACCGCTCCGTGTACCGGACGAACTCGCCAGGGCCATCCTTCGCGGGGTACCGGAACCGCGGCGTGGCATAGGCGCGATCCGGATCTCGCGCGAGCTCCGCCGGCTCGGGCATGGAAACGTCGAAGACGAGCTCGCCCTTCGGCGTCAGATGCTCGCGCGCTCGCGCGAGGAATCGCTCCACGTCCACGCGCGTGTACAGGTGCAAGAAGGCGTTGAACGGGCAGATCACGAGCGGAAAGCGGCGCCCTAGCCGTAGCGCCCGCATGTCGCCCCGCCGGAGGCTCACGCGAGAGGAGACATCGCGCGGCTCGCGTCCAAGCTGCGCGCGCAGATCGCCGAGCATCGGCGCCGACAGGTCCACGCCGGTGATCTGGACCCCCGCCCTCGCGACAGGCAGCGTGATCCGTCCGTTGCCGCAGCCGTACTCGAGCACTGGCCCCGCCGACGCGATGGCGAGGTCGACGTAGTAGCGGACGTCATCCTTCCGGCGCGCGTACGTCTTCGCGTAGTACGCCGGATCCTCGTAGTGGGCCGACGTCCCAGCCTCGAGCTCCGGATCGCGACGCTGGCCGGAGCCCGAAACATGCGCCGGCCGCTTCGTGGCCATCCCGCTCATGCGAGGCAACAGATCAAGCGGAGCGCTGGCACGGTGACGGGAGCGAGCTGCAGAACGGAGCCCCGACGGAGGCGCGCATCACCGGACGCGCGCCCTTCCGATGCGGCATCAGCGCTGGCCGCCAGCGTTCATCTGCTGGAGCCACTCGGAGACGACCTCGTGGGAACTCCGGTGGAAGTGCACCTTGCCCGCCGCGATCTCTCGGAGGCTGGTCACGGCAGGCTTGTTCTTCGTCTTCACGAGAGCGTCCGAGCCCTTCATGAGCTGCCGCGTCCGGTTGGCCGCGAGCACGACGAGAGCAAAACGGTTTTCCTCGCGCTCGAGGCAGTCTTCCACAGTCACACGCGCCATAGGGGGGCCGAGAGTAGCTCCCCACCCCGGCAAGCGCAAGGTACATGCCGCACCGGCGGTCCTGCCTGCTCTGCTTCCTCTACTTCCCTCGGCTTCCTCGCTTCCTCTGGTTCTGCTTTCGCTCTTCCTCCGTTGCGGCGCGCGCTGCCGCTTGGCCCGGGCGATGATTCACGTTGTTCGTTGCCCTCCACGCAGGTCCCGGCTACGAGGTCGCACCGTGGCCGCTGACCAGGACTCTCTCCTTCCCCCTCCCCCTCGTCCGGCCCCCGGGCTGAAGTACCGCCGCATCGTGCTCAAGCTGAGCGGCGAAGCGCTCTGCGGCGAGGAAGGGGGGTTCGGCATACGTCCCGAGACGCTCCACCACGTGGCCGGCGAGGTCGCCGAGCTCCAGCGGATGGGGGTGCAGATCGGGGTCGTCGTGGGCGGCGGCAACATCTTCCGCGGGCTGAAGGGCGCGAGCGCGGGGATGGACCGCTCCCAGAGCGACTACATGGGCATGCTCGCCACCGTCATCAACGCGCTCGCCCTGCAGGACGCGCTCGAGAAGACGGGCGTGCCGACGCGCGTGATGACCGCGATCGAGATCCGGCAGGTCGCCGAGCCGTACATCCGCCGCAGGGCGATGCGGCACCTGGAGAAGGGCAGCATCGTCATCTTCGCCGCGGGCACGGGCAACCCGTTCTTCTCGACCGATACGGCGGCGGCGCTGCGGGCCATGGAGATCCAGGCGCAGGCGCTGTTCAAGGCGACCAAGGTCGAAGGCATCTACGACCGCGATCCCGTGCGCCACGAAGGCGCGCAGATGTTCGCGCACCTGAGCTACGACCGCTTCCTCGCCGACAGGATCGGGGTCATGGATTCGACGGCGGTCACGCTCTGCCGCGAGAACAAGATGCCCATCCGGGTGTTCAAGCTCATGACCCGCGGCAACATCCTCCGCGTCTGCAGGGGCGAAGAGATCGGCACGATCGTCGACTGAGCGCGCGTTCGAGCGCTCCGCGCGCGCGACGAGCCGAGGCGTCCGCCGACGCGCCAGCCTGAACGAGGCGCAGCGACCTCGAGCCACGCTGAAACCGTGCTAGACCCCGAGCCAGCAATGACCCGAGCTCCGGTGCGCCGACCCCTGCTCGCCATCTCGCTCGTCGCGCTCGTCGCGAGCTGCGACGAGCCCGCCCTCCAGGTCCCCTCGGACGCGGGGGATCCGGTCTTCGGCCTCACCGCAGAGCAGTCGGCGCGCGTGCTCGCGAAGGTCGGGGACAGGGTGATCACCCTGGGCGACTTCGGCAGGACGCTGGAGCGCATGGATCAGTTCGATCGGCTCCGGTACCAGACGAAGGAGCGGCGCCGCGAGCTGCTCAGCGAGATCGTCGACGCGGAGCTGCTCGCGCTGGAAGCCCGGCGCCGGGGCCTCGACAAGGACCCCGCTGTCGAGGACGCGATCCGGCAGATCCTCCGCGAGGCGATGATCGCCCGGGCTCGAAAGGGCCTGCCGGCGCCGGCCGACATCCCCGCGTCCGAGGTGCGCGCGTACTACGAGGCGAACGCGGACAAGTTCAGCGAGCCCGAGCGCAGGCGCGTCGCCGCCATCGTCGTCGGCGACAGAGCGCTCGGGGAGAAGGTCCTCAAGGAGGCGCAGAAGGCCGGGAGCAGCAGCGCGTGGGGGGAGCTCTTCCTCAAGCACTCGCTCACGGCGCCGAAGGACAAGAGCGCGGCCCCGCCGCTCGATCTCGCCGGAGAGCTCGGCATCGTCGGCCCGCCCGGCGATCAGCGCGGCGCCCACCCCCGCGTCCCACAGCCGGTCCGCGAGGCCGCCTTTCGCATCGGCAGCGTGGGTGCGGTCGGCGAGGAGCTCGTCGAGGCCGACGGACGGTTCTTCATCGTCCGCCTGAACGGGCTCACCAGCGGGCACCGGCGCGAGTTCGCGGAGGCCGAACGCTCGATCCGGGTCGCGCTCCTCCAGCAGAAGATGCAGGACCAGGAGCGCGCCATCGAGGACGAGCTGCGGAAGAAGTTCCCCGTCGAGATCAACGAGGCGGCGCTCTCCTCGGTCAAGCTGCCGGAGCAGCTCATGCAGACCGGGAGCGCGGCGCAGCCCGATCCCGCGAAGCCCCGCGCGCCACAGCCGGAGCAGGCCGGCGCTGCCGCGGCGCCGTCGAGCGATGCGGGCAAGTAGCGAGCTCGTCGCCGCCGCGCGGCTCGCCCGGCGATCCGGCGAAGAAGGCGCGAACGCCCGCGCCGTCGCGCTGCCGGAGCGACCGGGTCCGCTCGCCGCGAGCGCGCAGGAAGCGCGACCAGCCCGCGTGAAGGCGCGGAAGAGCGACTGGACATGGCAGCTGCGCCACGCGCTCTCGAGCGCCGACGACCTCCACCGGGCGCTGTCGCTCACGCCGGAGGAGCTCGCCGGCGCCAGGCGCGCCGAGAGGGCGGGGCTGCCCGTCCGCGTCACCCCCTATTACCTGAGCCTCTGCGACAAGGGCGATCCGGCGTGCCCGATCCGCCGGCAGTGCGTGCCGCTCGCGGACGAGGCCGCCGAGGTGCCCGGCGATCTGGTCGACCCCCTCGGCGAGGTCGCGCACGAGGTCGCCCCCCACCTCGTGCAGCGGTACCCGGATCGCGCGCTGCTCCTCGCGACCGACCGCTGCGCCGTGTACTGCCGCTTCTGCACCCGCTCACGCATGGTCGGCGACGGCGGCGGCGCGGTGGCGCTCGAGCGCCTCGCGCCCGCGATGGCGTACCTGGAGGCGCACCCGGAAGTGCGCGATGTCATCGTGAGCGGCGGCGACCCCCTCGCCGTCTCGACGGACCGCGTCGTGCGGCTCATCGCTCGGCTGCGGCAGATCCGGAGCGTGGAGACGATCCGGATCGCCACGCGCGTTCCGGTCACGCTGCCGCAGCGGATCACCGCAGAGCTCGTGCGCGCGCTCAAGCCGTACCACCCGCTCTGGGTGATGACGCACTTCAACCACCCGAAGGAGCTCACGCCCGCCGCCGAGCGCGCCTGCAAGCGCCTCGCGGATCACGGCTTTCCCGTCATGAACCAGACCGTGCTGCTGCGCGGCATCAACGACGATGCGACGACGCTGGCCACGCTCTTCCGGGGTCTCGTGCGCTGGCGGGTGCGCCCCTATTACCTGCTCCAGATGGACCCCGTGCGCGGCACGGCGCACCTGCGCACGCCGCTCGCGACCGGCGTCTCCCTCATGGAGCAGCTCCAGGGCCGGCTCACCGGCATCGCGCTGCCGAAGCTGATCGTGGATACGCCAGGCGGGATGGGCAAGGTGCCCATCGGCCCCGAGTACGTCGTCGATCGCGGGCCGGGGCGCACCGTCCTCCGCACGCACCGCGGCGTCGAGGTCGAGTACGTCGACCCCCCGGCGGGGCCTGGCGGCTGAGCCGCCGGCTCAGCGACCCGGTCCCCGCGAGAGCGGCTTCGCGACCCGGAACGACAGGTTCAGCGCCCGCGCGATCCCGAAGAAGCGGGTGCGCGACGCGCTCCTGCACTGCTGCGAGTCCGCGGCCCAGTTCCCGGAGCGGGCGATGCGCCACGGCGGCGCGTCCCCGCCAGCGTCGGCGGCCGATTCGAGCTCACCCGACGTCTCCGCCCACGATCTCTCGCCGTTCACGTCGGCGACCCACTCGCGCACGCCGCCCGCCATGTCGCGCACGCCGTAGGGCGAGGTGTCGATGGGAAAGGTCCCGACCGGCTCTGGCTGCGCCAGGAACGGCCGCGACGAGCGCATCAGACAGAACGTCGGGTCGAAGTGATCTCCCCACGGATAGAACCGGCCGTCGGTCCCGCGAGCCGCCTTCTCCCACTCCAGCTCGGTCGGGAGTCGGACCTCGATCCCGTCGCGCTCGCTCCGGAAACGGCAGTAGGCCACGGCGTCGAACCAGTCGATGAGGATGACCGGCAGGTTCCAGAGGTGCCCTTCCTCCGCCGGGAACCGCTTCTGCGCGTCGCCCTCGACGACGCTGGGCAACGGCTCCCAGCCGCCGCTGCTGGCGGGCCGCGCGACGTAGCCCTCGGAGCCGCGCGTCCCGTGCGGCGCGCGCTTGAGGGCGAGATCGAGATCGCGCGTCTCGAGCTCGTTCAGGAACTCGCAGTACTCGCGGAAGGTGACGGGGAACTTCGCGATCGCGACGTCGGGGACGTGGAGCTCGGCGCGGCGGAGCGGATCGTAGGCGTGCGCGTCGCCGCCGGCGATGAAGGTCCCCCCCGGGATGTACACGAACCCCTCGCCGATCTCCGCGTCGGTGTAGAGGTTGACCTCGACGCGGTGGTGGGTGCCCCGCTTGAGCAGCAGCGGGTAGCGCACGTCCCGGCAGCCGGCGCGCTTCAGGATGAAGAGGTAGCTGCCTGGCTTGAGGTGCACCTCGCGGAGCGGGGTGCGGCCGAGCGAGCGCTCGTCGCTTGCCACGAGGATGCGATCCTTCTCGACGTAGCGGTACGCGACGACGCTCGCGCCGGGCGGCGACGAGTCGAACGAGAGGACCGAATCGGCGGTGAGCAGCGCGGCGTAGCGGCCCACGTCGAACTCCGCCACGAGCGCCTCGTGGTAGATGCGCGCCGCGTGCTGGTGCTCCTGGTCCGCCCGCACCGCGCGCGACCAGTACAGGTCCGCGAGCCCTGCGCGCGCCTCGACCAGATCCGGATCGTACGCCAGCGCCTTCGTGTAGAGGTCGATCGCCTCCGCCGCGGCGCGCGCCTGCTCGCGCTCGACCCCGGCGGCCCTGTCCTCGAGCTGCCACCCCGCCCGCTTGCGCTCGATCGCCTCGTACTCCTTCACGTCCTTGAGCAGCCGCCGCGCCTCCTCGACGAGCCGCTCGCGCTCGCCGTCGAGCCGCCGGTCGCGCTCGAGCGGCGCCTTGGCGAGCTCGCAGAGCTTGATGGCCTCCTCGCGGCGGCGCATCCGCTCCTTGGCGCCCTCGAGGAACGCCTCCGCCTCCGCCGCGACGCGGTCGGCGGTCGGCGGCCGCTGATCGGGATCCTTCGCGAGCATCGCCAGGCAGAGGTCCTCGAGCAGCAGCGGGCAGCTCGGCGCGATCGAGCGCGGCGGCCTGGGGTCGCGCGTCTGCGTCGCGAGGATCACGGCGAGGACGGTCGCCGCGTCGAACGGGTGCTCGCCGGTGAGGATCTCGTAGAGCACCACGCCGAGCGCGAAGATGTCCGCGCGGTGATCGATCCGCGCGTGGTCCCCTCGGATCTGCTCGGGCGCGATGTAGCCGGGCGTGCCCGAGAGCGCGCTCGCGATCGCCTCGTGCCGCCGCCTGCCGAAGTCCTGCCCGCTCGGATCGACGGAGATCGGCTCGCTCACCTCCGCCCTCGCGAGCAGCTTCGCGTTGCCCCAGTCGCCCAGGTAGACCTCGCCGTAGTCGCCGAGCAGCACGTTCTCCGGCTTGATGTCGCGGTGGGCGACGCCTCGCCGGTGCGCGTAGGCCAGCGCCCGGGAGATCTGCACGAACGCGCCGATGAGCCGGACGAGCGGCCATTGCCTGCGGAGCTCGGGGTTCGTCAGCACGTTCTGCAGGCTCTGCCGCTTGACGACCCGCATGGAGTAGTAGGGCTGACCGTTCGGCAGCGTGCCGAGGTCATAGACCGGGATGATGTTCGGGTGCTCGAGCTGGGCCGTGATCCGCGCCTCGGTCCGGAAGCGGTTGCCCACCGCGGAGTCCTCCTCGGCCCCCGGCTTCAAGGTCTTCAGCGCGACCACGCGCCCGATCTCGCGGTCGCGCGCCTTCACGACCTTCCCGGCGCCCCCGGCCCCGAGCGCCTCGCCCACCTCGTACCGGCTGCCGCCGGAGTTCACGGCGCGCGTGGCGGAGGTCGCGAGCGTCGGGAAATCGGCCCCGACGTCCTCTCCTGGCAGGTCGATCTCCCGCTGGGTGTCGAAGCGCAGCGCGTCCTCGTCCTCGCTCTGCGGCGAGAGGGCGCGCGCGACGGGCGGGCTGCGGCCCTCCTGCGCGAGCAGCTCCGGCAGCGCCGCCAGCTGCTCCGGCGTGAGGATCCCCTCGAAGAGCTCCTGGGGCGTCGACGCGCCGCCGAGCGTCCATCGGCAAGCCATATCCCAAAGGGCGTTGGGCTCGATGAGCCCTCGCGCCACGGCGGCGACGGCCAGGGCACGAGCCTCACGAGTCTGAGCGAGCTTCACTCGAGCGACCTCTCGTCCGAAACGATCTCACCCCGCGACGCGAGGCGGAAGGCCACGCTGAGGCCGTCGAGCGCGAGGCGTCGCGAGCCAGGAGCACGTGGCGCTCCCGCGAACGCTCGAGGGCTGCCGGTGACGCTGTTCCGTGCGCATCTCACGAGGCGCCGCACGTCAGTTGCCGTGGCAGGCGACCGCTCTGCTGCCACACCGGCCCGAGCTGCCCCGTTCGAAGTCGCGGCGCGGCGGGTCCGCAGCGGCGATGGCGGCCCCCGCGTCCCGGTCTTCGGATGGTCTACGTATCGGGAATTCCTGCATTTACCATCGGCAGCTGAGCGCCGCTCAGCGTACGTGGTGTCCCCTCGCCCGCGCAAGAGAGTAGGGCGGAGCCGCTCGAGGACCCCGGTCATTTTCCGTCGCAGGTCCTCGCGCCCCGCACGTCTCCGCGTCGCGCAAGCTTCGCGTGCTTCGCGTGTTTCGTATGTTTCGCACGGTTCGCACGGTTCGCACGTTTCCGCCGGCCTCGCCCCCTTGTCGTACCGGCTGCAGGGGTCGCCGCCCTGTCATGGCGTCGCGCCGTCGCGCGCAGCAGGATTTCGATCCCTCCGGGGCGCCTGTCAGGGCGCCGGCATGGCTGCTCCGACGACCCCCAGACCTCCGGCGCTCGCTTGTCTCGACGCCATGAACCGCCGCGCGCTCGCCGGGGGGCAGGACTTCACCGTGATCGGCGGCTCGCTCTCCGGCGCGTACGCACCGAAGATCTGCCAGGTGATGGACCTCGCGATGAAGATAGGCGCCCCATCATCGCTCACGGAGCGAAGCTCCTCTATGCGTTCGCCAGAGCCACCGTGCCCAAGGTGACGGGGATCACCCGCAAAGCCTACGGCGGCGCTTACGACGTCATGGCTCCAAGCACATCCGGGCCCGATTACAACCTCGCCTCCCCAGCGGCCGAGATCGCGCGCATGGGCCCGGAAAGCGCGGTGAGCATCGTGTACCGCGGCGAGCTCCAGCGAGCGGCCGCCCGGCCGCCGCCCGCGCACGCTTCGCCGATGACGACAAGGCGAAATTCGCCAACCCGTACAAGACGGCCGAGCTCGGCTTCATAGACGAGGTGATCTACCCGCGCATGCTCCACACGCGACTGGCTCGGGCCCTCGACCTCCTGCGCGACGAGCGGGACAGGAACCCACCGAAGAAGCACGGAGACATCCCGCTTTAGCAGAATTTTGCGACAGCTGAGGCCCCGCGAGAGCGGTGCTCTGGCCGTGCTCTTGGAGAGATCTGCGAGCAAACCGCTTAGAGCGCCACGGCAGGTGGGTGCCGGGGCGAGCGACGCCGTTGCGCGGCCGATCCCGAGCGTGTAGAAACGACTTGCGTGGCTGTTTTTCTTTGAACTCCACGCGCGATGCTTCTCTCTGACCGACGATCTGCACAGGTGCACCCGGGGGCCGGTCGCAGGAAAACGGGTGGTTTGGCAGGCATGCCGAGCGTTGGGGGGGCGCCGAGTACACGAATGAAGGGTCGGTTGGGTTCTGTGGAGGTATTGAGCATGAAATCTTGGGTATTCGCTGCGGTTCTGATTTCCGGCTGCGCCCTCGTGGCTTGCGGTGATGACGGCAACACGCCGTCGGGCTCCAGCACCACCAGCAGCAGCGGGAGCAGCAGCTCTGGCGGCGGCAACGGCAGCGGCGGTGGCGGCGGCAACGGCGGTAATGGCGGCTCCGGCGGCAGCGGCGGCGCCGGCGGAGAAGGAGGCGCGAGCGCCACGAGCACTTCCTCGACGGGTACCCCGACCTGTGATGACACGACGGACACGTGCGGCCGCGACACGAATACGGGCTGCTACAAGTGCGCCGTCGATGGGCCGTGCAAAGAGGTCCGCAAGGCCTGCGTGGACAGCAGCGATTGTCGTGCTCTGGTGGTGTGTATCGATGGCTGCGCCGCGGAGGCAGACCCGGCCGCGTGCATCGAGACGTGCCGCACGGACAACGCGGCCGGGGTCGAGGCCTACGACGCCCTCCTCACGTGCACTGTTTGCGAGGAGTGCGCCGAACGCTGCGATGCCGCCGGAGAGCCGGTGTGTGGCCTGTGAGCTTCTGACAACAGCAGCGCATCTCCGAAGGGGGCGCCAGATGGCCGCCCCCTTCGGCCTTTATGCGGGCCGAGCCTCGACGGACGGCTCGCCCGCGCCGGCCGTCGTGGGCCGGCAGCCGGCGCAGGGCGGCGCGGGGCACGCTGCCGGCGGCCCGGGAGCAGGACGGAAGCGGCGGCGCGGGGCCTAGGGGACGAGGGAAAGGGCGGTTCAGGTCCGAGCGAGGCCGGGAGGGCCTCCTGAGGACGTCGCCCCAGGTCGCGCGCCCTCGCCGCCGTGCGCAGGCCTCGACCCGGCCCCCGGCCCGGGGCCTGGACCAGCCGCAGGCGCCGCCGGTCGGCGGGCTCGGCGCCGGGCCCCGTCGAGGCAGAGCGGCGTAGACGCGAGGTAGCTCACGCGCTGGCGGCCGGCCTGCCTCGGCGACCTCCGGCCCCGGGCCCCAATCGCGCAGCATACTCCGGGTTGCGCCTTCATGGGCCGGGCAACCCGTGGTAACGCTTGGCGGCGCCGCCGATGTGCGGCATCCGACATGGGAAAGAACCTTCTCGTCATCAATGTGGACATCCGCGAGACACGCGTCGCGCTGATCGAAAACGGGATCATCGCTGAGCTGCATCTCGAGCGGGAGAGCTCCAAGGGGACGCTCGGAAACATCTACCTCGGCAAGGTCAGCCGCGTTTTGCCCGGAATGCAGGCCGCGTTCATCGACGTGGGGCTCGAGCGAGCAGCCTTCCTGCACGTCGAGGACCTCATCCGGCCCGACGATTTCGAGGCGTACCTGGCTGGGCACCGCCGGACTGTCGAGGAAGAGCGCGCCTCCTCGCGAGGCCGCGCCGCGCGCGGCAGCGAGGCGCCTAGACCTGACGAAAGCGAGGTGCATGAGCTATCGGGCGCAGAAGCCGCGCCCGAGAGCCCCGACCTGGCACCCGGACGCCACGAGCTCCGGGAACGGGCGGACTTCGGGGCAGACGAAGGATTCGAGGCCGGCGTCTCGGCCGAGGCCGGCGGCTCGCTCGACGAAGGGAGCGACGTGCCGATCGAGCTGCCGACGGCGCTCGACGTGCTCGGAAGCCCCTCCGGCCAGGCGTTCGCCGGCGTGGGGACGATGGTGGCGCTCGACGAGGCCGACGACCCGGAGCCGGAGATCGACGACGGGCACGCGCTCGACGGCGCGGACGACGACGACGAGGAGCTGGTCGCGCCTGGCGGAGGCAGCGACGCCGACGAGGCGAGCGCAGAGGAGTCCGGCCCCGACGAGGTGAGCGTCGAGGACGACGACGAGCTCGACACGCCCGCCTACGAGGTCGAGCCTGCCTCACCGCCACCGGAGGATGGCGCGGACGCGTGGAGCGCGGCCGAGGAGCATCCGGAGGCGCTGAGCAACACGGCGGACAGCGGCGAGACGGAAGCGCATGAGGCGAGCACGTCGGACGAGCCCGTCGCGCACGGCGCTGCCGGCGAGTGGCCGGCCGGACAGGAGGCGAGCGCGCCGCCGGTCCCCAAGGCCGCGGCAGCGGCCTCGGGCGATGACGTCCCGCCGGCAGCGCGGGCGCGCAGCGGGCGCGCGCGCGGACGGGGGGAGGCGCGCGTGCGCCGATCGGGACGGACGCGCGACCGACGCGCCAATCTCGAGGGCGGCAGCGCCGCGCCCGTGGAGGCGGCCCCCGCGGAAGCACGCGAAGGGCGCGAGGCGCCGCGCGAGGGACGGCACGCCCCACGCGAGGGCCGAGAAGGGCGCGAAGGCCGCGAGGCGCCGCGCGAAGGCCGCGAGGCGCCGCGCGAAGGCCGCGAGGCGCCGCGCGAAGGCCGCGAGGGGCGCGAGGCGCCGCGCGAAGGCCGCGAGGGCCGGGACGGACGCGAAGGGCGCGACCGGAGCGGCAAAGGACAGCAGGGCGGGCGCGATCGCGAACAACGCGGGCGCGAGCAGCGGGCGCGTGGGCGCGAGCAGCCGCGGGACGGCAAGGGCAAGAGCGCAGCGCGGGGCCAGCAGAGCTCGCGCAGCTGGCAGAACGAGCCGCCGCGGATCTCGAAGTCGACGCCGATCCGCGAGGTCGTCCGCGAAGGGCAGGAGGTCATCGTCCAGGTCTCGAAGGAGCCGATCGGGACGAAGGGCGCCCGGGTCACGAGCCACATCTCGTTGCCCGGCCGCTATGTCGTGTACCTGCCGACGGTCGATCACATCGGGATCTCCAAGCGCATCGGCTCGGAGAAGGAGCGATCCCGGCTGCGGGACGCCATCGAGGCGATGAAGCCCCCGCAGGGCGGGCTCATCGTGCGCACGCTCGCCGAGGGCCTCACGAAGAAGCAGCTCAAGGCCGACGTCGGCTACCTCGTTCGCCTCTGGGGCGAGGTCGCGAAGAAGCGCGAGAGCGGCGTGAGGGCGCCGGCGGTGCTCTACACCGAGCTCGACCTCGTGCTGAAGACCGCCCGCGACCTCTTCACCGACGACATCGAGAAGATCGTGATCGACGACCGCGAGGAGTACATCCGGCTGCGGCGCTTCGTCGAGATGTTCATGCCCGAGCGCGCCGACGCGGTGGAGCTCTACGAGGGGACGGAGCCGATCTTCGACGCGTACGGGATCGAGGACGAGATCCAGCGCGCGCTGTCGCGGAAGGTCCCGCTGCCCTCGGGCGGGCACCTGATCATCGATCAGGCCGAGGCGCTCACCGCGATCGACGTGAACACAGGGCGGTTCGTCGGCAAGGGGTCGAAGGATCTCGAGGAGACGATCCTGACCACGAACCTGGAGGCGGTCGAGGAGATCGCCTATCAGCTCCGGTTCCGCAACATCGGCGGGCTCATCATCCTCGACCTCATCGACATGGAGCGCGCCCAGAACCGGGAGAAGGTGCGGCGCCGCCTCGAGGAGTTGCTCTCCAGGGACAAGGCGAAGACCACGCTGAACCGGATCTCCGATCTGGGCCTCATCGAGATGACCCGGAAGCGGACGCGCGAGAGCCTCGGGCGGACGATCCTCGAGCCGTGCTTCTACTGCGACGGGACGGGCCAGCTGCAGTCCAAGCAGACGGTCGCCTACGAGATCCTGCGGCAGATACGGCGCGAGCGGATGAACCTGCCCGGCTACTCGGTCGTGGTCAACGCGCACCCGGCCGTGATCGATCTGCTGAAGAACGACGAGCGCATCGCCGTGCAAGAGGCGGAGCGGCTGTTCCAGCGCCGGATCGATCTCGTGCCCCGGAAGGAGTACCACCTCGAGCAGTTCGATCTGCAAGGCAGGTAAGGCGTCATGGTGGACGATCAGGGTTCTCCGGAGAGCAGCGACGCGAAGACGGGGCGCAAGGAAGAGCGCGTCACCATCAACAAGGAGTTCGAGTCCTACGACGCGTTCATCAACGAGTACGTGACGAACATCTCGCGGACCGGCGTGTTCGTGCGCTCGAAGACGCCGCTCGCCGTCGGGACGAAGGTGAACCTACGGTTCACCGTGATCATGGACGACATCGAGACGGTCGAGGGCGTCGGCGAGGTCGTGCGCGTGCACGACGATCCGCAGGGGATGGGGGTCGTCTTCACCGAGCTGTCCGGCTACTCGCAGGGGCTCATCGACAAGCTCCTGACAAGCCAGGGGCACCGCACCTCGAAGGGCTAGGCAGAGGGGCGTCGGCGATGTTCACAGGGCTTGTCGAGACGATCGGGGTCCTCCGCCGCCGGAGCGGCGGCGCCGTGGCCCGCGCGCTCGTCGAGGCGAGCCTCGGGCCGCTGACGCTCGGCGAGTCCGTGAGCGTGAACGGCGCCTGCCTCACCGTCGATCGCATCGCGCCCGGCGGGTTCGAGTGCGACATGTCGGCCGAGACCCTCGGCCGCACCACGCTCGGCGCGCTGCCGCTCGGCGCGCGCGTCCACCTCGAGCGCGCGACGCCGCTCGGCGCGCGGATGGGGGGGCACGTGGTGCTGGGCCACGTCGACGGGCTCGGCCGCGTCGTCGAGCACGCGCGGGCCGGCGACGCGATCCGCCTCCGGGTGAGCGCCCCGCCCGATCTCGCGCCGTACCTCGCTCCCAAGGGCTCGATCGCCGTCGACGGCGCCAGCCTCACGCTCAACGCCGTGTCCGCGCCTGGCGCCGCCGAGATCTGGTTCGATGTGATGCTGGTGCCGCACACCATCGGCCGGACTCTCCTCGGAGAGCTCCGCCCCGGCGCGGCCGTCAACCTTGAAGTTGACGTGCTCGCGCGCTACGTGGCGCGGGCGCTCGAGGTCGCATCGCTCGCCAGCGTGAAGGGCCTCTCGAGCCAAGACGCGCGCGGCGGCGATGCCTCCGCCGAGCGCGGCGAAGAGCGCGGAAATACGGGAGAGCATGCGGATCACGACGAACGACTCCTCGCAAAGCTGCGCGCGGGGGGATTCTGGTGAGGCTGTGTCAGCCGCCTCGAGCGGCAGGCTCGACCAGGACATGACCTCCGGGGGCCCGATGCCTCATCGGCTGACCATCGACAAAGCGGTCCTCGACCGCGTGAACACCGCGCTCGATCACATCCGCGCGGGCAAGATGGTGATCCTCGTCGACGACGAGGATCGCGAGAACGAGGGGGATCTCTGCATGGCCGCGGAGGCGGTCACCCCCGAGGCGATCAACTTCATGGCCATGCACGGGCGCGGCCTCATCTGCCTCGCCCTCGACGAGGAGCAGGTGGCGCGCCTCGAGCTGCCGATGATGTCCGCGCCAGGGCGGAGCGGACCGCCGCTCGGCACCGCCTTCACCGTCAGCATCGAGGCGCGCACCGGGGTGACGACCGGGATCAGCGCCGCCGATCGGGCGCACACGATCCGGGTCGCGATCGCGCGCGACGCCGCGCCCGAGGATCTCGTCACGCCGGGGCACGTCTTTCCGCTGAAGGCGCGCCGCGGGGGCGTGCTCGTGCGGACGGGGCAGACCGAGGGATCCGTGGATCTCGCGCGCCTCGCCGGGCTCCGGCCGGCGGGCGTGATCTGCGAGATCATGAACGACGACGGCAGCATGGCCCGCATGCGGGATCTCGAGGTGTTCGCCGCGAAGCACGGCCTGCTGATCGTGACGGTGGCGGACCTCATCCAGTACCGGCTCCAGACCGAGCGGCTGGTCCGCTGCGTGGGCGAGCGGACGCTGCGGCTCGACCTGACGGGCACGGAGTGGACCGTGTACGTCTACGAGGTGATCAACGAGCAGCGGCAGTTCCTCGCGCTGACCAAGGGCGCGGTGGCGACGCCGGACCCCATCCTGTGCCGCGTGCACTCCGGGTCGACCATCGCGGACCTCTTCAGCTCGACGCCCCTCGACGGCGGCTCGAACCTGCGCGAGGCGCTCCTCGCGATCGAGAGCGCCGGCGTCGGGGTGGTCGTCTACATCCCATCGCGAGGGGACCTGGGCCGCGAGCTGGAGCTGCTGAAGGGCTCGGGCTCCGACGAGGCGCTCCCCGTCGTGAAGACGCAGCAGCCGTGGACGCTGCGGGAGTTCGGCCTCGGCGCGCAGGTCCTGGCGGACCTCGGGGTGCACCAGATCCGGCTCCTCACGAACAGCCAGCCGAAGATCGCGGGGATCACCGGGTACGGGCTCACCGTGATCGAGCGGGTGCCGCTCGTCTCGATGAAGGGCGAGGCCTGACAGACGGGC
Source organism: Sorangium aterium (assembly GCF_028368935.1). Taxonomy (NCBI): domain Bacteria; kingdom Pseudomonadati; phylum Myxococcota; order Polyangiales; family Polyangiaceae; genus Sorangium; species Sorangium atrum. The sequence continues at coordinate 1,427,034 of NZ_JAQNDK010000005.1, read as the reverse complement.
GCGCTCGTCTCGATGAAGGGCGAGGCCTGACAGACGGGCGCGCTCGTTCGCTGGTAAAAGGACGCTCGGACAGGATCGCGATCGCGGCGATCGCGCACCTCGCGCGGCAGGAGAGAGGAACGGCGGATGGCAGAGCAAGCGGTCGGGCAAGCACAGGCGAGGGTGATCGAAGGGAACCTGGTGGTCCCGCCGGGGGCGCGCTTCGCGCTCGTGGCGAGCCGCTTCAACCACTTCATCGTCGACCGCCTGGTCGAGGGCGCGCTCGACGCCATCGCGCGGCACGGCGGCGCGCTCGGTCGGACGTCAATCGTGCGCGTCCCGGGCGCGTGGGAGATGCCCACCATCGTGGGGAGGCTCGCGCACAAGAAGAGCGTCGACGCGATCATCACCCTGGGCGCGGTGATCCGGGGCTCGACGCCGCATTTCGACTACGTGGCGGCCGAGGTCACGAAGGGGATCGCGACCGTGTCGCTCCAGACCGGGGTGCCGGTCACGTTCGGGGTGCTCACGACCGACTCGATCGAGCAAGCGGTCGAGCGGGCGGGCACGAAGCATGGCAATAAGGGGTGGGAGGCCGCCGTCAGCGCGATCGAGATGCTCGCGCTCGGCGCCGCGCTGGACACTGCTGGCCTGTAAACGAAGGTTCTGAGAGATGGGTGCGCGCTCTACCGGCCGCGAAGCGGCCTTGCAGATGCTGTTCGCGGTGGAAGCTGGCGGGAGCTCGGCGCCCCGCGTCGTCGCGACCTTCTGGCGCGAGACGCCGGGCGATCCCGAGGGACGCGCCTACGCGGACGAGGTGGTGGTCGGTGTCGCCGAGGATCTCGCGGCCGTGGACGAGGCGATCCGGAAGGCGAGCACGAACTGGCGCCTCGAGCGGATGGCGCGCGTGGATCGGAACGTCCTCCGGCTCGGTGCGTGGGAGCTCATGAACCGCCCGGAGGTGCCGCGCGCGGTCATCCTCGACGAGGCGGTCGAGCTCGCCAAGCGCTACGGCAGCGAGGAGAGCGGCGCCTTCGTGAACGGCGTGCTCGACCGGATCGCCGAGAACCTCGGCCGCGTCGACCGGGATCGCTGAGCGTCACGACGCGCTGTCGCTCGGGCGCGCGATCCCTCACCACTTCAGCCAGGCGACCGTAACGCCGTCGCCGCCCTCGCTCGGTCCGCCCGGGCGGAGGCGCGCCACGTACGGGCTCCCGCGCAGCGCCTCGCGGACGGCATCGCGCAGGGCGCCCGTGCCGTGCCCGTGGACGAAGAACGTGACCTTGCGGCCCGCGCCGAGCGAGCGGTCGAGGAACTGCTCGGCCATGGCGACCGCCTCGTGCGCGCGGAGGCCGCGGAGATCCACCGAGTTGTCCGCCGTCTGGATCGGGACGTCGGGGTCGGCGGCGGCGTCCAGATCGACGCGGCGCTGCGGCGGCGCCGCGGCGGCCGGCGGCGCGCCGGTGCCGCGCAGCTCGGCGATCGAGGTCGTGAGCTTGAGCGAGCCGGCGGTGACCCGCAGCTGGCCGCCCGACAGGACCTCCACCACCTCGGCCTCGGCCCGCAAGCGAGGCACGTAGACGCGGGCGCCGACGCGGATCGAGGCCGGATCGATCGCCGGCCGCGCGTGCGGCTCGTCCTTCGGGCGCAGCTCGAGCTCGCCGCCGATCGACGTCTTCTGCCCGACCGCGTCCATGGCGCGAGCGGCCGCGCGCACGTCCTCCTCGGTGGGCTTGCCGCGCAGGCGCGCCTGCGCCGCCTTGAGGTCCTCGCGCGCGCGCCGCAGGCTGGCGAGCAGCGCCTCCCCCTCCCGCGTGATCACGCCGCGCTCCTTGTCCCGAGCCCGCTCGATCTCCGCCTCCAGCTCCCGCCGCTTCGCGCGGGCGGCAGCCGCCTCCCGCTCGGCGTCCTCGCGCGCGAGCTCGAGCGCGCGGCGCTCGGCGGAGAGCTTCTCGACCATCTGCTCGAAGGTGACCGCCTCCTTCGTGAGGAAGCGCTCGGCCCGCTCGAGCACGGCGCCCGGGATGCCGAACCGCCGCGCGACGGCGAGCGCGCTCGAGGCGCCGGGCACGCCGACGACGAGCCGGAAGGTCGGGCTCATGGTGGCGAGATCGAAGCCGACCGAGGCGTTCTCGAAGCGCTGATCACCGAGCGCGAGCGCCTTGAGGCCCTCGTAGTGCGTGGTGCTGGCGACGGTGCCCCCCCGCGCGCACAGCGAGTCGAGCACGGCCGCGGCGAGCGCCTCGCCCTCGCGCGGATCGGTGCCGCCCGCGAGCTCGTCGAGCAGGACGAGCGCGCCGGGGCGCGTCTCGCCGAGGATCCGCCCCAGGTTCTTCACGTGGGCGCTGAAGGTCGACAGGTTCTTGTGGAGGTTCTGCTCGTCGCCGACGTCGGTCAGCACGACGTCGAAGAGCGCGACGCGAGAGCCCTCCCTCGCCGCGACCGGCAGGCCCGCGCGGACCATCAGCGCCGCGAGCCCGAGCGTCTTCAGGGCCACGGTCTTGCCGCCGGCGTTCGGTCCGGAGACGATCATCGCGCGGCCCGCGCTCATCGCGAGGTCGCTCGGGACCACCTTCACGCCGTCGAGCGCGAGGAGCGGGTGGCGGCCCCCGACGAGCTCGATGGAGGTCGGCCTCGAGCCGCCCTCCGAGGCGCCCCGCCCGGCATCGAAGGCGTCCCCCGGGACGTCCGGGAAGGTGAGGTCGAGGTCCTCCGCGAGCCGCGCCGCCGCGGCCCGCACGTCGGCGTGGGCCAGCGCGCGCGCGGCGGCCGCGACGCTCTCGACGTCCTCGGCCACGCGGGCGGTGAGCGCCGCGTAGATCGCGAGCTCCTCCCGCGCGACCTCGGCGTCGACCATCTTCATCCGGTTGCCCGTCTCGACGAGCACCCGGGGCTCCACGAACACGGTGGCGCCGCTCGCGCTCGTCGCGTGGACGATGCCGGGGAAGCGCTCGTGCGCGTCGGATCGCACCGGCAGCACGTAGCGCCCGTCGCGCTCCGTCCAGTAGCGGTCCTGGAGGATGTCCTCGTGCTTCTGGATGAGGTCCTCGAGGCGCCGGACGAGCCGCTCGCGCACCGCGCGCCGCTCCGCGCGCAGCGCCTCCAGGCGCGGCGACGCGCGATCGGCGAGCGTGCCGTCCGGATCGAAGGCCGCCGCGAGCTCGCGCGCGACGGCGTCGAGCTCCGGGTCGGTCGCGCACGCGGCGTAGAGCGCTGGCGCGATCTGACGCCGGTTCTGCAGGTACTGCCGCGACGTCCGCGCGGCCTCGAGGAGGCCGAGCACGGCGCGCAGCTCCTCGTTCGCGAGCGCCGCGCCGATACGGGCCCGATCGAGCGCGTCCTCGAGCTCCGCGACGTCGCGCGACGGCACCGGCTCCCCGGCGCGGGCGAGCTCCACCGCCTCGCGCACCTCCGCGAGCGCGGTGAGGGCCTCGGCGCGCGTCGACGCGAACGGCAGCGCCCGGGCCAGCCGCTTCCCGCCCCGAGACGCGCATCGCTCCGCGAGCGCCTCGAGGACGCGATCCCACTCGAGGTCGGCGTGGGTCTTGGTGGGACAGGGATCTGCGAAGGGCCCTTCGGGGTTGTAGTCCATCACGCTTCGGTCGGATCGCGGGCCACGCCGCCGGCCCCGCTCGGCATCGGGTTCTGCTCCTTCTCGAGGTAGCGGAAGATGGTGCGCGGGTCGACGCCGAGGTCGCGGGCCGTCTGCGTGCGGTTGCCGTTGTTGCGCTCGAGCGCCTCCAGCACGTACCGCCGCTGGAACTCCTCCTTGGCCTTCTCCAGCGGCATGATGGCCGTCTCGGCCCCTGGGCCGAGATCGAGATCCTCCACGGCGAGGAGCGCCTGGTCGCAGAGGACGAGCGCCTTCTTGATGCGGTTCTCGAGCTGCCGGATGTTGCCCGGCCAGGGGTACTTCTTGATCGCGGCGAGCGCGGCCGGGCTGAAGCCTCGCACGGCGCTGCCGAGCTCGTCGGCGTACTTCGAGAGCAGGACCTTGGCGATGATGAGCACGTCGTCACCCCGCTCGCGGAGCGGCGGGAGCCACAGGTTCACGACGTTGAGCCGGTAGTAGAGATCCTCCCGGAAATTGCCGGCGCGGATCTCCTCCTCGAGGTTCCTGTTCGTGGCGGCGACGATGCGGATGTCGACCTTCTCGGGCTTCGAGTCGCCGACGCGGAAGACCACCCGCTCCTGGAGCGCGCGGAGGAGCTTCACCTGGAGGTTCAGCGGCAGCTCGCCGATCTCGTCGAGGAACAGCGTGCCCTTGTCGGCGATCTGGAACTTGCCCGGGCGGCTGGCGATGGCGCCGGTGAAGGCGCCCTTCACGTGGCCGAAGAGCTCGCTCTCGATGAGGTTCTCGGGGATCGCGCCGCAGTTGATGGTGACGAAGGGGCCGCCCTCGCGCGGGCTGCGCCGGTGCAGCTCCCGCGCGATGAGCTCTTTCCCGGTCCCCGTCTCGCCCGTGATGAGCACGCTGATGTCGGTCGCCGCGACCTTCTGCAGCTTGCGGAACACCTCGAGCATCGACGGGCAGGCGCCGATGATCTCGCCGAACTTCTTGTCGTGCAGCTCGGCGACGAGCTTGGCCTTGTCGGCCCTGAGGGCGTTCAGGAGCATCGCGTTCTGGAGGATGAGCGAGGCCTGGGACGCGAAGATGCTGAGCAGGTCGAGCTGGGCGCGGTCGAAGAGGTGCTTGATCTTGTCGTTGCCGACGTAGAGCGCGCCGATGATCTGGCCCTGCGACAGGAGCGGCGCGCACATCACGCTGGAGAGCTTCATCGCGATGACGCTGTCGCTCCGGCCGAACTGCGTGTCGGCGAGCGCGTCGGACACGATCACCGGGCGGCCCGAGACGATGACCTGGCGCACGATGCTGTCCGAGATCCCCCCGGCCGCGTCGGTGATGGCCTCCTTGCGGACGTTGCGCGACGCGCGCACCGCCAGCTTGCGCTCGCCGCCCGCGGCCGGAGCGCCGCCGCAGACCGCCGTGTCGGCCGCCGCCTCCGCCCCCTCGAGGAGCAGGAGGAAGCCCTTGTCGGCGTGCGTCAGCTCGATGACGTCGTCGAGCATCGCCTCGAGGAGCTCGTCGACGCTGCGCCGGTTGATGAGCTTCTCGCTGAACGCGAACAGCTTGCGGACGCCGGCGAGCTCCGACGAGCCCTGCGGCGGCGCGGACCGCTCTGCCCCGCCGTCGCCCGCCGGGAGCCGCTCCTGGACGGTCGGCGCCTCGGCGAACATCGAGAAGCCGACCTCGACCGTGCCGAGCTGGAGCCGGTCGCCGTGCACCAGGCGGGCGCGCCGCTTCTTCTTGCCGTTGATCGCGATCTCGCCGTCGCGCTCGCACTCCTCCAGCACGAAATCGCGCCCGTCGAACACGATCTGCGCGTGATGGTCCAGCACCCCTGCCCCGGCGACCGCGACGTCGTTTCCGAGCGCCTTGCCGATCGTCGTGACCGGCTTGTGGACGCTGTACAGGCGTGGCGCGCCCTCGGAGGCGAAATACTTCAGGGTCGGCATCGAGGGGAGCATAGCAGGCGTGCCGCGGCCTCATGCAGCCGTGTTGGACGGCACACCGCGGCTTACCAGAGCTCTCCGACGACGACGGCGCCGAGCCCGCCTCGGTAAGGCGTGAGGCTGCCGCCGAGCACGCGCGCGAACGGGGGGCGGCCACGATCTTCCTGGTCGTCCAGGGCGACGGAGGCGCTCGAGTCCGGCCTCCCGAGGAACAAGGCGCCCGCGACGAGGCCGAGGGTGCCCGCCGCGCCCTGGGCGATGAGGCCGCGGCGGGGGTCGTGATCGCTCCCGATGTACGCGAAGTAGATGGGCAACGACACCACCGTGCCGATGCCGAGCCCACCCCACATCCACGCGAGCTGGTTCCACGAGGGCGTCCACGCGACGGACAGGCCGACGGCGCCCGCGGTCGCGACGTTGAACCCGATGAGGCCGCCGAGCGAGATGCTGTCGTTCGACTCGCTCCAGTCACCATTGCTGGCGGCGGCCCCGAACGCGCTGCCGATGAGCGAGCCCCAGACGGCGCCCGAGGCGACGAGCATGTTGGTCTGCGGCTTGGGCCGGAGGAGGTAGTAGAACCCCCAGCCCGCCGCGCCGCCGACGGTGGAGCCGACCACCTCGGCTGTCGCGAGCCCGAGGAAGCCCCACTCCTTGCCCTTCCGCGCGCTGACGTACTGGTAGGAGGCGATGCCGAGCCCCTCGCCCGCGCCGATCACCATGCCCGTGGCGATCGCGGACGGCATGCCGCGCGGCATCGGCGGCGAGTCGAGGAAGTAGACGCCGACCGGCGCCGCGACGCCGAGGAGCGCGGGGGCGATGAACTGCACGCCGGGATCGTCGATGCCGGCGACCGCGTCGATCCAGATGCCGGTCCCCACGCCGTAGGCCACGGAGGTGGCGTAGAGGTAGCCGACCTCGAGCGGCGTCGATTTGGGCTCGCTCTTCTTCGGCGGCGCGTACCCGTAGCCGCCGTACGCGCCGCCGTACTGGCCTCCGTACCCGCCGCCGTACTGACCGCCGTACGCGCCGCCCTGCTGACCACCGTAGGGCGGCGTGCCGTACTGGGCAGCGGCCGTCGAGCTGACGCTCGACAGGAGGAGCGCGGAGAGGAGACTCACGAGAGGTCGCGTTTGCATCGCGCCGCCACTTTACACGCTCGCGAGAGGCGAGGCGCGCTGCGGCGCGAGAAAGTGCCTTCCCGCGAGCCGGCCCCGCGTCTCACTCTCTCGTGAGGGCGCGGGTCATGAGGTCCACGACGGCCTGCTGCGGCGGCTTTCCCTCGTACAGCATCCGGTACACCTCGATCGTAATCGGCGCGCTCACGCCCAGCTTGTCCGCGAGGTCGTGCGCGCTCTTTGCGGTCTTCACGCCCTCGGCGACATGGCCGAGGCCGGCGAGGATCTCGTCGAGCTTCCGTCCCCTGCCCATCTCGATCCCGACGGTGCGGTTGCGCGACAGCTCGCCCGTGCACGTGAGCACCAGGTCGCCCATGCCGGAGAGCCCCGCGAGCGTGAGCGGGTTCGCCCCCTTCGCCGCCGCCACGCGGCCGATCTCCGCGAGGCCGCGCGTGATGAGCCCGGCGCGCGCGTTGTGGCCGAAGCCGAGGCCGTCGCAGATGCCGGCGGCGATGGCGATGACGTTCTTGAGGGCGCCGCCGACCTCCACGCCCACGACGTCATCGGACGAGTAGACCCGGAACCGATCGGTCGCGAACATGCGCTGCACCGCGTGCGTCTCCCGCTCGCTCCTGCCGGCGACCACGACCGTGGTCGGCTGGCCGGCCGCGACCTCGCGCGCGAAGCTCGGGCCCGACAGGTACGAGAGCCGCGGCTCGGCCTCGCGCCCGAGCTCGTCGACCAGCACCTCGCTCATCAGCATCAGCGAGTCGTTCTCGATGCCCTTCGTCGCGCTGCACACGAGCGCGTCGCGGGGGATGTGGCGCCCTGCCTCCCGGACGACCTCGCGCAGCGCGTGCGACGGGACGACCACGACGGCGAGCTCCGCGCCGCGGAGCGCGTCCTCGAGATCGCCGGTCGCCCGCAGGCTCGCGGGCAGCTCCACGCCCGGCAGGTACCGGTCGTTCTGGCGCTCGCGGCCGATGCGCTCGGCGAGCTCGCCGTGGTGCGCCCAGAGCGCGGTGGGGTTGCCCTTGTCCGCCAGCAACTTCGCCAGCGCCGTCCCCCACGCGCCGGCCCCGATGACTGCGACGTTCGCCATGGCAGTGACCCTATCACCACCCACGCGCAGAGGCCGAAGGCGACGCGCCTCACGGCGCGCGGCTCGACCCGCCGGCGCGCCGCTCGACCCGCCGGTGTTTCGACTATGCTGCGCCCATGCTCTTCCGCACCGCCGCGCTGCGCGCGCTCGGCCTCGCGCTCTGCCTCTCGCTGCTCGGAACGGTGTGCGGCGCGTGCGGCCAAGGCGCGCTCGGCGTGATGCCTGGCGTCGTGAACGATCCGGGAAACCTGTCCCTCCGCAGGGCCATCCTCGCCTTCGCGACGAGCCAGCTCTGCAGCGAGATGCGGAAGCGGAGCGTGCCGCTGCGCCTCCGCGACGAGGATCCGGTGACGGGCCGGTTCTACCCGGGCTCGTGCGTCGCCCAGGAGCTCGCGAACGGGCACCTGTTCCTCCAGTTCGGGGGGAGCGGCGTCGTCTGGACGAACCTGACGAAGCGCATGAGCTTCGATGCGAGCGCGGCCGTCGAGTACGACCACGACTTCCTGATGGATGGCGACACGATGTACGTGTACTTCCGCCAGCGCTCGACCACGGCGGCGACCTTCACGACCAAGCTCATCGAGCAGCCCAGCGCGATCTCGCTCGGCGGCGTGTCGCTCGCCCAGGGCAGCGCGTACGCGAACGCGCTCGGCGCCCAGCTCCTGAAGACCGAGATCGCCCGGGGGTTCACCGTCATCCGCGACGACGACGGCGCCGTGCAGTTCGGGCTCGGCATCATCGAGAAGGGGCAGCGGCCCGACGCTCCGTACCAGCGCCGCGACAACGGCAAGCTGCTCCTGGCGAACGAGCGCACCGAGGTGCACCAGGAGCAGCGCGATACCATCGGTCCGCTGGAGATCGCGGGCAACGGCGAGGCCCTGACGCTCACGGTTGCCGTCGAGGGCGCGCCCGGCGTGGACGTCATCCTCGTGCCTCGAGGCACCGGGGAGCCGTGGCTCCAGGCGTACCTGACGCAGCCCGCGCCGGCGCCCCTGACAGCCGCGCCGCTGCTCGACGAGCCTGTGTACTCCGGCGCCCCCTGGCGGCGAACGGTGCCGCTGCCCAAGGGGCAGTACTACCTGGTCATCGACAACACGAGCGCCGCGGGGCGGACACAGCCAACGACGTACGCCCGCGACGACCGTGCGGCCCTCGTGAGCTACGCCGTCGAGGTCGGAGACGCGCCCTGACGGGGGCAAACGAGCGCAGACGAGCGCAAACGAGGGCGACGAGGGCGAACGAGGACACGCGGGCGACGACGCCGACGGACCGCGCGTCGCCCGCCGTGCCTGCGCACTTGCCGCGGCGAGGGGCGGCGTATACATAAGCTCTCTCTTGCCGCCGCGCCCCGATGATCAACCCCAGAGCGTCCCGTCGGTCGCGGCCAGTCGGTCCGCAAGCTCGGAGTTCAAACCCTCGATGAGGGGAAGCGCGAGCTCGGAGCCGCGCGTGAGCGCGGCCAAGGCGACCGGCGGCGCGGACCCGCGCTCGACTGGCAGCTCTCCTCCGCCAGGGGGCAGGGACGGCCGGGCGCCGCTGCGCTTCCTGTTCCACCTCGTGTGGATCTGCATCGTTCCCTTCGCGCTCGCGGTCCTGAACGTCTGGCTGCTCACCCCGCCGGCGGGAGGGAGCTCCCAGCCGCTCCGGGTCTTCGTCGGCGAGCAGCAGATCCCGGCCGGCATCGTGCTCTTCACGATCTTCGCGATGGTCCTCTGGCGGTTCCGCCACGAGCTGCCGTTCGCGTCGGCGATCGGCGTCGGCGGCCGCCGGGACATCCCGCCGAAGGCGCGCGCTCGCTTCGAGGACGCCGCGGCGCTCCTCGAGGAGGCCAACCGGATCCTGCGCAGCCGCAAGCGTGACGTCGAGCGCGAGCTGACGACCGGCGAGCGCGAGCAGGTGACGCAGGCGATCGCGGCCCTCGAGCGCGCGATGAGCGCCGACACGTTCGACGCCGACGAGTTCGACGCCGCGCACAGCCGCGCCGATCGCGCGGTCGGCGAGCACCTCGGCCGCTGGCGCAAGGGCGAGATGCGCGAGTACGCGGAGTCGATCGGCATCGCCGTGGCCGTCGCGCTCCTCCTGCGCGCCTTCGTCGTCGAGGCGTTCAAGATCCCGAGCGGCTCGATGATCCCGACCCTCATGGTCGGCGACCACATCTTCGTCAACAAGTTCACCTACGGCCCGCTCATCCCCTGGACCGACCAGCGCCTCTTCCCTCGCCTGCCACCGTCGCGCGGGGACGTGATGGTGTTCAAGTTCCCGGAGAACAAGGAGCAGGACTTCATCAAGCGGACGATCGCCGTCCCTGGCGACACGCTGGAGGCGATCAACGGCCGCCCCGTCATCAACGGCTGGCTCGTCCCCCACTGTCACGTCGGCCCCTACCACTACGAGGGCCGGCAAGCGGAGCTGTTCGTCGAGTACCTCGGAGACAAGTCGTACTTCACGCTCTACGAGAAGAACCCCGACGGCATGATGTGCGTGGAGAGCGATGACTGCACGCCGGGCTCCACGTGCCGGGGCGGCATCTGCGGCGATCTCCAGGGCCCCTTCAAGGTGGCCGCCGACGAGGCGTGGGTGATGGGCGACAACCGCAACAACAGCCACGACTCGCGCAGCTGGCGCGGCGGGCTCGGCGCGGGCGTGCCCTTCGATCACATCAAGGGTCGCGCGATGTTCGTGTGGATGAGCTTCGGCCCCGGCGGCGGCATCGCGCAGGATCGCCTCTTCGTGAACGTCATGGGGCGCCCGAAGCTCCCCGGCGCCCACGAGGCGGCCCTGCACGACGGCCTCGACAAATGCCTCCGCGAGCGGCCCCCCGTCTCCGAGACGACCCCGCCGCCCCCGCCCGCGCGCCCTCAGTCCAAGCGCCGCTGAAGCCCCGTCAGCAGCGCGTGGGAGCGCGGTCTCCCCCCCACGCGCGTGTGCGGTCCCGCCGCCTCGCGGTCGACGCGGCGAGTCATCCGCTTCAGGGCGACGGTGCAGACGGTGCGCCCGGGGCGCCGCGAGATCGAGCCGAAGAGGCCGAGCGAGACGCCGGAGACGCGATCAACCTGAGCGCAATTTTCTAGTGGGCGCTCGCTCGTTCACGCGCCACGCTTCACGTGCCCGAGGCGCCCGTGCGCCAGCTGCGTGCGCCTCGAACCCCGAACAGGAGCCAGGTGCATGAGCGACGCGATGTGGGCGCTGACGTACAACCGCGAGAAGCAGCCGTGGGAGTCCACCGTCGGGCTGTCCAAGGATCAGGTCGAGCGCCCAGCGATCGATGAGGCGAGGGACTACCACGACCGCGCGAGCGTCCTCGTCAAGCCGATCATGACGGGCTTCTGCGGCTCGGATCGCGGCATCTGGTTCCGCAGCGCCTTCAAGGACATGATCCTCTCGTCGCTCGAGCGCGATCGGAAGGCGACGCGCACGATCGGCCACGAGCTGCTCGGCCGCGTGGTCGATCTCGGGACCGACGCGCGCCGGTCCTTCGGGCTGGAGGTCGGCGACATCGTGTCGACCGAGAGCCACATCGCCTGCGGCGCCTGCTACCAGTGCCGCGTCGGCGACACCCACGTGTGCGCGGACGACAAGATCATCGGGATCAGCGAGGATGGCTGCTTCGCCGAGCTCGTCAAGCTGCCCGCGAAGAACCTGTGGCGCACCGACATCGCGAGGATCCGGCCCGAGGTCGCCGCGGTGCAGGAGCCGTTCGGCAACGCCGTGCACGCGTGCACCAAGGTGAACCTCCGCGGCAAGCGCGTGGCCATCTTCGGCTGCGGCACCATCGGCCTGTTCGCGATCGCGATCGCCCGCGCGATGGGGGCGATCTACGTCATCGGCGTGGAGCCGGCGGAGCGGAACGCCGAGATGGCCCGCCGCCTGGGCGCCGACGCCGTCCTGCGCCCGCACCGGGCGAGCCCCGAGCGGCCCCACGCGAGCGATCCCGAGCTGACGGAGCGGGTGCGGAAGCTCACGGACGGCGTGGGCGTCGACGTCGTGCTCGAGATGAGCGGCGTGAACAGCAGCGTCAACAACGCGATCCACGCGGCGAGGCGCGGGGGCGACGTGATCCTCTTCGGCCTGAAGAGCGGCGACGCGGTGATCGGAACTTCGATCGCCTCATCGTGGACGGCATCAGCCTCCACAGCGTGATCGGCCGGCGCATCTTCGAGACGTGGCACATCACGCGCCACCTGCTCGAGTCGCGCGATCCGAACATCCACGACCTCATCTGGGAGGTCATCCTGAACCGGGGCGAGGGGACGGTGTTCGACTTCGAGGACTACGACGCGGCGGCCTTCCAGGAGGCGATCTCGAGCCACCCGAAGGTGATCCTCCGGTACTGAGCCGCTCAGGCGACGACGCCGAGGCGCCCGCCGACCCGCCGGAAGGCGTCGATCGCCTGATCGACGTGCTCGGGCTCGTGCGCGGCCGAGAGCTGCACCCGGATGCGGGCCTGGCCCTTCGGCACGACGGGGTACGAGAAGCCGATCACATAGATGCCCTCGGCGAGCAGCGCCTTCGCCATCTCGTTCGCGAGCTGCGCCTCGCCCAGCATGATGGGCACGATCGGGTGGGGGCCGGGCTTGATGGTGAAGCCGACCTGCGTCATCCCCTGCCGGAACCGGCGCGCGTTCTCCATCACCCGCATGCGCAGCGAGGGCTCCGCGTCGATGAGGTCGAAGACGGCGATCGAGGCGCCGGCGATGGCCGGGGCGAGCGTGTTGGAGAACAGGTACGGCCGCGATCGCTGCCGGAGCAGGTCGACGATCGGCTGCCGGCCGGTCGTGAAGCCGCCGCTCGCCCCGCCCAGCGCCTTGCCCAGGGTGGAGGTGATCACGTCGACGCGGTGCATGACCCCGCAGAGCTCCGCGGTCCCGCGGCCCGTCGGCCCGATGAACCCGGTCGCGTGCGAGTCGTCGACCATCACCATCGCGCGGTACTTGTCGGCGAGATCGCAGATGGTATCGAGCTTGGCCAGGTACCCGTCCATCGAGAACACGCCGTCGGTGGCGATGAGCCGGAGCCGCTTGCCGGCCGTCGCGCGGAGGATGTCCTCGAGGGCGGCCATGTCCCCGTTCGGGTAGCGGTGCCGCTCGGCCTTGCAGAGGCGGATACCGTCGATGATCGACGCGTGGTTCAGCGCGTCCGAGATGACGGCGTCCTCCTCGCCGAGGAGCGTCTCGAAGAGGCCGCCGTTCGCGTCGAAGCACGACGAGTAGAGGATGGCGTCCTCGGTGCCGAAGAAGCGGGCGATCCGGGACTCCAGCCGGCGGTGGAGGTCCTGCGTGCCGCAGATGAAGCGCACGCTGGAGAGGCCGAAGCCGTGCGTGTCGATTGCCTCCTTCGCCGCCGCGATGACCGCCGGGTGCGACGACAGGCCAAGGTAGTTGTTCGCGCAGAAGTTGAGGACCCCGGCGCCACCTTCGGTCCGGATCACCGGCCCCTGCGGCGTCGCGAGGATCCGCTCTTCCTTGTAGAGACCCGCCGCACGGATGTCCTCCAACGCCCGTACGTACAGTGACCGAGCGACATCGAACATGACTTCGTTATAAAACGGGGCAGTCAGCGGGTCGACGGGGGAACGGCGTCCGGGCGGCGGCGCTGCTCATGGGCCTGAGCGCCGGCAGGCGACCCCGGACACGAGAGGCAGGGTGCACGCGGCTTTGTCGCGCGCAGCCCGGCCGGGGCCTACTCGATCCGGGAGCCCCATGGCAGAACGGGCAGCGTCCAGCGCCGCGCGATCGCCGTGCGGCTCGCGTCGCGTGCGCCAGCGTGCGCCAGCGCGCGCCGCGCGAGCCGAGCGCACGAACGGCGCCCTCGGGAGGAGCAGGCATGACGGAAGCCAGGGGGGACTTCCGGCGGAGCGCCGGTGTGCTGTGCGCTGTCGCGTCGCTCGCGGCCGCCGCGAGCAACCCGGGCTGCAGCCGCGCGGAGGATCCGCCCGGACGGACCAGCGCGAGCTCCACCGGAGGTGCGCCAGGCACAACTGCGGCGAGCGGTACGGGAGGCGGGGGCGGCGCGGGGGGTGATGCTCCCTATGCGGTCTCGCCGCTCGTCCCGGCGATCGCGTTCGACGCGACGCCGGATGCCGGCGGAGCTTACGTATACTTCACAGGCCTCGGCGCGGACGGCAGGGCCGGCGTCTTCAGGATCGGCGCGCAAGGCGGCGCCGGCGCCGCCGAGATCGCGGCCGGGCCGCCGCTCGTCGCGCCGCTCGGGATCGCGACGAGCGCGGACGGCGGTCGCCTCTTCGTGGCCGACCCAGGCGCGGGCGGCCCGGCGCTCGACGACGCGGGCGCCCTCTTCGCGATCGACCTGCCCGACGGCGCGGTCGCCCCGATCGACGGCGGCGAGGGGCTGCAGGCGCGCGGCCTCGAGGTCGCCCGCGGCGCGGACAACGAGGAGCGGATCATCTTCTCGGGGCGCGATCGCGACGACGGCCAGCCCGGCGTGTTCTCGCTGCCGGCGCGCGGCGGCGAGGTGTCGGCGCTCGCCAAGGGGAGCCCGCTGGTCGACCCGAGCGGGATCGCGGTCGCCGGCCCGGGCGACATCTTCGTTTGCGACACCCTCGCGAGCCCCGACAAGACGGCGACCATCTTCAGGATCGAGGACGGCTTCGTGAGCCCGTTCGCGACCGGGCTCCACGTCGGTTATCCGTGCGGCATCGCGCTGACGCGCGACGACGCGGCGCTGCTCGTGCTCACGCGCGACCCGACCCGAGGCGCCGACGAGGTCGTATGGATCGAGGTGGCGTCCGGGGCGCGGTCGGCGACGGCCGCCGGCGCGCCTGGCCACGACGAGCCCGGGGGGCTGCACCGGGCGAGGGGCGCCGACGTCTTCGCGTTCGTCGATCACAGGGCCCAGGAGCAAGGCTCGGTGTTCCTGCTCAGGCAATGAGCCGCAGAGGAGCGATGGAAGGACCCGCACGCATGATCCACCGACCGTCGCGCGCCGTCGCCGTCTTCACGGCGACCGTCGCGCTCAGCGCGCCCGGCCTCGCCGCGGCGTCGAGCCACCGCGAGGCGCCGGCCATCGCGAGGGATCCGGCCGCCGACAACACCGACCTGTACGCGTGGGTGGAAGGCGGCAACCTCGTGATCCTCGCGAGCTACATTCCGCTCGAGGAGCCCGCCAGCGGGCCGAACTTCCACGGCTTCTCGGACGACGTGCTCTACGAGGTGCACGTCGCGCGCGGGCCGTCGAGCCTCGAGGACGCGCTGACCTATCAGTTCCGGTTCTCGACGAGGCCGTACCCGGCGGCGGATCCGGCGGGGATCACGCCGGCGCCGAGCGGCGGCAACGAGTTCTTCTCGCAGCTCGCCGGCGGGGAGCAGACGTACACCGTGACGAAGATCGAGGGCGGAGCGTCGACCGTGCTCCTGAGGGACGCCCCGGTCGCGCCGCCGAACATCGGGAGGAGGACGAACCAGCTCGCCTACCGGATCACGGGCGGCGGTTACCCGGCCTTCGCGACGTCCTCGAAGTTCCTCAAGCAGATGGCGGGCGGCGCGGGGCGCGCCTGGGCCGGGCCGCGCGACGACGGGTACTACGCGGATCTCGGCCGCGCGTCCGATCTGGCGGGGCTGTGCCCGCTCCTCGCGGCGCCGAACCCGTCGTGTACCGCGCGCGACAACCTCGCCGGCTTCAACGTCCACACGCTCGCGCTCGAGATCCCGCTCGCCGCGGTCAACGGCGGCGCGGAGCCGACGCCGGGGCCGAGCGACCGGCAGACGCTCGGCATCTGGGCCTCCGCGAGCCGCCGCAAGGTGCGGATCCTGCGCGCGAACGGCAAGGAAGACGGCCTCGGTCCCTGGGTCCAGGTCTCGCGTGTCGGCCTGCCGCTGATCAACACCTGGATCATCGGCCTGCAGGACAAGGACAAGTACAACCGCGCGCACCCGCGCGACGATCTCGCCAACTTCGGGGCCTATTTCCTGAACCCGATCCTGGTGCGCGACGCCGAGTTCGCCGGGCTCTACCAGGCAGGCCAGCCGCTCGCGGCCTTCGATCCCGAGGCGCTGAAGCAGGGCCGGTCCGACCTCATCGACACCTTCAACCTGAAGCCCGCGAGCCTCGGAGGGCACAACCTGGAGACCTTCGGCGACGTGCTCCGGATCGATCTGGGCATGCCGTCGGGCTTCCCGAACGGCCGGGCGCTGGTCCCCGGCGCGGATCACGAGCAGACCGACGTCACCGACGCGGTGCTCACGCTCATGCTGACCGGCGCGCTCGGCACGACGGCGGGGGACGGCGTCGCCGCGAACGACGCGCGCTTCCTCCCGGCCTTCCCCTACCTCGCGACGGCCTGGGAGGGCGCGACCCAGGGCCACTTCCGGCCCTGAGCCGCCCGACGTGGCGCCGCGCGCGGAGCTCGCCTGTCACGGCGCCGCGCATCGCATCCCGCACGCGCCGCCTGCGGCGGCCCCGCGCCCTCGTCGAACGCACGCGGAGCGGCACTCGCCGTCGCGCGTGCAGGCCTCGCCCTCGGCCTTCGGCGCCGCGCAGCGCCCGTCCACGCACCGCGCGCCGGCCGCGCAGAGCCCGCCGATGCAGGCAGCGCCGGCGGGGGGCAGCGCCGCCTCGCTGCAGCGCGCGTCGACGCAGCGGCGGCCCCGCCCGCAGGCCGCGTGGGCCTCGCAGCGGCCGCCGAGCGGGACGTCATCCGCGCACGCGCGGCCGGCGCAGTGGCCGTGGCACTCGGGGTGCGCCTCGGCGTAGCGCGTCTGCCGGGTGACCGAGGCCAGCGCGTCGACCGAGAGGCCGCAGGGCCCCACGGCGCGCGGGGCGCGGCAGGTGCCCGCGTCGGTGGGGCCGGCGCCATCGCAGCGCAGCCCGCCCGCGCACTCGAGCGACGACCGGCACCGGGCCCCCTCGTCGAGCGCGCCCTGCACGATCCCCTCGCACGCGGGCGGGACCGGGGCGGCGAGCGGAGAGACCCAGTCGCACCCGTCGAGCGACCGTTCCATCGCCTCGACACAGCGGCCCACCTCGTCGGTCGACAGCGTCACCGCGCGCGTGCGCACCGCGAGGCTCAGCGCGCGCGCACACTCGGCGGCGGCGTGGAAGCCCGCAGCGCCGCCGCAGCACGCCGCCTTGCGCCGCGCGGGCAACGCGTGAAGCGCGTCGCACAGCCGGGCCGCGAGCGGCTCCGGCGCGCCCTCGGCCTTCCCGTAGACGGGGGTGATCTCGTCGCCCGGCGGGTTATCCGCAGGCCACGTCGGCGAGGGCGCCGCGGCCGCGTCCGCCTCCGGCGAGGGCGCCGCGGTCGCGCCCGCATCCGGTGAGGACGCCGCGGTCGCATCCGCCTCCGGCGAGGTGCGGCGAGCACACGCGGCGCAGAGGTGCAGGATCAGCGTCGCGGCGCAGAGCCGCTGCAGGCGGTCGCCATCCGTCTGGACAGGCAATGCGATCTCCTCCGCGCTGCGCGCTGCTGGTCGATCGATCGAACGATGCGCTGGAGCGGCGAGCTTGCCGGCGCAGACCGGCGAGGCAAGCTCTTTCGCGATCGGATCGAGCCTGTGACGCCCCCGAGAGAGCCGCGGCGCGCCCAGGGCGGAGCGCCAGCGCGAGGCGAGGTCAGCGCTCCGATGCTGCGACGAGCGGCTCGCGGGACGAGGACGACGCGCTCGCGCTCGGGGCGCTCAGCGACGCCGCCCTCGATCTCGGCGCCTTCCAGGTCGCGGCCCAAGCGGCGCAGCGGATGGTCGACGAGCGGCCCGGCGCGCTGACGGTTCGTGCGAGGAGCGGCGCGCGAGGCGCGCTGGGGGCGAGCACGCGAGGCGTGCCTTGTGGTGAGAGCTCGCGAGTCCGGCCGAGCGGCGACTCGATGTCAGGTGTCGTATTTCACTGTCGACGGGACCACCATCGGTGGAGGGGCGATCGCAGGTTGCGACGGCGCCGGGGCGGACTCATCGGTAGGACCCGAGCCTGGCTGGCTCTTCGGTGGCTGG
The DNA here is from genome assembly GCF_028368935.1 of Sorangium aterium. Taxonomy (NCBI): domain Bacteria; kingdom Pseudomonadati; phylum Myxococcota; order Polyangiales; family Polyangiaceae; genus Sorangium; species Sorangium atrum. Next base: position 1,409,383 of record NZ_JAQNDK010000005.1, on the reverse strand, counting down.
CCGTGGAGCTCCCGCAGCCGGGCGGGCGCGGGCTCGATCGCTGTCGGGGCCTCTTCTCCTCCCGCCTCGACCTCCGCTGTGGGGGGCACGCTCACGGCGGGCGGCGGCGGGACGAACATCCTCGGCACCTGGATGGAGCGGGCGATCGACGCGACCTCCGGGAAGCTCGTGGCCATCCGCTCGACAAACGCCGCACGGGCCGCATCATCGGGGGCGCTCGCCGAGGCCTTCGCGACCCGCAGCGCCGACCAGAGCTCATAATACCAGGCGGAGAGGGAGGCATGCGCTTCCAGCAGGTCACGAATGGTATCCTCGGAAACGATGATGTTCTTGCCCATGGGCGAGAGGATACATGACCGAGCGACGCCTCCCACCTCGTTCGAGCGGCCCAACACCGGCGGAGCAGGCGCCGGACCCGACCTCGGCGCGCGCGGCGCCCGGCGCTCTCCGCGGCCCCGGGACACCGGGCGACGGCGGTACGCCGCTCAGGATCGTCACCTATAACGTCCGCTACTTCGGGCACGGCACGCGGGGCATCGCCTCGACGAGCGCCGCCATCACCCGGATCGCGACGACGCTCGCGCGGATGTCCCCGCTGCCCGATCTCGTGTGCCTCCAGGAGGTCGAGACCCAGTCGCTGAGGTCCTCGACGATGAACCCGCGGTGGCACCCGGAGGAGACCCAGCTCGATCGCCTGATGACCGAGCTGCACGCGGCGCTGGCGCAGGCAGAGCGGCGCGAGCGCTACGTCGCCTACTACTTCCCCGCGCACGCCTACAGGCTTACCTCGCGGACGAACATCTACACGACCGGGCTCGCGGTGCTCGCGCGCGACACATTCCACATCGGACACCACAACGCGGAGCGCCCGCACGACATCACCCATCGGCGGGGGGTCAAGAGCCTGAAGCAGACGCGCATCTGCGCGCACGTGTCGTTCGAGCACGAGAGCGGGCTGAGCTTCGATGTGTTCAACACCCACCTCAGCCTGCCGAGCGTGTTCTCGCGGGAGTTCTGGACCGGCGAGGCGCGGATGGGGTTCGGGCCGAATCAGATCGAGGAGGCGAGGGTGCTCGCCGATTTCGTCCGCCGCGAGCGCCGGAGCGACAATTTCGTGGTGGTCGGCGACTTCAACTCGCTGCCAGGCTCGCCGGTCGATCGCTTCCTGCGCGAGGAGATCGGCTTCGTTGACGCGTTCGCCAAGGTACGATGCCTCTCCGAGACGGAGGCGCGCGCCTTCCCGACGGCCGGCTTCATGAACCTCCGCATGCACCTCGACCACGTCTACTCGTCCGAGCGCCTCGAGTGGCTGGACTTCACGGGCACGCACCCGTTCGGGCACAAGGGCGCGTTCGCAGGGCTGTCCGATCACGTCCCCCTGATCGCGCGCTGCCGCCTGCCGGGCGCCGCCGGCTGACCGCCGCGCCGCGCAGGAGCCCCGGGCGCGGCGCGCCGGCCGCTCACCCCGGCAGCCAGAGCAGGTCGTCCATGATGGGCTCGAGGCACGCGGAGATCTGGGGGCCGAGATCACCGCCGCACGCGAGCTTGCCGAAGCAGGCGCGGACCGCGTGCCGACCGCGGCTGTTCATCGCGCCGATCGCCCGCTCGAGCTGCGGGCCGAGGCCTTCCTCAAGGCTCTGCCGGCAGGTGTCGTAGTCGAGGTCTCCGCACCCGGCGAGGCGGCCGCAGAGGACGGCCATGTACGGCGCCAGATCGGCGCGCGGGAGCGTGGTGGCCGTCATGGCCTCGGAGCCGCAGCGGCTCACCTCCTCCGCATAGGCGGCGGTGAAGGGATCGCCATCGAAGCGCCGCAGCGCCGCCAGCGAGCACTCCGAGGTCGCGCGGAGCATCTTCGGCGAGGCCATCGTCGTCATCTGCGTGCACTGGTCGAACTTCGGCCAGCCCTTCGCCTGATCGGTGGCCCGCTGGTAGAGCTCCTCGAGGTACACGCACCAGGCGCGCTGGGCCTCGCGCTGCTCGCGCTGCTCGACGCTCGCCCCCCGCGCGCCCTGCCCATCGGACGATGCCTGCGCGGGCCGCGCGGGCGCCTTCACGGAGGCGGCGGGCGTCGACGCGCCGCCGCATCCCGACGCGAGGGCCACAGAGATCAGCGAGGCCGCGCCGAGCATCGAGGCGGCGGCGCGGAAGCTGCGTTCATGGATTGTGCCTTTCACGGGAGCCCCCCTTCGTCGAACAGGCTGCGCAGCAGCTTTCGTGGCCCATCGAGGCCATGCGCGTGCAGAACCGGACCAGCGACGTGCACGTGCACAGCCCAGGCCACACGCGCGCCGGCCGAGGCGGCGTCGAGCGAGCGGAGGCGCTCGGGGTGCGCGGCGGCGGATCGGCGCGCGGTCTTTGCTCGATCAGCGGCTGGCCCGAGAGCCGGGCCGCTGGCCGATGAGCAGCTTGAGCTTGAAGAGCGCGCCGATCTGCCCGCGGTCCATGGCGATGCGCGGGAAGTTCAGGGGGTCGAAGGACGAGAGCATGCAAAGGCCGGAGTTGTTGGTGAAGCCGATCTCGAAGCCGGCGTCCTTCACGGCGCGAGGGAAGGCGCCGCACAGGCTGTATCCGACGGGGTACGCGACCGCATACACGGCCTCGTTCAGGGCGTCGGAGAGCACGCGGCGGGAGCGCGCAAGATCGCGAGTGGCCTCTTCGGGCGAGAGCGTCTGGAGGACACGATGGCTGTGCGAGTGCGACTGCACGTCCATGCCCGCCCGCCGCAGCGCCCCGATGTGGTTCCAGTCCATGATCGTCCTGGTCGCGAGCGCGCGCTCCTCGCCGAGGTCGATCGACACCCCCGTGGCGCGCTCGATCTCGTCCCAGAGGCGCCCGATGTCGACCCCGGAGGTGTGCTTGATGGTCTGGCAGACGAGCATCGCCGCGGCGATCGGGTCGCGCAGCGGCTCGAGCACGAGCGTCGCTGGGTAGGCGATCTCGACGCGCGCCCGGCGGCACCGGTGCATGAGGAGCGCGACGCGATCCCACCAGAAGAGGCGGCCCCTGTCGGGGAACTCGGTGGCGATGAAGAACGTGGCCGGGACCCCCGCGCGCTCGAGGAGGGGCAACGCGACGTCGTGGTTGTCACGGTAGCCGTCGTCGAACGCGACCATGACGGGGTTCGGCGGGAGCTTCCGGCCCTTCGCGAGGAGCCGCACATCCCGGAGGGACACCACGGTGCCGTGCGTCTTGATGACCGCGAGCTGCTCCTCGAACTCGCGCGCGCTCACCTCGGCGACCCCTGGATCGAGCTCGTCCACCTCCGAGACGTCCGCGATGCGGTGGTAGGTGAACACGGAGAGCACGGGCAGCCGGAGCTTCGCGCGCAGCCAGAGGAAGCGATCCAGGAGCCCGAGGGTGTCGAGCACCCCGGCGGCCAGCACACGACGACCGCGCGGCAACCTCCTGCGAATCCACGTCAGTGGATGTGCGACGACGTACACGCATGTATTCCAGCACACAATCAGCGTTCGTGCTTGCTCTCGCGGTGGGCTCCGACGGCGAAGCTCCTGCGCGTCCGGCGGGCGGGCCGCCGACCGGGGAATCCGGTGCGGCAGCGATCCCGCTAAAGTGGCGCCCGATGTTCTTGACGGACAAGGAGGTATCCCAACCTGGGTCGGACGTGCCTCAACCTGCGGATGTGCCTCAACCTGGGTCGGCCAGCGTGAAGGTGCCTCAACCCGGGTCGGCCAGCGTGGACGTACCTCATCAACCTCAACCTGGATCGGGCATGCCTCAACCTGGGCCGGCCAGCGTGGACGTACCTCAACCTCAACCTGAGTCGGGCGTGCCTCAACCTGGGTCGGCCGGCGTGGACGTACCTCAACCTCAACCTGGGTCGGGCGTGCCTCAACCTGGGTCAGGCGTGGGCGTGCCTCAACCTGGGTCGGACGAGGGCCCCCCGTCGAAGCCGCCCTCGCCTCAACCTGGTTCGGTCTCGCCCCAAGCCGGTTCAGCCGAGGCCCCTCTGTCGAAGCCGCTCTCGCCGCTCGGCACCGCCGCGGTTGCGCTCGCGACTGCAACCATCCTGTTTGCGCTGGGGGTCTACACCGTCGAGACGAGCCTGCCCCAATTGGCGGCACACGGCCGAGCGTCTCGACCGGCGACCGTGGTCACCGGCAGTCCTGTAAGCATCACCGCTGTGGCTTCAAAGCAAGCGGCCGTCCCCGTGCAGCTGGCAGCCGCGCCCCCGGCGAGCGCGACCGACGCCACCGCGCAGCCGACGCCGACCGCATCCCCGACGCCACGTGCTGAGGCCGCGGCGCCTCCAGCATTGCCAGCCTCCGAGGCCGCGGCACCTCCAGCACTACCCGCTATCGAAACGGCAACCCTTCAACAGCAGACATCCGTCGACGCTGCAGCGACGACTCTGCCAACCCCGCGAAAGGGCCACGGCCTGCTCAAGATCAGCTCCTCCCGGAACGCGACCGTCTACGTGACGGGCGTGCCGGTAGGGCCCAGCGATCGACCCGTCGAGGTACGCTGCGGGCGCTTTTTCGTTCGACTGGGCGAGCCGACGCGCGACGGCACGCGGTGGCTCACCGAAGGCAGGACCGTCCGCGTCAAGTGCGGTGAGCTGACGGAGGTGAGCTTCTGAGCTCGCCCGCCCCGCTCTCGGCCGTCGCGAGGACGAGGTAGATCACCGAAGCTGCGCCCGCGCCAAGGAGCGCATCTCGACACGCGGCGAGCGTGGCCCCCGTGGTGGCCACGTCATCGATGAGCGCGACCCTCCGGCGCTGGACGCGCTCTGGCGCGCGCACGCGAAACGCACCCGCCACGTTCTGCAGGCGGACGTCGCGCGGGAGCTGCGCCTGCTGCGCGGTGGGACGGACACGGCAGAGGGCCCGCGGGGCGAAGGACACCGCGAGTCCGTCAGCGACGTGCGCGGCCAGCAGGGCCGCCTGGTTGTACCCGCGCTCGGCGAGACGGCGCGGATGCAGCGGCACCGGGACAACCAGATCGACGCGCACCTCCGCGTCGCGCGCCGCGCAGAGCATCAACCGGCCGAGTGGGCGCGCGAGATCGGGGCGATCTCCATACTTGAAGCGCCGGATCCCCTCCGCGACCGCCCCTCCAAACGGAGCGAACGCGACGAGAGGCGTCCCCGCCGCGGCGCGCGTGCCCGCCCCCCCTCGCGGGGCCCCACCTGCGTAGGGCAGGGAGGTCTGCGCGCAACCGGCGCAGAATACCGAGGCATCGTCGATCGGGGTGTCACAGCCCGCACAGGCCGGCGGGCTGAGCGTGCGCGCAGCGGCGGCGAGCACGGAGCGGACTGCGGCGACGAGGGCGCGGGAAGGGCTCATGAGCGACCAGCGCGATCTTCGTCGTGAGTGGACGTGCGGTTGCGTGGGCGCACGAAAGAAGATCTCTTTGCAAACGACGCGCGGTACGATCGCGATCGTCGTGGTTCACGTCCTGAAATTCCGGCGCTCTACCAGCTGGCGGAGGGGCCCCCGTTGAGCGCGTGGAGATGGACGGATGAGCGCGGCGTCCAGCGGAGCCTGAGCACCGCCGAGCTGCGCAGCGCGCTGTCTGCGGGGATCATTCCAGGCTCCACGCTCGTCTGGCGCAAGGGCATGGACGCCTGGGCGCCCGCGTCCAGGCAGCCTGAGCTCGCCGATGCCGCCCAGCTCCGGCGCAAGCCCGAGGCGCGCACCGTCGCGCCCGAGAGGCCAGCCGCCGGGGCCGAAGAGGCCGCTCGCGAGGACGGGGCGGCGCTGGAGATCGAGCTCATCGAGGATCTGGGTCCGGCGCCCGCGCGCAGCGGCCAGCCCATCGGTCCGGCGCCCGCGGAGAGGTCCGCGAACGGGCGGAAGCCGGCGGCGCAGCAGGCGACCCGGGCGACCACGCGACCGCAGCCGCCTCCCCCGCCGCCGCGCAAGCGCGAGTCCATGCGGACGCTCACGGGCGTCGAGGCGCCGGCAGACGCGCCGGCCAGCGGACAGAACGCGCCGATCGTCGTGCCAGCCGCGGGCGGAACGTTCGATGCGGGGGTCGCCCGCGCGATCACCCAGCTGCCCCGTTACGACGGTCCCTCGCCCGGAGACCAGGGAACGACCGAGATCCCGCGCGCGCCCAAGCTCCCCTCGGGGGCGGAGGAACCCGAGGAGACCTCGGCGGGTCAGCGCCCTGCCGCAGACGCAGGCAGCGCCGCGGGCGATGCCGGCGCGACGGCGGACGGCGATCCACCGGCGCCGCCGAGGCGCGCGGCGGGCGCGGCTGCGCCCAGCAGGCCGGGGGCAGCTGCGCCCAGCAGGCCGGGTGCAGCGCCGAGGGCCGCGGGCGGTACGACGTCGCGCGCGGAGGCGAGACCGCCCCGGCCCCCGCCTCTCCCCCTCGATCGCGACGCGGCGCTGACGGGCGCTGCGCCGCAGAACGATGGGCGCGGCGGAGCGACGACCGGCGCCGATCAAGGCGCCGGCAAGCCCCTCTCGGCGACGCCGCCGGCGCCCTCGAGCCCCGGCCGCGCCACGAAGCGCCCTGCGCCTACGGGGAAGCGCTCCGTGCCGCCACCTCCAGTTCCGGTCCGGTTCCCCGCGGTCGCCGCGAAGCGGCCTGCGGGCCCGCGGGCGCCTGACGCATCGGATCAGACGGCGGCCGGCGCAAAGGCCCTCGTCCGTCTCGGAGCGCTCCCCGCGCCGCCGCCGCGCCCCCCCGCGGACGCGCCCCGCGCCACGCCCTTGGCAGCAGCGCCCCCCTCGCCGTCGGCCTCGCTGGCAGCTCCGACCTTGCCCATCGCCGCGCCGGCCCCGCCGGCCGACGCTGCGCCTGTCACGGGCGCCGTCCCCACGGCGATGGCGTCACCAGGATCGCGCCCTGCGAGCCCAGCGACCTCCACCGACGGTCCCTCGCCCCGCAGCGCCGAGGACGCGCCGGCTGGCGACGGCCGCGAGCCCGCGGCGAGCCGCGATCGCGGCGACGCCCCGGAGCCCTCCACCACGGTGCTGCACCGCGAGACCCCGGAGCTCCCCGGGCCGCCCGTGCCCAGCGAGACGAAGCGCTCTCCTCTGGCCGCCGAGGCGCCGATGGGGCGCCGCGAGTACGCGACGATCCCGTCGGTCGGCGTCGGATCGAGCGCGTCGCAGGGGCACCCGGCGATGCGCTCGTGGCCAGGGCTGCCAGGGCTGCCGAACCCGCAGCGCAGCCCGGCGGCTGCCGACGCGCTCCAGACCTCGGGCCAGCGCTCGGATCGCGGCTCCGTCCCTGGATCGGGCAACGGCCCGCCAGCGCTCAACCCGCGCGCGCTCGCGGCGCGACGCGGCGACGGCAAGGGGCTCTCTGCAGCCGTGACCGTGCCGGTCTCGTCGCTCATCGGCCTCTGCGGGGCGGCGCTGCTCATGAGCGTCGTCGCCTTCTTCGCGGGCCGCCGCTCCGTCATGACCGCGCGGCAGCCGGTCGGGACGGCGCGCACGGCGCTCGGCGCAGCGCAGGACGCCGCGCGCTCGGCGATCCCCGTCCCGCCGAAGCCCTGCTGGGTGGCGCGTCAGCCCCAGCCATGGGCGCCGCTCGTTGCGAAGAGCATCCCCTTCGAGGTCACGGCAACGAAGGGCGGCAAGCTCGTGGTGGGGTACGCGAAGAGCCCCATGGAGGCCGTCGGCCTCGAGATCGATCCCGCGACCGGGGAGCGGAGCGAGCGGTTCTCGAACCGGGAGGCCGCCGACATCGTGAGCATCTCGCCGGTCGAGGAGCGCTTCACCGTCCTCACGGCCGCGCAGCAGGCCATCCGCTCCCCCGTCAGCGTGCCGGGGCCGAGATCGTTCGTCGTCGGTCTGGCGAACGGCGCTCTGGTGGCGGCCGATGCCCCCGACGCCGCCCCCTCCCCGCTCTGGCCGGTGCAAGGTGATGAGCCGCTCGAGGCGCCGCGCGCGCTCGCGGCCGGCTCCGGCGGCTACGCCGTCGCGTTCCGCCGCGAGAAGGCCGTGTGGGCAGGCTGGCTCGACGCCGAGCGCAAGCCCGTCGGCGAGCTCACCCGGGTGACCGGCTCGGGAGGCTCGATCGGCAAGCCATCGCTCGGATGGAACGAGCGCGCGCTCGCCGTCGTCTTTGCCGATCGGCCAGCGGATGGGCGATGGGAGATCCGCGCCGGGCAGGCCGCTCCCGGTACCATCCCCGGGTCGACCCAGGTGATCCCGCTCCCCTCCGGCGGCCCCGGGGGAGACGCCTTCGCGCCGGATATCGCGGGGCTCGGCGATGGACGCTGGCTCCTCGTGTGGACCGAAGGCCCTCCGGGGAGCCGCGCCATGCGCGCGCAGACCCTGGCCGCCGACTTCTCCCCGATCGGGGATCCGATTGCGCTCTCGCCGCCGGCCGGCAACTTCGGGCAAGGCGTGCTCGGCGTGTCGTCGCGCTCCGGTTACGTGGGCGTGGTGTTCCTCTCGAAGCCTGCCGCGAGCTACGAGCTCTGGGGGGTCATCCTCCAATGTGGATGACAAGGCCGCCGGAGCGCGCGAGCCGGCTCCGCGCGGCGGCGCTCGCGCTGCTGCTGGTCGCGCCGCCCGCGCCCTTGCTCGCCGCGTGCACCGCGCAGGTCTCGCTGCTCGATCAGGGGCGGGCCCTGCGCACGGGCAAGCAGCCCTACGACGAGTTCTTCGAGGCCGCCCGGGCGCTCCGCGACGAGTCGCTGAAGACCGAGGAGCTCTCGAACGCGGCGCCGGCCGAGCTCTCGCGCGCGCTGGGGCTCGATCCGAGATCGGACCGCAAGGCGGCGCTCGAAGCGGCGCGCGCGCGCGCCGCGGAGCTCCGCGCGGCGGGCGTGCTGCTCCAGGTCGAGCTCGTGCCAGAAGCGCGGATCGTGAGCGCCCGAGGCGGGCGCGCGCTGGACGCGGAGGACAGGGACACCATCGCTGCGTTCGAGGCGTCCTTGAAGAGCTCCCTCGCGACGTCGAAGCAGCTCGGCGAGCTCTCGAACCGCGCCGCGGAGCTCGAGAAGAAGCGGGCGTCGCTGGCGGCCGCATGGGCCGAGGCGCTCGCGGACGATCCGCAGCGCCGCGAGGTGAAGCACGAGCTCGAGGCGGCCGAGCGCGTGATCGCGGAGGCGGGCGCGGCCGCGGATCGACACGCCGGCAGGGCGTCCAAGCTCGCGCTCGATCTGGTGCTCGCCGTCGATTCGGGCGACGCTCCGGCGCGGCGGGGCGCGGCGAGCCGACCGCCTCCGAGGCAGCCCGCCGCGAGCGTGAAGTCGCCGCCGCGGCGCGGGAGCAGCGCAGGGGCCGCCCCGAAGCCACCCAAGCCGCCGGTGTCGCGCGGCGAGGACGATTTCGATCCCTGACGTCGGCGGCCAGGCGCATGGCGCTTGGTGCACGCCGCATGGCGCGCGGCACGCCAGCTGTCCCCGCCGGACGCCGGGGCCGTCGGGAAGGAGCGGAGCCGCTTCCCCACTTGTCCGACGCGCATCGGGACGCCTATCCTCCGCGAGCGATCCAGGAGCGCCGCCCGCCCGAACGCCGCGGTCCTGGCCGCACATCTGCAGTCCGACGACCCCGCGCACCGGCCCTCTTCGCTGATGATCCGATCCCTGCCGTTCGCCTCCATCGCTCTGGGATCGGCGCTCCTCGCGCTCACGTTCGCGCCCAGAAGGGCGGCGGCGCAGGCGTCGCCGCAGTCGGAGGGCCTGGCCGTCGGCGGGTTCACGTTCCGCCCCTCGGTGGAGCTCCGGCTCCGCGGAGAGTTCCGCCGGTACCCGGTCGACACGGGCGGCGACGTCTACAGCTCGAACGCGGTGCTCGCCGAGGGCTTCGGAGGCGCGCTGCCGCCGCTCAGCGACACCGGCAACGTCGTCAAGACGCAGTGGTTCTTCGCCCAGCGCGCCCGCCTCGGGCTGACCGTCGAGCGCGGCCCCGTCACGGGCGTCGTCACGCTGCAGGACGCGCGGCTCTGGGGGAACGACGACGCGATCTTCGTCGGGCCGGGCGAGCCGGCCCTCCCGGAGACGGCGCCCTACGAGGCGTACATCGATCTGCACACACGCTCGGGACGCCGCGCCTTCGTCCGGCTGGGCCGGCAGCGGATCGCGTGGGGCGATGGCCGCCTGGTCGGAGCGGACGACGAGACGCTCACCGGGCGATCGCTCGATGCGGTGCGCGCAGGGCTGCAGCTCGGCAACGTCGACATCGAGGCGATGGCCGTGCTCCTCGCTGCGCCGGGAGGCGCTCCGCCCGAGGTGGCAGGGACGCGCAAGCCCATCGCCGCCGGGACAGGGGCCCAGCTCTACGGCCTGAACGCGATCTGGCGGGTCGCTCCCCTGCTCCACCTCGAGGCCACGGCGCTCGCGCGCATCACCCGGGAGCCGCGCCCGACCTGGCTGACGCCCGGCGACACCGTCGTCCTCGACGCGCGCGTCTCCGGCGACCGCCGGGGCTTTCGCTACGCGCTCGAGGGGGCGTACGAGCTCGGCCGCGTGGCCACGTTCGCGGCCGACCGCGCTCTCGGCGCGTTCGCGGCCGCAGCGCGGGCAGAGCTCGAGACGGCGCTCCCCGCGCACCTCACCTTCAGCGCCCGCGGCGCCTACGCGACGGGCGACGATGGCGCGCTCGAGGTGGGCGAGGCGCAGCGCCGCTTCGATCCGATCCTGCCCGACGCGCAGGACAACCACGGCCCCATGGGGCTCTACGCGTGGTCCAACGTGATCGAGGGGGGCGGAAGCGTCCGCGCCTCGCCCTTCGAGCCGCTGACGGTCTCCGCCGGATACACGTTCGTCGGCCTCGCCTCTCCAACAGGCAGGTGGGTGACGGCGCGCCTCCTCCCCGTCGGCGCCGCCAGCGACAACGAGAGCCGGACGCTGGGCCACGAGATCGATCTCTCGCTCGCCTTGCAGCCATGGGAGCCGCTGCGGCTCGCGCTCGGCTACGGCCTGTTCATCTTCGGTGACGGCGCCAAGGCGATCTTCACGAGCGCGAACCGCGCGCACGACGACGGCCGCCCGGCCGATCTGCAGCAGTGGGCGTTCCTGCAGGCAACGCTGACCGCCCCCTGAGGCGATCCGGGGAGCGCGCCGGCCGCGCGCGGCGCTCTTCTGATGGGGCAGGGAATCGAGGGGACTCGGGGCGCCGCGCCATCCCGCGCGGCGCCGCAAGCGCGTTGGGGGTGCCGCCCGAGGCGTCGGGCGCCACCCCTGCGCTCCGGGATCAGGTGCTCGGGGCGGGCTTCGGGGTGCCGAAGATGCTGGCCGCGCGGCGCTTCTCCTTGGCGGCGCGATCCCGATCGCTGTAGCTCGGGATCACGACGCGCTGGCGCTGCGGCAGCTCGCGGCCCCCGACGATGGCGTCGACCTCCTCGGCGTCCAGCGTCTCGCGCTCGAGGAGCGCCGTGGCGAGCCGCTCGAGGATCTCGCGGTTGTCCGTGAGGAGCTGCCGCGCCTCCGCGTGGGCGTCGAGGATGAACCGCCGCACCTCGTCGTCGATCTGGTTGGCGATCGTCTCCGAGTAGTCGCGGCGCCGGCTCGTGAAATCGCGCCCGAGGAACACGCTCTCCTCGTCCGCGCCGTACGAGATCGGCCCGATCACGTCGCTCATGCCGAACTCGGTCACCATGCGCCGCGCGAGGTTCGACGCCTGCTTGATGTCGTTGCCCGCGCCCGTCGTGAACTGGCCGAACACGATCTCCTCCGCCACGCGGCCGCCCATCAGCACCGACAGCCGCGCCTTGGCGAAGTCGCGCGACATGCTGAGCCGGTCCTCCTTCGGCAGCTGCTGCGTGAGGCCGAGCGCCGGGCCGCGCGGGATGATCGTCACCTTGTGGACCGGATCCGAGAACTTCTCCAGGAGCTTCGCGACGAGCGCGTGCCCGGCCTCGTGGTAGGCCGTGGTCCGCTTCTCCTCGTCGCTGATGACCATGCTGCGGCGCTCGGCGCCCATCAGCACCTTGTCCTTGGCCATCTCGAAGTCGACCATCGTGACGACGTCCTTGTCCTGACGCGCCGCGAGCAGGGCCGCCTCGTTAACGAGGTTCTCGATGTCGGCGCCGACGAACCCGGGCGTGCCCCGCGCCAGGATCTCCATGTCGACATCCGGACCGAGCGGGACCTTCTTCGTATGCACCCGGAGGATGCCCTCGCGTCCGCGCACGTCGGGGCGGTTCACGACGATGCGCCGGTCGAAGCGGCCAGGCCGCAGGATCGCAGGGTCGAGGACGTCGGGGCGGTTCGTCGCGGCGACGATGATCACGCCCTCGTTCGACTCGAAGCCGTCCATCTCGACGAGCAGCTGGTTCAACGTCTGCTCGCGCTCGTCATGACCGCCGCCGAGCCCCGCGCCGCGGTGGCGGCCGACCGCGTCGATCTCATCGATGAAGATGATGCACGGCGCGTGCTTCTTGCCCTGCTCGAACAGGTCGCGCACCCGGCTCGCGCCGACGCCGACGAACATCTCGACGAAATCCGAGCCGGAGATCGAGAAGAACGGCACGCCCGCCTCGCCGGCGATCGCGCGCGCGAGGAGCGTCTTGCCCGTCCCGGGGGGGCCCATCATCAGGACGCCCTTGGGGATCCGGCCGCCGAGCTTCTGGAACTTCTTCGGGTCCTTGAGGAACGCGATGATCTCCTCGAGCTCGTCCTTCGCCTCGTCGATGCCCGCGACGTCGGCGAACGTCACCTTGTTCTGCGCCTCGCTGAGCAGCCGCGCGCGCGACTTGCCGAAGCTCATCGCCTTGCCGCCGCCGGCCTGGAGCTGGCGCATGAACAGATAGAACATCACGAGCAGGAAGACCGTCGGCAGGAGGTACATGATCGCCCCCGGCCAGAACGGCGACGTCTCTTCCTTCTCGAAGAACACCGCGACCTTGTTGTCGACGATCGTCTTCGTGATCTCGTCGGCGTTGTCAGGCCCGATCGTGACCTTCTTCGTCTTCGTCCCGCTCTTCGGGTCCTTGACCCAGAAGGTGTACTCGCGGTCCTTGATCGTGACCGACTCGACGTGCGGATCCTTGTCCTTGGCCTCGACCTGGACCTGGGCCATGAACTCGCTGAACGCGACTTGTGTGGCGGGCCGGGAATCCGGGCTCAAGAACTGCCAGATCGCCAAGAACATCATGATCAGCAGAACCCAGAGCAGCAGCGTCTTGTGCGATTGCTTCACGAGGACCCTCTAAGCTCGCGGCGGCGAGCCGGCGTGTACTGAAATTGTACGCGTGTTCCAGTCAGCATGCCACCCGTCGGCTCGGTCGTCGACCGCAGGTCTCCACCGTGGTGACGCAGCGAAAAAAGGGGACTCGACAGGGGCCGCGGGTGGGGTGCATGCGGTCAGGTCCCGCGACGTGCAGACCCGTCCTCGATAAGCACGCTGGACTCCTCTGGAAAGCCCACGGCGATGTCTTTGCCGCCGCGAACGCGGACGCGCAGCGGCCGCCCCAGCTTGCGAGCCCGCTCGATCGCGAATCGCTGCGCCCGACCGAGCGGAATCGACAGCGGCTCGCTGCCGTCGAGGACGTCTGGATCGCCGCCATGCGGCCGATCTCGCCCGGCGACGAGCATGTCCGAGAGCGCGCAGAGGTGCTCGACGATGGCCGGCGACAGGTCCTCGAGGAGCGGGAGGAGCTCGCGGCGGACGCGGACGCGCGTGAAACGAGGATCCCTGTTGCTGGGATCCTCGGCGAACGCCAGTCGATGTCGGCCGAGGTGGGCGAGGACGTCGGCGCGGCGGGCCTGGAGCAAGGGGCGGATGAGCTCGATGCTCGCCGCCGACCCCGGCTCCTGGTCCTGGCACGCCGCGCCAGCGGCGTCGGACGGGAGCCGGGCGCGCGGCGGCAGGACGGCGAGCCCACGGGGCCCCGCGCCCCGTAGCAGGCGCAAGAGCACCGTCTCTGCCCGGTCGTCCGCGGTGTGGCCTGTCGCGATCGCGCGGGCGCCGCACGCCGCCGCTGCAGCCGCCAGCGCGGCCAACCGGGCGGCGCGCGCCCTGGCCTGGAGGTTCGCGCCGGGAGCCACGTCCACGCGGGTCTCGGCGTAAGGAACCCCGAGCTGCTCGGACAGGTCGCGCGCGATCGCGAGCTCGGCCGCGGCCGCGGCGCGGAGGCCGTGGTCCACGCCATGCGCGACCACCTCGTGGCCGATCCGCCGCCGGAGCAGCGCCAGGACGTGCAGCAGCGCGGTCGAGTCGGGGCCTCCGGAGCAGGCGCAGAGCACGACCTCGCCTCGAGCGAGCAGCCTCTCGTCCCGGATCAGCCGCTCGGCGAGGCGGATCAGCGACGGGGGGTGCGACCGGCCCCGCCTGGGCGGCGGGGGAGGTCCGGCAGGAGGGCTCATCGCAGCTCGAACGCTTTGCAGAAGATGATCTCGTCGCGCCCCTCGAGCGAGGTGCTCAGGTGCGGCGCGACCGGGTAGCCAAGCGAGCAACGAGGCCCGCAGCCAGGCGGCCCGGCGCCCGCCTCATCGGGGTCGGGGGCCACCGGATCGAACGAGGCGCAATCGGGGCAGGCGAACACGAGACGATAGCGCCGCGCCTCTTCGCGGAGTCGATCGTCGAGGTGGTGAATCATCCCCGGCAGCGTAGCGCAAGCCGCCGGGCGACGGCGCCACGCGCCCGCGCGCAGCCCTCCGGCCGAGCTCGTCGGAGCAGCGCTCGGCGCGGCGAGCAGGCCGGCATACCCGCGCGGCTCAGCGAGCGGATCTGCGGGCGCGGGAGAGCCGGACGATCGACTCGATATGGCTCGTCTGAGGAAAGAGCTCGACCGCCTCGATGTCCGTGATCTCGAAGCCGCCGCGGAGGATCCCGCCGAGATCGCGCGCGAGCGTGGCCGGGTCGCACGAGACGTAGACGACCACACGCGCGCTCGAGGCGGCGATCGCGCGCGCCGCGCTTGGGGCCCCGCTGCGCGGCGGATCCAGCACCACGACGTCGGTGCGCGCCGGGATCGGGTGCTGATCGGCGTCCGCCTCGATCGCCTTGCCGGCGAGGCCTCGAGCGGCGAGGTTCTGCCGCAGGCAAGCGACCGCTTCGGACGAGAGCTCGACGGCCGTGAAGGACGCGAGCCCCGCGTGGCCGGAGGCCGCGGCCCCGGCGGGCTCCGCGGCCGGGGAGGGTCGCTGCGCGCCGCGCGCGAGCAGCACGGAGAGCGTCCCGCTGCCGGCGAACAGCTCAAGGACGTGCGGCGGCCGGGTGGAGTCGAGGTGGGCGAGCTCGGCGGCGCGGCGGGCGAGGACGGCCGCCCCCTCCTCGGACGGCTGCCCGAAGCCGCCCGGCGCGAGGAACAGCGGCAGGCCGTCCGCTCCCAGGATCGCGGGCCGCGGATCGCCGAACGACGCGGCCTCGCGCGCGCCGTCGAGCGTGACGCGAGCGCCGGCCCACTCGCCGCGCGCCGTGCGCTCGTCCAGCCGCTGCCACACGGCCGGCGGCAGCTGACCACGCCACAGGATCTCGACCACCGGGCGGCTCGAGGCGCCCAGCGAGATCAGGACATCGCCCTCCCCCACGGCTCCACGGAGGACGCCGGGCAGCTCGCCGGCGAGCGGCGCGATCGCGTCGACAAGCACCACGCAGCGATCGACCGCCGCCACGGCGTGCGTCCTCGGCGCGCGATAGCCCACGCGCACCTCGCCGCGCTCCGCGCGCGCGAACAACCTCGCCCGCGACCGGTAGCCGAGCGGCAGGGGGGCCGGATGGACGCGGATCGGCGGCAGCTCGGCCTCGGCGAGCGACGTCGCCCGCGCGATGGCTTGTCGGACGATGTGCTCATGCGCGACCTGCTGCGCCTCGATACGGAGGTGCATCCAGTCGCAGCCGCCGCAGGCGTCCGCGAAGCGGCACGGCGGAGCGACGCGATCGGCGCTCGGCTCGACGACACCGAGGAGCCTGCCCCTCGCCGGGCGTGCGCTCCGGTCGAGCTCGACCTCGACGAGATCCCCCGGCGCGGTCGCAGGGACGAAGACGACCTCGCCCGCGAGCCGACCGACCCCCGCGCCCCCGGCGGCCAGCGCCTCGATACGCAGCTGGGTTCGCTCGCCGGGGCGGTGCCGCGCCCTGGCACCGTTCGAGCGGCGGTGGACAGACTTCATCCCTTCATCGTAAGGCGCTGCGGGCTGTTCGGGCCGGGGTGAACGATGGACGCTCGGTCGTGGAGGGCGAGACCGCGCGCGCGAAAGGCCCCCGCGGGGCGCCCCTGCACGCAGGAGCTCGACTGGCCCGTGGTGGTCGCGTCCGTCGAGGCGGGCGACGCAGGGACAGCGTCCACGCCCATGGAGGGCGAGGACTGCACGGCGCTCGTCTTCATGTAGATCAACGCGCCGATACCGAGCACGCACAGCACGGTGAGGGTGATGACGGCCACGAGCACGAGCGTGTTCCTGCCGTTGCCCTTGGACGCCGCGTCCTGCGTAGCGGCCCAGATGGCCGCCGGATCCGGGCGCGGCAGGGAGAGCGCGGTCTCGATCTGCGACTGCGGAGGCTGCGCTGTCGCCGCGGACGCGAACAGCTGGGCCTGCCCCACGGTCATCGGCGCCGGTGCCGCCTGCACCGGCGCGCTGACAGCGGGCGCATGGGCCGGGGCATGACCCTGGCCATTGAACGGGAGCGCATACGGGACGGCAGCGTGCCCCGGCGACGGCACAGCGACGGCGGGGGTCCTGGTCACCCGCGCGTGACGCGCAGGCTCGCTCGCGCCCTGAAGAACCGGCGGTGGATCCTGCGACGGGAGCGCGAGCGTGGACGCGAGCGGATTGCCCAGATCGCTGTCCAGGAGGCCGCCCTTGGGGAGGCGCGCGAGCTCGCCGGTGTCGAAGTCGCGCGGCGGGTACGGGCTCGAGGAGAGCGAAGGCGGAGCAGGGTCGTGGCCGCCAGGCACGCGCGGTGGGCTCGGGTAGGCGGGCGAAAAGCCGGGGCGCGCCGTCGGCATGCCAGGACGCACCGTGGGAATGCCGGACTGGACGCCGGCCTGGCGAGGCTGCGCTGGCATCGGCTCGGGCACCGTGCCGGCCGCCGGGCGCATCATCGGGCGCTCCCCATGAGGAAGGGATCGCACCGGCTCGGCTTGCTCGCGCGTCGCGACCGTCGTCGGGACATCCTCATCGTCGTCCATCAGCGATGAGGCGGACATCTGCCTGTCGTCCGCGTCCCTCGACGGCGGGCGCCCGACCGGCGCGATCCCGCTCGCCGGCGGAGCGTTCTGCCGCAGGATCTGCGGCGGCGTGAGGCGCTGCTGCGGCTCAGGCTCCCGACCGCGGCTGCGCAGCCCGACGCTGTCCGTGGCCGTCGTCGAGCTGCGCGAGCGCACCTGCTCGACGTTGATGGTGGACGTCACCTCGGCAGCCCACGCGAGGTGCGCCTCGCGCTTCTGGATGCGATCGACGAACACCTGCTGCACGAACTGCGCGACCTCTTCGGAGCCAACGAAGACCCCGCTCCTCATCAGGAAATTCTGCAGGGCTCGCGAGAACTCACGCGCTGTCTGGAAGCGATCTTGCTTGTGCTTGGCGAGCGCTTTCATGACCACGCTCTCCAGCTCGATCGGATAGTCGGGCACGATCGTGGACGGCGGCGGGACCACGCAGGCCTGCACCTTCTCGAGCGTGTCGAGATCCGTATCCATCCGGAAGAGGCGCTGGTTCGTCGTGAGCTCCCAGAGGACGACCCCGAGCGCGAACACGTCGGTCGTGCGATCGATCTCGTTGCCGCGCACCTGCTCGGGAGACATGTAGGCCAACTTGCCTTTCAGCGTTCCCGCGCGGGTGGACGACAGCCGGTCGGCCACCTTGGCGATCCCGAAATCCACGACCTTGGTGTAGCCGTCGTAGGTGAGGAACAGGTTGTGCGGCGTGACGTCGCGGTGCACAAGGCCGAGCAGCTGGCCGTTCTTTCCGCGCAGCTCGTGAGCGGCGTGAAGCCCCTCTGCGGCATCGGAGCAGATGCGCGCAGCGAGCTCGGGCGAGATGCGCAGCCGGCGCTCCTCCGCGCGGCGCATCACCTCCCGGAGCGGCTCGCCGTGGAGGTACTCCATGGCGATCCAGTAGGTGTTGTCGTCCTTCCCGAGGTCGAAGACCTGCGCGACATTGGCGTGGTTGATGCCAGCCGCGATGCGCGCCTCATCGAGGAACATGTCGACGAACTGATCGTCCTCGACCAGATGAGGGTGGATCCGCTTGATCGCGACCCACTTTTGGAAGCCGCCCGGGCCATCCATGCGAGCCAGGTGAACGCTCGCCATTCCGCCCACCCCGATCTCGTCGACCACACGGTAACGGCCCAGGAAGTAGGTCCCCTGCTGCTTCTCGGACTCCTTCGCGCGCGCTTCAGGCGATGCATTGGTCGACCCGGGGCTTGGAGGTCCGCCCATTCGCGATGCGGGTCGAGGCGGGGGTTGGGGCATGAGCGGTCACTACTTTACCGCGAGTTCGCGGCGCTTTGCCATGTCGTCTCGGCCAGGACACCTTCCAGATGGTCAGCTTCAATCCACCGGGGCGCTGAAAGCTCCTGTCCCGACAGGTAGGACACCGCCTGAGACCGAGGACGGAGTCGTGACGGGCTCAGGGGAACGGTTGCCCAGGTTGACCTCGCTCGAAGTAGAAGCGGAACCCCCCGGTGACCCGCGAGAGGAGCTCCCGAGGGATGGCGTCTGCTGGGTGACCGAGCCCTGCGTCGCGCGGATCGCCGACCCAGACGTCGAACGTCGCATCGGTGTACTTGTCGACCGCATCCGTCTCGTTGGGATCGCCGCTGAACAGCGCCTGGAACTTGATGGTCCCGTCGACGGCGTAGAGCACGATGTTCTGGTTGTGGCAGGACCGCTGGAGGTAAAGCGCCATGTGCACGAGCGGCGCGAGCCCCTCCGGCTTCGGCGTCGGTGGAGGCGAGCCAGGCAGCTGGACGCCGGGCGGGAGCCCCACGCTCAGGTCGACGTCGAGCTTGTTCACGGTCCCGTCCCCGCGGATGAGGTCGACGTCATCGATCAGGACCGCGAGCCCGTCCGAGATCTCCTGCAGATCGCTCCCGCGCTGCACCCGGACCTGCAATGTGGAGCGGTAGGGGACCGCGGCGAAGAAGTCCGGGCTCATGTCGTAGCTGTCGTCCCAGCAGCCGGCCGCGCGCAGCCGTTCGCTGATGACCTCGCCTTCCCCCTGCCCGAGCGAGCACCCGAGCGAGAACGCGCAGGCGAGGGGCACGAGCGCACGGGCCCTCATGACGCCGCCTGCGAGCGAAGGGCCGCCTTGATGCGGCCTCCCCCGAGGACGCGATCGCCCCGGTAGACCACGGCCATCTGCCCCGGAGAGACGGACCGCACCGGGCTCGCGAACCGCGCAACGAAGCTCTCCGCGCCCGTCGCGGGGTCGCGGCGCCGCTCGATGATGCCAGGCGCCGCCTCGTGCCGCGCGCGCACCCGCACCTCGGCCTCCAGGGGGAAGACCGCGTCGTCGCACCACACCGCGTCGGCGATCTCGGCGCCCGCGGCGTACAGATCGCCCTCGTCGCCGAGGTGCACCGCGCCGGACGCGGCGTCGAGGCCCACGACGAACGCGGGCCGGCCGAGCGAGACGCCGATGCCCTTGCGCTGGCCCACGGTGAAGCCGTGCACCCCGCCGTGCGCCCCGACCACGCGGCCGTCCCGATCGACGATGGGGCCGGGCCGGAGCCTGTCCGCGGCGCGCTCGGCCACGAACGGCGCGTAACGGCCGGAGGGGATGAAGCAGAGCTCCTGGCTCTCCCCCTTCTCGGCGCCCGGGAGCCCGCGGGCGATCGCCTCGGCACGCACCTCCTCCTTGGTCGAGTCGCCGAGGGGGAAGAGGAGCCGCGACAGCTCGTCCGACCGGAGCATGTGCAGGAAATAGCTCTGATCCTTGTGCCGATCGCGGCCGCGGTAGAGCCGAGCGCCGCCCTCCTCCAGGACGACCCGCGCATAGTGGCCCGTCGCGACCCACGAGACCCCCAGCCGCTCCGCCAGCGGGAACAGCTCCCGGAGCTTGACCGAGCGGTTGCAGGCCACGCACGGGCTCGGCGTCTCACCCGCGAGGTAAGCCTCGACGAAGGGGTCGACGACGTGCTCCCGGAACAGGGCGCGCCGGTCGAACGTGTAGTGCGGGATCCCGAGGTGGTCGGCGACCCGGCGGGCGTCGTGCTGATCCTCGGGCGCGCAGCAGCGGCTCTTGACGCTGCCGTCGTCGGGGTAGTCCCAGAGGTGCAGCGTCACGCCGACGACCTCGTATCCAGCGTCGCAGAGGCGCGCCGCAGCGACGGACGAGTCGACTCCGCCGCTCATCGCGATGAAGACGCGAGCCCCCGAGGAGGCCCGCTCGCCGGGCCGCGCCGTACCGTCGGCCTCTCGGACCAGAGTTGCCATTTCCGTTCTTATAGCGTGGATTCCTCGCCGCGGCCGGACGCCGAGGGCGAACCCGGACGGGACGCCGCGGCGAGCTCGCGCGGGATGCTGCGGCGAGGGCTGGCACGAGGAGCCGGGCGGCGGCGCGCCGGCGAATGAATGATCAGGCTGGCTCTCCGCCATTCACCCTTGGCCACGCCCGCAGGGCGCGTGTACCGTCTGCCAGATGCCGAGCGGGGTCGTGCTCGTGATCGAGGACGAGGAGTACATCGCGGACCTGCTCGCCACCGCGATCCGGGAGGCAGGTTACGAGGTCATCTTCTGCGCCACCGCGGAGGCCGGGCTCTCCACCGCCTGCACCCTGGAGCCCGAGTGCATCGTCTGCGACATCGGCCTGCCCGACCACGACGGCTACTGGGTCGCGCGCAACGTGCGCACCCAGCCGTCCCGGGTATCGGTCACCCCGTTCCTGTTCCTCTCCGCGCTCGACGACCAGGAGGCCCGCCTCGAAGGGTTCCACGTGGGCGCCGACGTCTACATGACCAAGCCGTTCCGGGTCGGCGAGGTCGTCGCGCAGATCGGGGCGCTCGTGCAGATGGCGTCGCGCCTGCGCCTGCGGCGGGACAGCCTCATGTCCATCCCGGCGTCCGTCGATCAGACCGCGATCGAGGGCGATCTCAGCCAGATGTCGATCGCGACCGTCCTCACGGTCCTCGAGATGGAGCGGCGGTCGGGTGTGTTCGAGGTGAGCAGCAAGAAACGTCGGGCTCAGCTGGACATCGCCGAAGGGTGCATCGTCGAGGGGACCGTCGGAGGCACGCGCGCCTCGGCGCTCGCCGCGCTCCGCACCATGCTCAGCTGGAAGGTCGGACGGTTCGCGTTCGTGCCAGGCATCCGCCCCCTGCCGGCGGAGCGGACATCCATCGCTGCGTACCTGCTCGAGGCGACCCGGCTCGAGGACGAGAGCGCCCGCGTCGAGCTGCCGTTCCCGCCGTCGCGACGCCGTCCGGAGCCCCGGAGCGCGACGACGGCGCTCGGCGGGCCATCGTCCATTCTGGACGACGTCGCGCCGCCGTCGTCGCGCGTCGTGTCCGAAGAGCGCCTGCGCCGCGGGCCCACCCCTGCGCCACAGAGGGGCTCCGACCCCGCCGTGGCGATCTCCGATGGGCCGCCGTCGCTCGAGCTGAACTTCGAGTTCGAGCTGGCGACCCCGGCGGCGCCGCCGACGCTGCCCTCGCTGGCCCGCAGGACAGCGAAGCCGTCGAGCCAGCGCGGCGTGCGCGTGGAGGAGAGCGAGCCTCCGACGCTCCCGCGAGCCGGGAGCCGACCGCCGCCCTCGCGACCGTCCTCGCCAGGCCGTGAGAGGCAGAGCGCCGTGGAGACAGGCGAGCTCTCGCGCGGGACCCTCGCTCCCCCGGAGACCCAGCCGGCAAGCCACGAAGGCCCGCCGCGCGCGACCCCGATCCCCCCGAGACCGGCGCCGCCCAGGCCTCCCCGCCCCGACTCGAAGAAGCGCTGACGGCGGGAATGGGGACAGCGAGGAAGCGGAAGCGCCGATCTAGAGCGTCATCCGCGGCTCCACCTCGTCCGGATCGTGATCGCGCAGGTAGCTCAGGTTGACCGCGTTCACGACGGCGTGCGCCAGGACCGGCCCGACGAGCGACCCCGTCGCCGCGAAGATGGCGCCGAGCCCCGCGCCCACGCCGACGGCCCAGCCGATCCACACCCAGCGGCTCGGACCGCGCATCTGGTGCATCAGACCGAAGAGGATCGCGCTCAGCGGCACACCGAGCAGCGGCGTCAGCAGCCCGCGGAAGAGCAGCTCCTCTCCGAGGCTCGAGAGGCCCGCGAGGAGCAGGATCTGGCCGAGCGAGAAGTCGCGCGCGACCGGGCGGAGCTCGGCGTGCAGGCGCCGCGCCCAGCTGAACCGCGCCACGGCGACGCGCGTCGTCACGACGACCCCGGCCGCCAGCGTGAGGCCGAGCGCGGCGCTCATCAGCAGCGCGGCCAACGGCGGCAGCGTGAGCCACGGGCTCGGGTGGATCCACGGCCATCCATCCCGCAGCACCAGGCCCAGCGAGGTCGCCAGCGCCGCGAGGACGAGATAGCCGGACGCCGCCCGCACCGTCGCGTCGGTTCGACCGGTCCGCGCCCATCGCGACGCCATGTCCCATCATGACACGCCCAAAGAAGCCGGTGAAGCCGCGCGCGCCGTCAGGACCCCTGGCCGAGCGCCGGCAACCGGAGTACGTCGACGCCCATGCACGCGACCGTGGTCATCTTCCCGGGCTCCAACGCGGATGCCGAAATGATCCATACGCTCCGCGACGTGCTCCAGGTCCGCACGTCGACCGGCCTGCCACGGGTGCTCCGCCTGCCGATCGCCCACGCCGAAGGGCGGTACCAGGCTGATCCGGAGACGCTCCGCAAGCTCGTCGAGAAGCGCGCCATCGCGCTGCAGTACTGCGACCGGGAGGGGCTGGTCGGCGGCGACGCGAACCCCAACGGATCGGCGATGGACATCGCCGGCATCTACGGGGGGCCCCGGCGGAACGTGCTGGGGCTGATGCCCCACCCCGAACGGATGAGCGAGCCCTTCCAGGGCCACGGCAGCGCCGACGGGCGCGCCCTGTTCGACGCCGTGCTGCGCAGCGTGGGCGGCGCCCGCTCGGCCCCATCCGCGAGCGCGCCGTGAGCGACGCGTCGCCCGGCGCCGCCCGCTGCCGCGTGTGCGCCGCGGCGCTCGCGCCGGAGAGCGACCGCTGCCCGCAGTGCGGCGCGGCCGCGCGCGCCGAGGCCTGCCTGCACTGCGGCGGCGTGACCGGCGTCTCGGCGCACCCCGAGCTGCGCTTCGTGTGCGACGCCTGCGGCGGCCCGCGCGTCCCCGTCGCCGACGACCGCATCGAGCGATCCGGCCGCGAGGCGCCGCTGCTCCAGAAGGCGCGCGCGGCGGCCTCGGCGCGCTCGGTCTGGCGCGCCGCAGGCATCGCGGCCGGCGCGCTGTTCGGCTTCGAGCTGCTCCTGTTCGCCGTGCTGCTGCTCGTCCTCGACGCGAGCGTCGGACTCTTCACCGCCGGCCTCCTCACCATGGCGCCCGTCGGCGCCTTCGCCGTCTGGGCGCTCCGGCGGGCGAAGTCGCGGAGCCGGGACATCGCGCCCGCGCTCGACGCCGCCTGGGTCTCCGTCGCCTCCGACGTCGCCCGCCAGGCCGAGGGCCCGCTGACCGCCGGCGGGCTCGCCTCGACCCTCCGCATCGCCGAGTCCCAGGCCGAGGAGCTCCTCGCCCTGCTGGAGGTCAACGACGTCGTGCGCGGCGCGGTGAGCCCCGCGGGCGAGTTCGGCTATGCGCCGAAGCTGCGCGTCGGCGCGGCGCGCGGCGAAGACCGGGGCGAGGCGGGGGCCGAGAGCGTGGCGCGCGCCCTCGCCGCCGAAGAGGAAGCCTTCGCTGCCGAGCCCCTCACGCAACGGACCGCCCATGTCGACCCCGCGAAGCGCTGATCCCAAGCCGAAGCCAGGTCCGCCGCAGCAGAAGGCCCGCGCGGGCCGGCCCGCGCCCCAGGAGCGCCGCGCCCTGACCCACATCGGCGGCGCGACGCTGCTCGAGGGCGACCCCGAGGGCGCCGCGAAGCTCGCCCACGCGCTCGACGTGGCCAGCTCGAGCACCGCGGAGGAAGCGGCGCGCGCGCACGTGCACGGGTTCCACAGCTACCCGGCCCGGATGCACCCGGACACGGCCCGCCGGCTGATCGAGGGCCTCTCGAGGCCGGGCGAGCGGGTGCTCGACCCCTTCTGCGGCAGCGGCACCGTCCTCGTCGAGGCCCGGCTCGCGGGTCGGGCGGCGATCGGCGTCGACGCCAACCCGCTGGCCGTGCGCCTCGCCCGCCTGAAGGTGCAGGGCAGCACCCCCGGCGAGCGCGACCGGCTCGTCGCCGCCGCCCGCGAGGTCGCGGCCGCGGCCGATGAGCGCCGCAAGGCGCGCGCCGGTCCGAGCCGCCGGTACGGCCCCGAGGACGTCGCCCTGTTCGAGCCGCACGTGCTCCTCGAGCTCGACGGGCTCCGCGTCGGCCTCGACCGCATCGCGGGCCACGGCGCCGACGCGCTCCGCGCCGATCTCGAGCTCGTCCTCTCCGCCATCCTGACGAAGCTCAGCCGCCGCACGTCCGACACGTCGGAGCACGAGCTGCCGCGGCGGATCGCCGCCGGCTATCCGGCGCGGCTCTTCCTCCGCAAGGCGGAGGAGCTCGCCCAGCGCCTCGCCGAGGTCGCCACTCAGCTCGAAGCGAGCCCGCCCGCGCTCGTCGAGGAGGGAGACGCGCGCGTGCTCCGCGGCGTCGAGACCGGCTCGGTCCACCTCGCGATCACGTCGCCGCCCTACCCGGGCGTGTACGACTACCTCGCCCACCACGAGGCGAGGCTGCGCTGGCTCCGGCTCCGCAGCGCCCGCTTCGAGCAGGACGAGATCGGGGCCCGCCGGCACCTCGACCCGCTCGGCCCCGAGGCCGGCCGCGCGCGCTGGCGCGATGAGCTCGGCGGCGTGCTCACCGCGCTTGCGCGCGTCCTCCGGAGCGGCGCGCCGCTCGTGCTGCTGATCGCCGACAGCGTGGTCGCCGGCGCGCCGGTCTACGCGGTCGACGTCGTCAGGGCCGCCGCGTCCGGCGCGCGCCTCACGGTCCGCGCGGTCGCGTCGCAGCCGCGCCCCCACTTCCACCGCCCCACGGCGCGCGCCTTCCAGCGCCGCCCGCGCCACGAGCACGCCATCCTGCTGATCCGCGCCTGACCCGCCGAGCTCGCCCCGCGGCGCGCGCTCACGGCCGCGCGCGCCGCCGCGCCTGAGCCACCGAAAATTGCCCTGCGGCGCGGGCTCGTGTCAGGGTGCGACGGCTTCGGGCAGCGCGCGAGGCGGCCAGCACCGGCCTCCTGCGGCGCGCGGCGCTCCGGCGCGCGCGACGATGGCGAGAGCTCACCTGGCACTTCTTCTCTGGGGCACCCTCGCCCTCGGCTGCGGCAAGGCAGGCGGCGATGCGGGGAAGGTCGACCTCGACAGCACGGGGGTCGACGCCTGCGACAGCTACCTGGCCACGATGACCACCTGCGCCAGCAAGCTGCCCGCGGAGACCAGGAAGAGCCACGAGGCCGCGATCCGGATCGCGCGCGACGTGCTCGAGGCCAAGGCGGAGGCCGACGACGAGGCGCTGAAGGGTGACGCGAGGGCGGAGGCGCGCGTCGCGCTCGCGGCCGCCTGCAAGCAGATGAGCGACGCGGTCCTGGACCGCGAAGCGTGCGGCCGCTGAGCGCCGGGCGGCCCAGCGCGGGCGAGCGCGCACGCGGCGAGGCGCGCGCGCGGCCGCCCGCCGCGCTTCACGCGAAGGCGGGCACCTCCGCCGGATAGTGCTGCCGGAGGAACGACGCCCACTGCGGCCGCCGCTCGGCGTGGAACACGTCGCCCGCGAGCATGCTGGTGATGAGCTTGCGCATCGTGGGCCGCTGGTTCGGCTCGAACAGGGTCTCCCGGAACTGACCTTTGTAAAAACCCTGAACGACCCCAAGGAAGAGGTCGACGGCGTAGCGGATCTCCGCCTCGTAGGCGGCGAACGCGGCGCGGGAGGTGTCCCCCGCGTCGAGCGCGCGGTGGATGGCCGTGGCGGCCAGATCGGCGCCCTTGATGGCGAGGTGTGCGCCCGTCGAGAAGAGCGGGTCGAGGAACCCGCCCGCGTCGCCGACGAAGAGCCATCCGTCGCCGGCGAGCTGGTCGATCCGGTACGAGAAATCGGCGAGCGCCCCCACCGGCCTGACGCGCCGCGCGCTCGCGAGGAACTCCCGCGCCCAGCCGCTCTCCGCGACGGTGCGATCGAAGAGCTCGTCGAGCCGCTCCCCCTTCGCCCGGCTCCGGATCCAGCGCGACGACACCACCGCGCCGACGCTCGTCACCTCGCCGCGGAACGGGATGAACCAGAACCATCCATGCTCGAAGATGACCACCTGGATGTTGCCCTGGTGGATCCCCTCCTCGCGGGGCACGCCCTCGTAATGGGTGAACAGCGCGGTCTTGTCGAGCTCGGCCAGCTGCGCCTTCCGCCGCATCCTCGACGCGAGCAGCGTGTCCCGCCCCGTCGCGTCCACGATCACCGGCGCCCGGAGCTCGACGACGTCGCCCGCGTCGGCGCGCGCGGCCGCGGCCTCCTCCGGCGCGGCGCCGTCGGATCGCGCGCGAGGCCGCGCGCGCACCCCGACGGCGCGGGGGCCCTCGAACACCACCTCGACGGCCTCCCACGACTCGCGCACCTCCGCCCCGAGCTCCGCGGCGTGGCGCAGCAGCAGCTGGTCGAACGCGTCGCGCTCCACCTGGTAGGCGAACTCGAACCTCGGATCGAACGCGTCGGTGAAGCTGTACGTCCGCGTCCGCCCCGTCGACGAGCACAGGAACCGGGCGCCGTATTTGCGGAGGAAGCGCGCGTCCAGCTTCTCGTCCAGCCCGAGCCGCTCGAAGACCTCGCGGGATCGCGGCAGCAGCGACTCGCCGATGTGAAAGCGAGGGAACCTCTCCCGCTCGAGCACGAGGGCCCGGCGACCGAGGCGGGCAAGCGACGCGGCGAGCGTCGACCCACCCGGCCCTCCGCCGAGGATGATTGCGTCCCAGCGATCCGTCATCGCTCGTCGTATAATGCGTGCTGACGCCCGAGAAAATGCGCTCTCGGCGTCGGTGAAAGGGAGCCGACACGCCTCCGCCGTCCGGGCCGGGGCCCTCGCGCTCCAGGCGCCGCGGGTCCTCGCGCACCCACGTGCCAGGGCTTCGCGCGCCACGCAGGGAGGAGGGATCGGCGGTGCCCACGGTCGTGTTCGAGGACGGCGCGCTCGGCCGCGCCGTCACCGCGGAGGTGGGAGCCGGCAGGCTCATCGATGTCTGCGACGACGCGCGCGCTCCGGTCGTTTTCTCGTGCCGCGACGCGCGCTGCGCCACATGCCGCGTCGAGGTCGTCGAAGGGGAGCAGCTCCTCGATCCGCCCGCGCGCGGCGAGCTCGATCTGCTCGAGCGCCTCGGCGCCCCGCCGCGGCTCCGGCTCGCGTGCCAGGCGGTGCTCCGCGCGGGCCCCGGGCTGGTCCGCTTGCGCGGGGTCGTCGGCCGCGAGGGCTGAGCCGAAGGGGGCGCGCGGCGAGCATCGCGCGCGCCCGCCATCAGGCACCGCCGCAGCGCGCACGTCCCCGCGTGGCGGAGCGCGCTCCGCCGCCTTCGCGATCGTCTGCTCCGGTCGTGCCCTGCCATTGGCGGCACTGGCGAACGGTGTTAAGGCAGGCCCCGTTCTGAGGCCCGGCTCCTCGGGGAGGAGAGCGAGATCAGGCGCCCCCCGGAGCTGCCCGCGCGCGGTGACGACGGGGCGCCGCTCGCCGGGGACGCGCACCGCAACGCATGCGGACGCGGTCGCCCGCCGGGCGTGGATGGCAACGCCGCGCGGAGGAGTGGAGGAGACGTGACCAAAGCCAGGAAGCTGCGCGAACTCATGGCCCGCCCCGGGCCGATCGTCATCATCGGCGCGCACAACGGGCTCTCCGCGAAGATCGGTGAAGAGGCAGGGTTCGACGGGCTCTGGGCTTCCGGCTTCGAGATATCCGCGAGCTACGCCGTGCCGGACGCGAACATCCTCACGATGGCGGAGAACCTCCAGGCCGCCAAGATGATGAACAACACGTCGCTCCCGGTCGTCGCCGACTGCGACAACGGCTACGGCAACGCCGTCAACGTCGTCCGCTGCGTCGAGGAGTACGAGGCGGCGGGCATCGCGGCGATCTGCATGGAAGACAACATCTTCCCGAAGCGCTGCAGCTTCTACGCCGGCGTGAAGCGCGAGCTCGCGGACGTCGAGGAGCACGCGCTCAAGGTCCGCGCGGCGAAGGCGACGCAGAAGGATCGCGACTTCGTGGTCATCGCGCGGACCGAGGCGCTCATCGCCGGCTGGGGGATGGAGGAGGCGCTCCGCCGCGGCCGCGCCTACGCGGACGCGGGCGCCGACATGGTCCTCATCCACTCGAAGAGCAAGGACCCGGACGAGGTGCTCTCCTTCGCCCGCGCGTGGGACCGCCCGAACACGCCGCTCGTCTGCGTGCCGACCATCTACCGCACGACGAGCGTCGACACCCTGCACAAGGCGGGCTTCAAGCTGATCATCTTCGCGAACCACGCGATCCGCTCGTCGATCAAGGCGATGACGGAGACGCTCCAGACGCTGAAGCGCGAGATGTACACCGGCAGCGTCGACGACAAGGTCGTGCCGCTCGAGCGCGTCTACCAGCTCGTGGGCGTCGACAAGATGAAGCAGGAGGAGTCGAGCTTCCTGCCCTCCGGCAGCCCGGGCGTCACCGCCGTCATCCTCGCCGCCGGCCAGAGCCAGGGGCTCCTGCCGCTCACGGAGGAGCTGCCGAAGCCGATGCTCGACCTGAAGGGCAAGAGCATCCTCGAGCGGCAGATCGACGTGCTCAACGCGTGCGGCGTCAAGGACGTCGCCGTCGTGCGCGGGTACAAGAAGGAGGCGATCAAGGTCCCGAACGCCCGCTTCTACGACAACGACGAGTACGCGACGACGAACGAGGTCTTCTCGCTCTTCCGCGCCTCCAAGGAGCTGAGCGGGCCGTTCCTGTTCCTCTACGGCGACATCGTGTTCGAGCGCGGCCACCTCGAGAAGCTCCTCAAGAGCCCGGCGGACATCTCGATCGTCATCGACCGCGCGTACGCCGAGGGCCAGCGGCCCAAGGACGCGCGCGGCGTGCCCGACCTCGTGGCCCTGAAGGACGCGCAGGAGGCCGGCTACCGCTTCGTCGGCGCCGAGGCGCCGCACCGGGTGGCCCGCGTCGGACGCGCGATCCCTGCGGGCGAGGCGCACGGCGAGTTCGTGGGCATGGCCATGTTCACCGCGAAGGGCGCGCGCCTGCTCACCGACTGCTACCACCAGCTCCAGGAGACCCGCGCGAAGGGCGGCTTCCACGAGGCCGAGTCGCTCCGCAGCGCGAGCTTCACCGACCTGCTCCAGGAGCTCATCGACCGCGGCGCGGACGTGCAGGCGATCGACGTCTACAAGGGGTGGCTCGAGATCGACACGTTCGAGGACTACCGTCGCGCCTGGGCGCTCATCAAGGAGTGAGGCGATGTCCCACGGTTCCCACGGTTCAGGAAAATCGTATGCGCCCGAGTTCGTCGCCGCGCTCAAGGAGGCGGGGTTCGACTTCTTCGCGGGCGTGCCCTGCTCGCTGCTGAAGGGCCTGGTCTCGCTGCTCGACGCTGACCCGAGCGCTCGTTACATCTCGGCGACCCGCGAGGACAGCGCCATCGGGATGGCGTTCGGCGCCTGGCTCGGCGGCAGGCTGCCGATGGTGCTGATGCAGAACTCCGGGCTCGGCGTCTCCGTGAACGCGCTGGCCTCGCTCAGCACGATGTATGAGGTGCCCGCGCTGCTCGTCATCTCGTGGCGCGGCGAGGGCGGCAACGACGCCCCGGAGCACATCATGATGGGCGAGATCATGCTCCCCATCCTCGATCTGATGAAGATCCAGCACCGCGTCCTCCGGGCCGCCGAGCCGATGGGGCCCCAGGTGCAGTGGGCGAAGGACGTCATGCTCTCCACCAGGCAGCCGGCGGCGCTCATCGTGCCCGCGGGGGTGCTCGAATGAACAAGCTCGAAGCGCTGAAGGTGTTCACGGCGGCGGTCGGCAAGGACGACCTCGTGGTCTGCTGCAACGGCATGATCGGCCGCGAGCTCTACACGACGCAGGACCGGCCCTCGAACTTCTACATGATCGGCTCGATGGGGCTCGGCCTGTCGATCGGCCTGGGGCTCGCGCTCGCGCAGCCGCGCAAGCGGATCTTCGTGCTCGACGGCGACGGCAACGTCCTCATGGGCATGAACGCCCTCGCCAGCGTCGGCAGCGAGCGGCCGGCGAACCTCGTGCACGTCGTCCTCGACAACCGCTCCCACGCCTCGACGGGCGGGCAGCGGACGATCTCGGGCGACGTGAAGCTCGAGTCGGTCGCCAGCGCCGTCGGCTACCGCGCCACGCACCGCGCCGACTCCGTCGAGTCCTTCGAGGCGTCGCTGCGCGTCGCGCTCGTGCAGCCGGGCCCGGTGATGGTCCTCGCCCTCGTCGACGGCGGCACCGTGAAGGGCATCGGCCGCGTCGCGGAGACCCCGCAGGAGCTCGCCTCCCGCTTCGCGGCCGAGGCGCGCCGATGAGGGCGATCCTGCTCGCCGCCGGCCGCGGCCGGCGCATCGGCCGGGACGCGCCGAAGTGCCTCATCTCGATCGAGGGCAAGACGCTGCTCGAGCGCCACCTCGTGAACCTCACCGAGAGCGGCGTCACCGATCTGACGATCGTCGTCGGCTTCCGGCACGAGATGATCGAGGAGGCGCTCGCCTCGCTCCGCCCTTCGCTGAAGGTCGAGCTCGTCAAGAACCCGCGGTTCACCCACGGCAGCATCGTCTCGCTCCACGTCGCGGCCGATCGGCTGTCGGGCGGCGGGCTGTGGATGGACGCCGACGTGCTGTACCCCGCCGCGCTGCTGCGGCGCCTGGTGAGCTCGCCGCAGGAGAACTGCCTGCTTGTCGACGCGAGCTCGGAGGAGAGCGGCGAAGAGATGATGGTCGGCGTCCGCGCCGGCCGCGTCCTCAAGATCGCGCGCCGCGTAGGCAAGGACTGGGACATCGCCGGCGAGACCGTCGGCTTCGCCAAGGTCGGTCCGCAGGGCGGCCGCGCGATGCAGCGGCTCCTTGAGGAGGAGGTCTCCGCAGGCCGCCTCGATCAGGAGTACGAGGCCGCGATGGACCGCGCTTTCCAGGAGATACCGTTCGGTATCGAGCGCGTCGACGACCTTCCCTGGACCGAGATCGACTTCGAAGAGGACGTGGAGAAGGCCCGCCGCCTGGCGAGCTCCCTCTAGAGCGGCCCGAGCTCGGCGCGGCGCAGCCCAGTCGCCGAGCTCAGGCCACGGCCAGCTTCGCGCGCCGGGATGCGCCGCGGAGGAACCAGCCGTTCAGCCAGATGACCGCGACGATCCAGACGACCCCGCCCGTCGCGAAGAAGACCTGACCCAGCCAGAGCTGGTCCACGAGGAGCGTCAGCACCACCATCGACAGGAACGCGTCGCCGTTCGATATCGCCCAGAGCGCGCCGATGAAGCGCGTGAGCGGCGACGCCTCCTCCCGGATCAGCTGCTTTACCTGATCCGCGCTGGTCGAGGACTGGCTCCGCCGCGGGTCGAACCACTCGTGCTCGAACGCGAGGTGCCCCATGCGCCCGATGAAGACATCGAAATGGGCAAAGAACGAGGACGAGGGGCCGAGCGCCTGGATCTTCCGGCGCAGCACGTCCGCCGTCTCGTCCGTACCCGTCTCGAAGATCGAGCAGTACTTGAGCTTGAAGTAGTCCGCGGAGAAAGAGCGGAGCGCCCCCTGGAGCAGCGCGATCAGCAGGAGAGCGTTCGTGGACACGGTCGCGCTCCACAGGCCCTCTGCCGGCGGGTGAAGGCGAACGTGCCAGAAGATGCCGACATAAAGAAAGACGACGCCCAGCCAGTCGGCCAGGCCGTCAATGGCGTGCCCCGCGGGGCTCACCATCCGCTTCGCCCGCGCCAGCGCGCCGTCCACGCAATCGAGGATGGAGCGGAGCTCGAACACGAGCGCCCCCGCGATGAGGTGCCTCGGATCATCGAACGTCACCAGGTAACCGGCCAGCGCAGCGAAGAGCGGCTGAACCAGCGTCACCTGGTTCGGCGTGACCGGCGTCCTCATCAGCGCCCGCACGATCCAGCGCGCGATCGGGTACCGGTAGTAGCGATTGAGCGGGTCCTCCATGCGCATCTTCCAGCCGCCGGGCACACCGCCGGACTGAGCGGCAAGTGTGGAGCTCTCGGCAGCAGCGCGCGGTTCAGGCATCGGTGACCCCGGCCCGGACTCTAGGGCAGCCGCCCCTGGGGACCAACTGGATTGCGACCGCTCGATGGACATGGCGTGACAGATCGCGGCGGGCCGGCGCCCTGGCGCCACGCCGCGCTTTCCAGGGCGTATCTCGCGCCGCCGACGACCGGCTGCGTAGTCGCTTGCGCTCCCGAGGCCCCACCGAGAACCGTGCTTCGCACCTCGCGTGCGTACGCGACAGGCACACTCGAGCGCTCCTTGTCCTGTAAAATCACATTCTCTGGCCTGCGACGTTGCGACGTTGGACGAGCGCGCGCGTCCGCTGGAGCCGGTCCGACGTGGCTGTCGCGCCACGCCGCGCGCTCCGGGGGGGCGCCCTGCGAGAATGGCAGCGCGCCGGGGCTCCTCGGCGCTATGGTGCCGTGGTGGCAAGCAGGTCCTGGAGCGCGGCGCTCCTGCTCGTGGCCGCGGGGTGCACCGCGAGCGTGGGATCCATCGGGGCTGTCCTTGGGCGAGATAACGAGTCGCTGGCGCTCTACGTGCGCGACGTGCCGCCGGGCCTCGCCGCCGAGCGAGCGGGGCTGATCCCGGGCGACGAGATCATGATGATTGATGGCGTGTATGTCCGTGATCTCTCGTCGGCAGAGGTGCGCGATCGGCTCCGCGGCGCCGTCGGGAGCCCCGTCGAGCTCACCGTCGTCCGCGGGGGCGACGTGCGGCGCGTCCGGGTCGTGCGCACGGAGCTCAGGGCGCACGAGGGGCTCAAGCCAAGAGAGGAGCAGATCCCGCCTTGAAGCGGGGCCGGTGACCGCTCATGGCGCGGCGAGCGCCACGAGCTCGGCATAGTGCTTGTTCGCGTAGAAGGAGAGGACATCGACGGCGTCGCGCACCTCGCTCGGATCGAGGTCCTGGAGGCGGTACTCGACGCTGAGAATCACGTCGCCCTCCTCGTCGGCCGAGAGCTTGGCCATGTTGATCTCACGGTTCAGCTGGAGCAGGCGCCGCACGATCACGTCGCCCTCCTCGAGCTCCAGCGGGAGCCGCACGAACGGGATCACCGCGAAGACGACGAAGGGGGGCGAGAGCCGCACGAACAGCGGGAAGTGCCGCTCGGCCCCCTGGAAGTCGCTGCGCATGGTGTCGTTGGATACGACCTCTACAGCCCAGCCCTCGCGCTCGAGGCACGCCTTGATCTCGTCGAACGTCATGCGCGGCATCATAGCCTCTGGCGGCGCGCCTCCGGGAGCGCACCGGATCGGCGGCCCGACGCCCCCCGCTCGTCCGGTCTCACGGCGGATCCCACCGGCGAGCTCCCCGCGGGCAGCGCAGCTCCTTCGCCTGGAGCAGGGAGCGCGACGCACCGGGAAGCAAGGAAGCTAGCCGAGTCAGAGTGCTGCCCAGGCAGCAGCCGCCGCGAGACGTCGGTGCGGCTCGACAGCGACAGCCGCCAGCGCCGTCCACACGGCGGTCCACACTGATGACCGACAGCCCGGAGGCAGCTCGTCCGGCCGGCGCTTTTGTCCGCGGAAGGCCGCGGCTCGCGTTGACGGTGCCCCGCGCTCGAACTATGCGTAGAGGTCCGATTTCGAGTCCGCCGAAGGAGCGATTCATGCGCCGTTACCAGTTCACATCCGAGTCCGTCACCGAAGGACACCCCGACAAGGTGTGCGACCAGATCTCCGACGCCATTCTGGACGGGATCCTCGAGAAGGATCCGACGGCCCGCGTCGCGTGCGAGACCCTGGTGAAGACGGGGATGGCCGTCGTGGCCGGCGAGATCACCACCTCGGCGTGGGTCGACATGCCGGTCGTCGTGCGCAACACCATCAAGGACATCGGCTACACCGACGCCGCGATGGGCTTCGACTACGAGACGTGCGCGGTGCTCACGGCGATCGAGAAGCAGTCGCCCGACATCTCCCGCGGCGTCACCGAGGGCGAGGGCCTCTTCAAGGAGCAGGGGGCAGGCGACCAGGGGCTCATGTTCGGCTATGCGACGGACGAGACGTCGGAGCTGATGCCCTCTCCCATCAGCTACGCCCATCGCCTCGCCCGGAAGCTCGCGGATCTCCGCAAATCCAAGAAGCTCGACTGGCTGCGCCCCGACGGCAAGACCCAGGTCACGATCGAGTACGAAGATCAGACGCCCGTGCGCGTGAGCGCCGTCGTCGTCTCGACGCAGCACAGCCCCGAGGTCAAGCACAAGACGATCGTCGACGCGGTGCGGAGCCTGATCATCGAGAAGAGCATCCCGGCCAAGCTGATGGATCGGAGCACGAAGATCTACGTGAACCCCACCGGCCGCTTCGTGGTCGGCGGCCCCTTCGGCGACGCCGGCCTCACCGGCCGCAAGATCATCGTCGACACCTACGGCGGCATGGGCCGGCACGGCGGCGGCGCCTTCAGCGGCAAGGACCCGACGAAGGTCGACCGCTCCGCCTGCTACTACGCGCGTTACGTCGCGAAGAACGTCGTCGCCTCCAAGCTCGCGGCGCGCTGCGAGGTGCAGATCGCCTACGCCATCGGCGTCGCCCAGCCGGTCGGCGTCCACGTGAACACCTTCGGCACGGGCCGCGTAGGTGAGGACGTGCTCGAGAAGTACATCATGCAGAACTTCGACATGCGGCCGAAGGCGATCATCGAGCAGCTCGATCTGCTGAAGCCCATCTACCGAAAGACGGCCGCGTACGGCCACTTCGGGCGCGACGAGTTCACCTGGGAGAAGACGGACCGCGCGGCCAAGCTGGCCGAGGACCTGCTGCGCCCGACGCTCGCCGCGGTCCCCGCGGCCACGAACGGCTCCGGGAGCAAGAAGGAGCCGAAGCGCAAGGGCAAGAAGGAAGTGGGCGCCCAGGCCTGATCGTTCGGAACGCTCCGCCCGCTGCGTGTGAGCAGGGCGAACCGTGACGGCCCCTCGGAGGGGCCGAGAGCGCCGGCGCTGTCGAAGCGCCGGCGTTCTGCGTTTTGTCGACGCAGCCCGCCTCTCCCGGAGCGCGCATGAACATGGCGCCTGGGTCGGATGCAGGTGCCACGATGTGGGCACCCACCTCACAAAAAAGCACCGCCCTTTGCCGGGATGGGCTGACTGCTGCGGCCGCTTCTGCTGATAAAATCATCGACGACTCCCGTATCGCCGGATCGACCGAACCTCCCTGGTTCCATGCGACCTCGAGGAGCACCGATGAAACCTTGGTTGAATTTCTTGAGCCTCATCACTGCAGCAGGGTGTGTGGGCGCGGCCTGCACCGGGAACATCGGACCGGTAGGCGGCCTCGATGTCGGGGAGGGCGGCGCCGCGAGCGCCTCCAGCACCGGCGGGATACCGCACACGACAGCCGAAACGACGGTCGACACGTCGACCGTCGCCACGTCCGCGGGTGTGGGCACGGGGAGCGCGGGCTGCAGCGGCTCGCCGGATGTCGACGACGACGGCGACGGCTTCACGGAGCTCGACGGGGACTGCGACGATTGCAACGCGCTGGTCAACCCGCGAGCGCTCGAGCTCCCGACGGTCGGTGGAGAAGGGGGAGCCTCGCCGGAGCCCGTGGACGACGACTGCGACGGCATCGCCGACAACGTGCCCGAGCCGTGCGACGACGGGATCCCGCTCGACGACCTGGATCCGCTCAGCGCCGCGAGGGCGGTCGAGCTGTGCAAGATGTCGTCCGGGCCCGACGACTGGGGCGTGGTCTCCGCGGCCTGGGTCATGGTCGACGGCGCGCCGCCGCCGCAGGAGCCCGAGCTGCTCGCCAACTTCCACCTCGGGCACGGCGTCCTCCCCGCGTTCGGGCCCAACGTCCCGCCGAGGGCGGGCAAGCGGCTGCTCGCCCTCTCGAGCGGCACGGCGCGGACGCAGAACGACGAGGGGTTCGAGAGCCCGGAAGGCTTCGACAAGAAGTACGAGGGTGATTTCCCGCAGGGCTTTCCGAAGGTCCCTCGCAACTGTGAAGATCTCGTGCAAGCGAAGCCGTCCGACCCGACCGCCGTCGAGATCACCCTCCGGGTCCCGTCGAACGTCCACGGCTTCGCGTTCAACGTCAATTACGTCACGTTCGACTGGCCAGTCGTCTGCGACAATTTCAACGATTACTTCGTCGCGTTCCTCTCGCCGCGGCCGGCCAACCTCATCGATGGCCACATCCTGTTCGACAGCGAGAGGAACGCGATGAGCGTCAACAGCACCTTCATCGACGTCTGCGGCTGCGCGGGCGGCCCGCCCTGCGATCTCGACGGCAGGGTCTACGCATGCACCCGCGGGACCCGGGAGCTGCTCGGGACGGGGTTCGAGAGCCGCGCTGGGACGAGCTGGCTGGTCACCTCGGCGCCCGTGGAGCCGAACACGGAGATCAAGATCCGATGGGGGGCGTACGACGCCGGAGACCATCAGCTCGATTCGACAGGGCTCGTCGACAACTGGCGGTGGCTCACCGACAAGGACGAGAACGTGATCACGCTCCCTGACGCCCCTGCGGCGAAGCCGTAGGGCGCGCGCAGCAGCGGCGGCGCGCACACCGGCGTGCGTGGGAGGCGCCGGCCAGCGCGCCCGCGCGCCGGGGAGATCAGGCCACGAGCGGCGCGTCCGAGGTCGCCGCGCCGACGCCGGCGAGCAGCTCCTTGTACCAGGCGGCCGCCCCCGCCGCGCGGCCCGGCAGCGCGCGGCTGCCCCAGAGGACCGAGAGCGTGCGGGTCGTCCCCGCGTGCGTCTTCGTCCGCTGCGCGTCCTTCACCGCGTTCGCGCACGGGCCTTCCGCGTCGAAGACGCAGAGGAGCCCCTCGAGGTCGATCTCCTGCCCCGAGGCGTTGAACACGTAGCGGGAGCCGGCCGGCGCGACCTCGATGCGGAGCGGCGGGCGGGCGCGGTCGAGATCGATCACGCTGATGGGCAGGCCGGTGTGCAGCGACACGGCGTTGCACGCGTCCACGGCCGCGTTGATGGCCGCGAGCGATCCCCCCTCGGCGGCGCGGATGAGGTACTCGGAGGCCGGCTTGCCCCTTCCGGTCGGCTTGTAGCCGCCGTGCCGGAGCAGATCGCGGACCGCCGACCGCACGGCGTCGTCCGAGCGGAACAGGGCCGAGGCCTTGTCGGACAGGAGGCCGCGGAGCGCGTCGCTCCCCTGCAGCTCGCCGAGCGGCGCGGGGAACGTCGTGACGAAGGCGGCGACTTCGAGCAGAGGATGTGCCGGGAGCGTGAGCACGCGGCGCACTCTACACCAGCGGCGAGGCTGCGCGAGCGCCATCCTCGGAGCGGGTCGTGACGGCGAGCTGCTCGCCAGAGGCGTGGTTGGGCGCGCGCGAGAGGAGCGCCTCGAGCGACCGCTTCGGGATCGACCGCACGGCGGTGAACGCGAAAGAAGGCCCGTTGATGCGCGGCGGGGCGCGACAGCGCTCCTGGATGGATGCTCGTCATCTCACACTCTCTCGGTCAATCCCGGGAGTGCGCAGGTCGACTCGGTCGACTCGATGGTACCCTGAGCGATCCCGTCCCTCTGCGGCGCAGATCGACTACCCTGTCCGGCCGTGACGACGGACTCCACACGCCCGAAGCTGAGGTCGCCCGCCGAGCTCCGGCGCTCGATGGGCGCCGCGGCGCGGGGCCGCCCAGGAGGCGCCGCACCGCCGGTCGCCGAGCGCGTGATCCCGTGGCTGCTCGGGGCCACCGTCGCCGGGTCCGTGCTCTCCATCGGCGCTGTCCATACGCCGACGCTGGCCCTGGTGTCCGCGGTCGTGGCGATCGCCGCCGCGCTCTCGCTCCGCGCCAGCGCGCTCGGGGGCGAGGCGTCTCACGTGAAGACGCTGCCGGCGCTCACGCTGCTCGGCTTGACCGCGTATACCCTGCTGCAGGCCGTGCCGATGCCGCTCGCGTGGCTCGATCGGCTCTCGCCGGCGAGCGCCGACATCTGGTCGCGCTCCCTGATGCCGCTCGGCGAGGCGGCGCCGCGGTACGCCAGCGTCTCGCTCGACCCCGGGGCCACGCTGGTCGAGGCCGTGAAATGGTTGACCTATACCGGTGTCTTCATCACGGCCGCGTTCGTCGGCGCGCGGCGCGGCGCGAAGCTCGGGATCACCCTGGTCTTCGGCAGCGCGTTCCTCGCCGCGCTCACGACGATCGCCCACGGGCTGCTCGGCGCGACGACCGTCTTCGGCCTGTATCAACCGCGGTTCTCGGTGGCGTCATGGCACGTCGGACCGCTGCTCAACCCGAACAACCTCGCCGGTTACCTGAACCTCGGCATCCTCTCGGGGGTCGGGCTGCTGCTCACGAGCAGGCCCCACCTGCCGGCCTGGGTCATTGGCGTCGGGCTCACCACGATCGTCGGTGTCGGCATCATCGCGTCGTCTCGCGGAGGGCTGCTGGCGCTGCCGCTCGGCCTCGCCCTCTTCGCGTTGCTCTCGCGGCGGCGGCGCGGCAGGCACCGCGCCGCCGCCCGCGGCCGGGGCGCGGCGGCCTGGCTGCTGAGCGTGGCCATCGGCGGCGGCGCGCTGCTGGCCGCGCTCGCCACGACGAACCGCACGCTCTCGGAGATGGCGGACGACAACCTCGACAAGCTGTCGCTCTTTCGCTCGACGCTCCCGCTGCTCGCGGATCACTGGCTCCTCGGCATCGGGCGCGGCGCATTCGAGACGGTGTTCCCCGCGTACCGACAGTCGCCGGGGAACATCGTGTTCACGCACGCCGAGAACGTCGTGATCCAGTGGGCGGCCGAGTGGGGCGCTCCGGTCGCGGCGGCCTCGCTCGTCGCGCTCGGCGTCGCGTTTCGCCCGGGGAAGATCGCCCTGCGCGCCAGCACGGCGGCGCTGGGCGCCTGGGTCGGCTGCGCGGTGCTCCTCCTCCAGAACCTGTTCGATCTCGGGCTCGAGGTGCCAGGCGTCAGCATCGCGCTCGCGGCGACCCTGGGCTCGCTCTGGGGTGAGGCCCACGGCGAGCGGCCGCGGCAGGAGGCTCCTGCAGGCGAGCCCGGCCCGGAGCGGTGGCGGCCGTGGCTGGCGGCGGGTTGCGCCGCGCTCTCCGCGCTCGTGCTCGTCTCCCTGATGGTGCGCTTCGGCTGGCGCGACGTCGACCACGACCGCCGATCGCTGCGCGCGCAGAGCGACGCCGGCGCGGCGAGCGGCGCCGGCTGGCCACGCTTCCGCGAGGAGCTCCGCGCGGCGATCCTCCGCCACCCCGCGGAGCCGTACTTCCCGTTGCTCGGCGCGGTCGCCGCG
The DNA here is from genome assembly GCF_028368935.1 of Sorangium aterium. NCBI lineage: Bacteria > Pseudomonadati > Myxococcota > Polyangiales > Polyangiaceae > Sorangium > Sorangium atrum. Next base: position 1,370,048 of record NZ_JAQNDK010000005.1, on the reverse strand, counting down.
CTGCGCGGCGGCGGCGAGAGCCCCATCCCATGGCTCCAGCGCACGCTCGAGCGCTCACGCCGCCACGGGCGCGCTCACCTCCTGCTCGCGGAGGTGCTCGCGTCGCGCGGCGCCAAGGAGCAAGCGCTCCTGAGCCTGCGGCTCGCCGTGGAGGACGACCCCGGCGTGACCGACACGGCCGCAGGGCTCGCCCGGCAGTGGACCCACACGTGGGAGGAGCTGCTGCGGGCCGTGCCGGAAGGCAAGGCCGGGGTCGCGGTGCTCGAGCGCATGGCCACCACGGGCGACCGCCGGGACGAGGTCGACCTGCGCCTGCGCTGCGCGGAGGAGGCGATCGAGCGCGACCGCGCGCGGATCGGCGCGCACTGGGCCGCCGGCGATGCGTTGCTCGCGATGCTGGAGGCCCCGGGCTCCGCCCGCTGCGGCGGTGACGACGGGCGGAGGGCCGCCTGCGAGCGGGAGATCGAGGCGCACGCTGCGGCGGTGCAGGGGCTCGACGACCGCTCGTTCTTCGCGGTCCAGCTGAGGGCGCGGCTCCTCCTCCTGGGCAAGAAGAGCGCGGAGGCGGAGCAGCTGCTCGCGGGGAGCTGCGAGCGGCTGGACAACCGGGCCGGCTGTCTTCGCCTGCGGGTCGTCGCGGCGGCGCAGATGGCCTCGTCCGAGAGGCTCCTCCCCGCGCTCCGCGAGCTGCTCTCCGCGTCCTGCACCTCGCTCGCGGCGTGCGCGGCGACGTCGACCTGGGCCGGCGATCTGCTCGCGGCGCGGGGGGACTATCCGTCGGCCGTGACCCACTACGCGCGGGCAGCGCAGGACGAGCCGACGGAGGAGCGCCTCCTCAAGCTGGCCGACGCCGCCGGCCGCGCGGGCGCGCACATCGAGGCGTCGAAGGCGCTGGAGCGCCTGCTGCAGCGGCGCGGGGGCCAGGACCCCGCGCTGCGCAAGCGGATCCTCGAGGAGAAGGCGAAGGCGCTGGCGCCGTCGCTCAGCCCGTAGGTAGATTGCGCGCGATCGTGGCCATGCTCGCCTTCCTCAATCTCCCGCGAATCGCCCTGTGAAGCTGTCGTCGTTGCTGCGCGCTGGAATGCACGGCGGCGCCGGGGTCGCTTTCGCCGTCATCCTGCCCCGCGCCGCCTCGCTCGCCGCCCAGTGGGTGCTCGCGCTGTCAGCCACGCCCGCGGCGCTCGCCGCGCTCGCCAACTACACGTCGCGAGGGATGGTCGTCGTCGCGCTGGTCTCCGCTGGCCTCGCGCCGATCCTGGCGCGCCGGGCGCGCGCCTTCGCGACCAGGGGCGGCCGCGCGCTCGTGGGCGGCGCCATCGCCCTCATCGCCGCGTTCGCCTTCAGCTGCACGCTCACCCACGAGCTGACCTCGGGGCTGGGCGGGACGGCGGGGGTGGTCACCGCGGTCTTCAGCGCGTGCTCGCTGCTCGCCGCCGCCTCGCCGAGCATCTGGCCGATCTGGCAGCTCCGGGGGCGGTATTTGCACGCGCTCGCGGTGCTCCTCGTCTTCTCCCCCGGCGCTTCCATGCTGGCCGCGCTGGCGGGGCGCCCCGATGCCGTCGCCGTCGCGATCGGGATCGCCGGCGCCTCGCCAGCGCTGCTCCTCCTGCGCCCGACCCGGCTCCGGCGCGCCGCACGTTACGCGGTGCTCGTCGTCCGGCGCGCATTTCCGTACTCCATTGCGAACTTCTCGACGGTCCTCGTTTACCCGATCTCGCTCAGCGCCAACCTGAAGCTCATCGGCGACCATCGCGTCGGGCAGCAGGTGCTCTACTGGTCGTTCGCCGTGGTGCTCTCCCAGGCTTCGCAGGCGTTCGCCGCGCGCGCCATCGCAGGCGCGAGCAGGTCGGGAGACGAGGCGGCCTGGCAGGCACGCGCCCTGCGCGCCTGGCTGCCGCCGGCCGCCCTGCTCTCGATCGTCGGCGCGACCATCTACGTGATCTTCACGGTCCGGCTCCCCGCGCTGCCGTACTCGGGCGCCGCGCGCGACGCCATGACGATGACGATGCTGGTCTCGGGGATGGCTCCGCTCATCACGGACGCCATGTGCATCTACTTCTCTGGCCCGGGTTCGCGCCGCATGCTCGCGGCAGGCAGCTTGCTGAGCAGCGCATGTGTGGCCGGATGGCTCCTGCTGGCGCCGACGCTCCTGGTCCGCCATTTCGGTGTGTTCGGCCCCTCGGTGCTGGTCGGCGTGGCGCGCCTCGCCTTCGTGATCGATGCGCCGGTGCGACGGTACACGCTCGCCGCGATACTCCTGCTGACAGCAGCCTTCGCGCTCACGCTGGCGCTCGGTGGAGGCGTGAGCTTCTAACGCGCCGGCCGAGCGTCGTGCGGCCAGCGCCCGCGAGGTGCCTTGGTCCGGCGGCGCGTCGTCCGGCGGCTCGGCGGCGCGCTCGCCGCCCCGCGGGCCCGGACGAGGGCAACGAGCGCCAAGGCGGCACCGCCGAGGCCGGCCGCCATCGAGGCCGGGCGCTGCCCTGGCACCTCGGTGCAGACGCAGCCACGGCCGTAGAGCAGCGTGTCGTCCCATCCAGCCGTGCCGGCTCCGCCGGGACCTGCGCCGCCGGCGCCCCCTGCCCCGCCATCGCCGCCGGCGCCCCCTGCCCCGCCACCGCCGCCGGCGCCCCCTGCCCCGCCACCGCCGTCAGCGCCTCCGGCTCCGCCGCCTCCCCCCTGGCCCTGCGGCACCCTCACGATCACGCCGTCCGACCCCCGGTCCGGCGAGAGCCCGGCGGCAGAGACCGCGCGCACGCCGACGTAGTACTTCGCCCCGTCGAGGAGCGGCAGCCCGCCGATCGAGGCCTCGGCGACGTCGCCGACGTCCTGCCACGCAGGCGAGCTCACGTAATCGCCTTGCCCACCCACGACCGTCACCTGATACGACGCCGCGCCATCGACCTTCGACCATCTCATGTGGAGCGTGTCTCTGGTCTCGATCTCGTCGATGTCCTCGCCCTGATCGCCCCTGCTCGGATCGACATCCCAGACGAGCTCGGGCGCCGGCAGGATCTCGTGGCGCATGTCGTAGAGGTAGCCATCTGCCACGCTCACGAGGATGTCGTCGTGGCCGTCACCGTCGGTGTCTGCGAGGCTCGGTGAGCCGACGGGGCTGCCGAAAGCATAAGACCACACGAGGCGCCCGGAGCACGCGTCGACCGCATAGAGAAAGCCGTTCGTGGAGCCGACGAGGGCGGTCGGACCGGCGGACGCGCGCCCGGTCAGGTTCCGCGAGATCGCCACGTCTCCGAGCTGGCCCATCGGGGCGCCCACCCGCGCTGCGGCGGCCTCCGCGTCGAACGCGCCGTCGCCCGCAAGGACGATGAAGCTCGATCGCCCCCCGCCGGCGGCCTCCAGCACGGAGAACGTCAGTCGCGCCGGGTTCATGAACGACCCCTCAATGAGGACGGTCTTGCCGTCGCAGCTCGCGATCGCGCCGTGCGGGTAGGGACGGATGTCCTCCGCGCCCTTCCACAGCGCGGCGCTCAGGTCGTTCGGCAGCGCCCGCGCAGGGGCATACCCCCCCTGCAGCGTCATCTCGAGCCGATGATCTCCCGACACATTGGCGAGGATGGGCATGAAATAGAGCAGCGTCTCCGGGTTCTCGCCGAGGGTGCTCCCGTTCCGACCCGAGAGCACCTTGGCCTTGTTGATCGCGACCGCCACGTCCTCCGCGCCGTCGCCGTTCCAGTCGGCGATCGCGACAGCCTGGGTGCCGGCGGAGGCGTCGATACGGTGTTTCCACCGCTCTCCGCCGCTGCGTTCGATCGCGATGACGTCGGTGTGCAGGCTCGGATCGACCGTGACCGCCACGAGCTCGCGCGCGCCGTCTCCGTCGAGATCCCCCTGCAGCACGTCCCACACGGGGGGCTTCTCGAGCGGCGTCTCGCTCGCCTGCCTGCCGTTCGCGTCGAGCGTCGCGACGGCGTACTTCACCGGATCGGTGAGCGGGTGCAGCCGCCTGAAGCACGCGAGCGTCGCGGGCGAGCTCCCCTCGGCGGGCACGATGGACGCGCCGAACGCGTCCTTCACGCGCCAGGCGGGCTTGGCCGGCGCCACATTGCTCGCGCCGTCGGACGCGATCCGGAGGAGATCGCCCCGGCTGTCGACGACCACGACGCTGGCGGTGGCGTCCTCCGGAGAGAACCTCGCGGCGAGCGGGGCGCGGCCAAAATTGACGTAGGCGCCAGGACCTGTATAGAAACCGCCGACGCGCATCCCGGGCAGGACGTCGCGCCCCTCCCGCACGAGATTCGAGGGCTCGAACGACGCGTCGAGCAGCGTGAGGAACCCATCGGCCCGGGAGACCACCAGCCGCGGCCACGAGGGAGACGTCGCGACGGGCAGCTCGAGCGCCGCGACGCCGCTGCCGGACTCGACGGCGTAGACGCCCGCGACCGATGCCCCACCTCCCCGCATGTCAACCGCGGTGAGCGCCACGGGCTCCGACGTCGACTCCAGCACGAGCTCACCAAGTCCGTCGCCCGTGAGATCCGGAGTCACCAGCGAGAAGCCGAGGTTCGTCCTGCGGGATCTTGCCCAGTCGAGCCGCGTTCGCACCCGCTCGCCGTCCAGCGACCAGAGCCGCTCCAGCGAGCCGCCGGCGGCGCGGCTGAACCTGAACGCCGACACGCGCTCTTCGAGCGACGTGACGAGCCATTGCTCGGAGCCGGCATCTCCTGGCACCGCGCCCTGCGCTATCGCATCGGGAATGGCGGCGAGCTCGGCGCCCGTGGCTGCATCGAGCACGAAGGTCGTCCAGGTTTCGCCCACCTTGCCGCTCGCCACCACCTCGAGCGCGCCGTCGCCGTCGAGATCCCACGCGAGGCGCGTCGGGGCGCGGGCGTCGCCGACGTCCTTGGGGCTGAGGGTCTTTCGCCAGACCACGGCCAGCGACGGGCTCTCGTCCGGCCTGTACGCGAGCAGGGTGACCTCGCGTGCGCCCTGGTTGCTGCGAACCCGATTCTGGAAGCAGAGCGCGAGCTGACCGGGGCTGGCCGGGTCGCCCAGGGTCACCGCCTCGCAGACGGCCCCGCCGAGGTGGGCGCCGATGCTGGCCGACTTCGCGAAGACCTCCCCTGTTCCCGAGACGAGGAACAGCTGGTCATACGAGGACACGAGGAGATCGTCGGCGCCGTCTCCGTTCCAGTCGCCCACGGTGTCGATCGTCGCGTTGCAGCGCGTGCGCCGCGGAGGAGGCGGCAACCTCTCGACAGCGCCGAACCCCCCAGCGAAGCTGTAGATGACACCAGGGCTGTCCGTGCGCACCGCGCAACAGCCGCACTCGTCCAGGAAGAGATCGAGATGACCGTCGCCGTTGAAATCCGCGAGGCGCGCGGCCCCGAGCGTTCCGAGCTCCGAGGCGTCCTCGCGCCACAGGATGGCTCCGCTCGATCCATCGATGACCGCTGCGCCCGCGCCGCTCAGCGCGACGATCTCGATCCGCCCGTCTCCGTCGAGATCGTCGAAGGAGTGCAGCGTCTGCAATCCCAGCGATGGGGTGCTCCAGCGGACGAATCCCAGCGGATCGGAGAGGACGACGCGGCCGCCGGACACAAAGAGCAGGTCGATATCGCCGTCCTGGTTCACATCCCCTGCGAGCACCCGGCCTGTCGAGAGGACACCGCCGAGGTACGCCCGCCAGTAGGGCGCCGGCTTCACGATATTGCTCGTGGACGACGTGGCGCCCGTGCGCTGCGCGTCGTGACGGGCAGATGGCCAGTCGGCGAAGGCCGAGGCCCCCTCGAGGAGGAGCGCAGAGCAAACGGCGCTCGCGACCGCGCCGCGCGCCATGAAGGACGATCGTTCCATTCTGACTGCCCGAGCGCGTTTCCCGCTTCCGGACGCGCGGCCGGAGTGTACTCCATCGGCGCGAGCGTCGCACCGCGCGAGAATGTGCCGCACCTGGCCTCCTCCGACGCCCCCCCCGGCGCCAGGCCGCGCATTGTCACGATGCGCACATTATACTACATCGTCCCCCTATTGTGAGCCCCGGCTTGAATTTTGGAGACGCCGCGGGCACCTTAGCCCTCCGCGCGGACCTCTACCCTCCACGAAGGCGCTTCGAGCGCATGACTTATGGCCGACGAATCCAGAGCCCCTTCCACGATCGCTCCCCGCGACGACACCTCAGGCGAGCGCACGTTCGACCTCGTCGTCACCTGGCGAACGGTCAGCAAGCACTGGGCCATCGCGCTGACCACCCTGCTCCTGGTCGCCCTCAGCGTCACGTTCTATACGCTCGGGCAGAAGAAGATCTATCAGTCCGCGGCGACGGTGCAGTTCGATCCGAACCCTCCTCGTCCGCTCGGCCGCGGGGTCGACACCGTGGTCGACATGGGCGCCGGCTCGTACTGGAACAACCGCGAGTACTATGAGACCCAGTACAAGGTCATCCGGTCCATCCGGGTGGCGCTGGCGGTCGTCGCCCAGCTCAACCTGCAGAACGATGCCTATTTTCTGAAGGACCTCCCGAAGGACGCGACCTCACCCGAGCCGATGTCCGTGACCCCGGAGGAGGCCGCGGAGCTGCTGCGCGAGCGGCTCGCGGTCGAGCCGGTGAAGGACAGCCGCCTCGCGGTGATCCGCTACAACGACGCGGATCGCGAGCGGGCTCAGCGCATCCTCTCCACGTTGATGGACATCTACATCGAGCAGAACCTCGATGACGCGGTCGCCTCGACGAACTCAGCAGTCGATTGGCTCCGGGCGCAGCTCGACAAGCTGAAGAACGATCTCGAGACGAGCGAGACGTCGCTCCACGAATACAAGCTCAGCAAGAATATCCTCGACGTCGATTTCGAGGACAAGACGAACCTGCTGCGCGAGGAGATGAAGCAGATCAACGACGCTCTCACGTCCGTGCGCACGAAGCGTGAAGAGTTCGCGGCCCGGAGCTACGAGCTGTCGAAGCTCGACCCGAACAACCCGCTCGACCTCCCCGCCTCCGAGCTCATCCAGAGCCCGGTCCTCCAGATGCTGCGCGCGCGCCAGGAGGAGTGCGTCCGTGAGCGCGACGCGCTCATCGGCTCCGGCAAGGGGGAAAACCACCCCGACGTCCGCGCCGCGACCGAGCGGGTCGCCGCCAACAGGAGCGCGCTGATCGCCGAGATCAAGAACGTTCAGGGAGCGGTCAACCGCGATCTCGCCATCGTGAAGCGTCAGGAGGGGGGCCTCGTGGGGCTGATCGAGGACGCGAAGAAGCAGGCGTTCGAGCTGAACTCCCTCAAGATCGAGTACGATCGACTCCGCAGGACGAAGGAGAACACAGAGAAGCTGTACCAGCTCGTCCTGGAGCGCACGAAGGAGAGCGATCTCCAGCGAATGCTTCGGGTGAACAACATCCACGTCCTCGATCGGCCGAACTTCCCGCTCACCGCGCTGCGGCCGCGCGTCGGCGTCAACATCGGGATAGGCATCCTCGCCGGGCTGCTCCTCGGGATCGGCGCGGCGCTGGCGCGGGCGATGCTCGATCGCACGCTGCGGACGCCGGATGAGGTCGAGCGGGAGCTCGGGCTGCCCTTCCTCGGCCTCCTCCCGGAGTTCGACAAGCGGGACCAGAAGGAAGCCCAGCGCCGCAGGGCGCGCCACCGCGGCAAGGCCGCGCCCCAGCTGGGCCGGCGCGAGCTCGTCGTGCACGATCAGCCGACGAGCGGGATCGCCGAGGCGGCGCGCGCGATCCGGACCAACCTGCTCTTCATGTCGCCCGACCGGCCTTACAAGACGCTCCTCATCGCCAGCGCCGGCCCCAGCGAGGGCAAGACGACCGTGTGCTGCTGCATCGCGGTCGCCATGGCGCAGGCCGGACAGAAGGTCGTCCTCATCGATTGCGACCTCCGCAAGCCGCGCATCCACCAGATATTCGGCAAGAGCCCGGAGCTCGGCGTCACCAGCGCGCTGCTCGACGACTCCGTGGTGGACGACGAGAGCGCGCTCAAGACCGAGGTGGAGAACCTCTACGTCATCCCGGCAGGCCCGATCCCGCCGAACCCGGCGGAGCTCCTGCACAGCGATCGCTTCCAGGCGCTGCTCCAGAAGCTCCAGAGCCGCTTCGACCGGGTCATCATCGACAGCCCTCCCATCGTCGCGGTCACCGACGGCGCCGTGCTGTCGACGCTGGTCGACGGCACGGTCCTCGTCGTGCGCGCCTCCGCGACGAGGCACGACTTCGCGCGCCATGGGATCCGCGCGCTGCTCGACGTCGGCGGCAAGACCGTGGGCGTCGTGCTGAACGCCGTCGACCTGAAGCGCCAAGAGTACGGGATTTACCACTACTATGGCGACAGGAAGGACGGCTATTACCACGCGCCCTCCGAGCCGCCGCCCCCGGCCCCGACGGACGGTCCTCCACCTCCCTCCCCACCCCCCTTGCCGAACTGAGGAGCGCCGCCGTTGCCCTCGCTGAGACTCCCCCGCGCGCGCGGCGCTGCGCGCGCCGCAGGCCCGGCGCCCGCGCGGCGGACGAAGACGCCCCTCGGCCGGATCACCGCGACGCTCCTCGTCGGGACGCTGGCGGCCCTCGGCCCGATCCTCGAGGGAGCGCTCGGCGACGGGCGCGGGTGGACGATCGGCCTCCTGCTCTTGCTGGCCGCCCCGTCGCTCGCCCGCGCCGGCGGCCCTCGCTTCCATCCGCTCGATCCAGAGACCTACATACCAGCCACCTATTTCCTCAGCGTCGCCTACTCACCTGTCCTGCGCCTCCTGATGTCCCGCGAGTTCTCCTTGTCGAGCCATGAGACGGCAGCCATGCGGGTGGCCTACGCCGGCGCGGTCGGGTGCGCCATCGCGTGCACTGCGCTGAGCCGCCGCCAGGAAACGCCAGACACGCAGCGCATGGTCCCGATGCACAGGCCAAAGGCGACGCTGGACCAGGACTGGGCCACGATCATCGTCGGCGTGCTCGGCCTGGGGCTCGTGGCCACGTGGATCGTCACGATCGGCGTGGGACGGTTCTTCTCGTTGAACTACGCCTCCAATCACCTCGAGGCAGATGGCAAAGGGCTGCTCCTAGGCGGCTGGCATTTCATCGGGGTGGCCGTCGTCTACCTCCTGCTCCGGGCCGCATCGCTCCGCAAGGCCGGGCTGGCCGTGCCGAGGGTGATCTCGCTCGCGGGGCTATGCTTCTTCGCGAGCTTCCTGCTCAATACGGTCATGGGCCGGCGGGGTCCCCTCGTCTGGCTCGTCCTCTCCATCGCCCTCGCCGTACATGCCTACGGCATCAAGATTCGACGCGTATGGCTGGCCGTCGGGATGGTGAGCATCGTCTTCTACGGCTTCTTCGTGGAAGGCGCCCGCGCCCAGCAGGGCAAAGGGATTGACGCACAGATATCGTCGGCCAGCGCATACCTCGATCGGATCGAGAACCCGCTGGAGATCGGAGAGCTCCAGCGAGTTTACGCCAACCTCGTCACCATCGTGAACGAGCAGCCGCCCATCATCAGCTACCCGGGTGAGAGCTGGGTGAACGCGTTCCTCATCCTGGTGCCCAAGCCGCTCTGGAGCGAGCGACCGCTCGGCCTCGCGCAGCAATACGCCTTGTGGACGGCCCCCGACCTCGCGCGCCGCGGCGCCGGCTTCGCGATGGGCGCCGCCACCGAGGGGTACCTGAACTTCGGGCTCGCCGGCACGGCCATCGAGATCGCGGTCTTCAGCGCGTTCTTCTTCATGCTTCCGCTCCTCGTGGCCAGCGCGCGCGGCTCGCCCCTGCTCGTCCGTGCTACGGCGGTGAACCTTGCCTCGTTCGCATACAACCAGTTTCGTGGTGAGCTGACCGCGCTGCTCAAGATCGCGGTGTCGCTGGGGATCGCGCTGCTCGCGGTGCTCGTGCTCACCTCGGTGGTCGCGCACCTGCGGCGCGGGATGGCGGCGCTCGGCCCGACACGCAAGAGCTCCGGGCGGCGCCAGCGCGACCCGCGCCTCGGCCCCTCGTCGGCGCTGGGGCGATAGCCGCGCCGAGGCGGAGTTGGCCGGCGCGAGGACAACGCGGGACAGCGCGCTCGCAAGGATGAACCCCGCGGCGTGCGGCGCCGGAACATCAAGAACGAAGAAGTCAGGTCCCTATCATCATGAGAGTTCCCGTTCGTTTGAACCGTTCAGGCTGGCCGGCGCGGATGCTGCCCCGCAGGGTCTGCTTCCCGGACCCGAGGGCTCTGCTCCGGCCTGAGGAGATCACGTCGCCCGAGGTGTTCTCGGAGCGCATCTCCGTCCTCTTGCTGGGCGGCACCTACAAGACGACGCGTCCGGGCAGGCACCGGCAGAGCGATGCCCTCCTCGTGGGAGCGCTCCGGCAGAAGCGCCCCGTCGTCCTCGATGTCGGTGCCTCCGACGGGAGCACGGCGCTCGATCTGATCGCCGCGCTCGGCGACGCCTTCGAGGCGTACTATGTGACGGACAGGGCGCTCTCGCTCCGGGTGCGCGCCGACGGCGGCGGGCGGGCGTTCTTCTATGATGCCGACGGCGCCTGCGTCCTTGCGGCCACCCCGCGCCTCCTGTTCTATCCCGCGGCGGCGGGGTCGCGCCGCTGGTCGCGCTGGGTGCTCCCGGGGTCGCGCGGCGCCATCCCGCCCTTCGACCCGGCCTATCCAGAAGTATCCCTCGTCCAGCCGAAGCTCCGCGAGATCGCGCGCCGGGACGCCCGCGTGCGCCTCAAGCCTCACGACATCTTCCAGCCGTGGGACGGCCCCGCGCCGACGGTCGTCAAGGCAGCGAACATCCTGAACCGCGCCTATTTTTCCGACGATCGGATCCGCCTGGCTGCGCGCAATTTCTGGCGCGCCCTTTCGCCTGACGGGCTTCTCCTTGTGATCGACAACCGCGACGCCGAGAAGGCTTCGCTCTTCGCGCGGACGGAGAGCGGCTTCGGGCACATCGACAGCATCCATGGCGGAACGGAGATCAAGGCGCTCATCCTGAGCTGCTGACGGCCCTCTTCCACCAGGAGCGCAGCTCGCTCTCCACGCAAGGACCTCCCCGAAGCCCTCATGCGCATCCTCTACGTCTCTCCCTACTTTCCCCCCGAGCCTGGGGCCCCGGCCGCGCGCGTCTCCGAGCTCGCCCGGGCCTGGCGGCGCGCCGGACACGAGGTCACGGTCCTGACGGGCATGCCGAACCACCCGACAGGGGTGATCCCGGCGGCGTACCGAGGTCGGATCCGCGTGGAAGAGGACTTCCACGGAGTGCGGGTCCTTCGCACCTGGATTTACGCCGCCGCCAACCGGGGCAAGGTGCGTCGCTCGCTCGCGTACGGGTCCTTCGCCCTGTCGGCGCTCTCGCTCGCGCAGCTCGGGTTACCGCAGGCCGACGTCCTCATCGCGACGAGCCCCCAGTTCCTCGCGGCCGTGGCCGGCTATGGGATCGCCAGGCTCCGCGGGCTGCCGTTCGTGTTCGAGGTGCGGGACCTCTGGCCCGAGTCGATCGTGGCCGTGGGCGCGCTGTCGGCCGGGCACGCGGTCGTGCGCGGGCTCACGCGCGTCGAGGAGCACCTCTACGAGGCGGCCGATGGGATCGTTGTCGTCACGCAGAGCTTCCGGGAGCGGCTCACCCAGCGAGGCGTCCCCGCCGACAAGATCGACGTCATCAGGAACGGCGTGGACCTCGACCGTTTCACCCCCTCCTCGCGCGACACGCCGCTCCGGGAGAAGCTCGGCTTCGGTGAGCGGCTCGTCGTGGCTTACGTCGGGACGCACGGGATGGCGCACGGCCTCTCCGCCGTGCTCGACGTGGCGAACGGCCTGCGCGCCCGCGACGACATTCGCTTCCTGTTCGTCGGCGAGGGGGCGGAGCGGGCCAGCCTGGAGGCGCGCGCCCGGGAGCTCGGGCTCTCCAATGTGACGTTCCTCGGCGCGCTCCCGCGCGACGCGATGACCGAGGTGTATGCGACCGCCGATATCTGCCTCGTCCCGCTGCGCAAGACCGAGCTCTTCCAGACGGTCATCCCGTCCAAGATCTTCGAGATCCTCGCCATGGAGCGGCCGATCGTGATCTCGGTCGACGGCGAAGCGCGGTCCATCGTCGAGGAGGCGAACGCCGGTGTCTTCGCTCCCCCTGAAGACGTACCGGCCATGACCCGGGCGATCGTCGAGCTCGCCGCCGATCCCGAGAGGCGAAGGCGCATGGGGCCGGCAGGGCGGGCCTACGTGATACGCTCGTTCGAGCGCGACATGCTCGCGCGTGACTATGTCGATGTGCTGGAGCGCGTGATCCGCGGCTCGCGCTCTCCTGAAGGCCAGCGCAGGAGCGAGCGATGAACGTCCCGCGGATCGCCCGCACCCTCGTCCAGCTCCATCCGCTGCAGGTGCTCGCCCGCCCTGTCGCCCTTGGCCATCGCGCGCTCGGCGGGGGGCCGAGCGCGATCCTGGCGCCGCGCGTCCGGCCGGGCTTTGCCGCGTCGCGCCCGCGGTTCGCGGCCTTCGCCGACGCGGAGAAGGAGCGCGGGCGCGCGCGGCTGGCTGCCATTCCCGAGGGGTCGCTGCTGCACGCCTACGAGCGCGCCTACGGCTATGAGCTCGGGGCCGAGCCGACCCTCCCTGCCCCGAGCGCGTGGGACGACCCGATCGCGTCGCACCCGTTTCCCGCGTCGGTGCGCGCCCGCCGGCTCGCGGTGGCGGCGCGCCTCGGCCGCCCCGGGCTCTCTGCAGAGCTGGCGCGCGCATGTCGGGCCGTCGCGCTCGGCCTCGAGCTGCACCTGCTTGCCAATCACCTCCTCGAAAACGCGATCGGGCTCGTCTGCGGCGGCGCGGTGGCCCAGGGGCCCGAGGCCGAGGCGTGGTGGCGGCTCGGCTCGGCGATCCTGGCCTGGCAGCTGCCGGAGCAGTTCCTCGCGGACGGCGGTCATTTCGAGCTCTCCGCGTCGTACCACCTCGCGCTGACGGCCGGGCTGCTCGAGGCCATCGAGCTTGCGCGAGCGGCCGGGCGCGAGGTGCCCGAGAGCTGGCGGACGACGGCGGAGAGGGCCCTCGGGTGGGCTGCAGCCGTGCGCGCGCCGGACGGCTCGTACCCCCTCTTCAACGATGCATCGCTCGACGCCGCGCCCGAGCTCGACCAGGTCCTCGCCCTTGGCGCGGACCTCGGCCTCTTCATGCCGGACAGTGCCTCCGGCGGCGAGCGGGGGGCCCCCGGCACGCCGCCGGACGACGCGCCGTCGTTCGACCACCTGGCAGACACCGGCTGGGTGATCCTGCAGCTCGGCGACCGGGCCTGGCTCGCGCTCGACGCGGGGATGGATGGTGCCCCCTATCAGCCCGGGCACGTGCACGCGGACGCCCTCACCTTCGAGCTATGGCTCGGCGGAGAGCGCGCTGTCGTCGACTACGGGGTCTCTAGCTACAAGGCCGACGGCGACCGTCAGACCACCCGCTCCACACGCGCCCACAACACCGTGGAGCTCGGCGACGTGGATTCGAGCGAGGTGTGGAGCGCCTTCCGCGTCGGCCGCCGGGCGCGCGCGGAGGTGCGCAAGCTCGAACGCGCCCCGGCGCACGTCGCCGTGGAGGCCGAGCACGACGGGTATCGAGCCCTCCCTGGAGCCCCACGACATCGCCGGAGGCTGGAGCTGTCCGCGCGGGAGCTCGTGGTCCTCGACGACATCCTCGGCGGCAGGACGAGCGCGTGCTCCCGGCTCAGGCTCGACGAGGCCGCCGTGCGGCGCCAGTCCATCGAGGTCGAGGGCATCCAGCTCGCGCCGGAGCGGAGCTCGGGCGTATGGCATCCCTGCTTCCGTAAACCCCAGGCAGCCACGGTGTTCTCCGGGCGCGGCGACGTGCACGGCGCCTGGCGTGGCGGCTTCCGCCTCCGCTTCTAGTAGAGCGGGGTGCAGGTTCGTGCGCTACTCGCGCACGAGGCTGCCTGTGAGCGTGATGCGGAAGGGCGCGAGCGCCTCGACCTTGTCGAGCACGAGGTGCAGCGCCACCGCAGCCTGGTGGAGCCCGGGAATCAACACCGTATACGTCGGGTGATCGACCCCGGTAGCGAGCTTGTCGACGCGGAAGCCCGCGGCCTTCGCGAGGCGGTTCACGGCCCAGACCGTGTTCATGCGGAAGTACGTCGGGTACGGCTTGGAATTGCCGCTGCCGCTCGTCCCACGCAGCAGCCCGACGTAGAGCGTATGAAACCAGTGCGGCGTGAGGTGCGTCGCGAGCCCCGAATAGGAGAGGAGGTTCGGCGCCGTGAAGACGAACCGCCCTCCCGGCCGCAGCAGGCGGTGCGCCTCTCGCAGCACCGCCTCGGGCCTCTCGAGGTGCTCGAGCAGGTGGTCTGCGGCGATCACGTCCGCGCAGCCGTCCGGCAGCGGGATCGACTCGCCGTAGGCGCAGATATGCTTCTCCGCCGGGTTGCGCGCGAGCGCCTCCTCGTCCGGATCGACCGCGTAGATGGTCTTGCCGTCGAGCGGCACCGTCGCGACCTTGCCGAACCACAGCGGCCCGCAGCCGAGGTGGATGATGTCCGTCGCCGACGCGACCGCCTCGTCCACGATGCCCTGGTAGACCTTCCAGTAATGCGCATGATCGCTGACACGATAATAGAGCTCGTTCGTCTTGCTGTTGAGACCAACGATGCTGCGGGCAATGTCCACGATGTCTCCTCAGTCAGTCCGGCGGCACGAACAAATCAGCGGGGGATGGATGCCTCTCACACCACCGAGAAGCGCCCCTGCGGGCGCGAATCCCGCGCGCGCGGCGGCGGCGGCCGGCGCAGCAACAGGCGCTCTGCGGAGTCCACGACCAGCTGCAGCAGCATGTCGGCCTGCGGACTGACCGCGCACTCTTCGCTGTCCCAGCGGAACCGCAGCTCGACGGTCTCGCCCTCGAGCTGGATCGGGAACACCGCGACCACCGCCTCCCGGAGCTGCTGCGGCGTCGCCGTATCCTGCGCCCAGTTCCAGGGCTTCACGCGCGCGCTGCCGTTCGCGCCTGCGGAGCTCACCTCGAGCGCGACGAGCTTCGCCTCCTCGGCAAAGCGCTCGAGCACCGGACGCAGCTTTTCCACGCCGCTCGCGGCCTCGATCTCCATGAGCGCCCACGGCACAGCGCGGCGCAGCGCCTCCACGGTGGCCTCGCGCGCGCGCCGGGCGTCCTGCGGCTGCGCCCCGAAGAGCGGGAGCGAGCCTGCCGTGCGCACCACGATGAAGAGCACCACGCTGCAGGCGACGAGGGCGAACCCGATCTCGAGCGAGCGACCGACATACGCGACCAGCGCGACCACGGTGAACAGCAGGCTGAGCCCATACAGGATCAGCACCGCGCTGCGATGCGAGTGGCCCTTGTCGAGCAGCTTGTGGTGAATATGCGAACGATCGGCGGAGAAGATCGGCCGGCGAGCGACATAGCGCCGCACCATCGCCGAGATCATGTCGAAGATCGGCAGGCCCAGCGCGAGAAGCGGCACCATGACGGCGAGCGCGGTGCCGCCCTTGTGCGTGCCCACCCCGAAGAGAGGGATCGCGGCCAGCATGAACCCGAGGAACATGCTCCCGGTGTCGCCCATGAAGATCGTCGCGGGGTGAAAGTTGTGAAACAGGAACCCCACGATCGCGCCCGCGAGCGTCGCCGCGAGCAGGCAGATCACCATATTGCCGGGGTAGCCGCCGAGGTACGCGGTGATGAAGTTCGCGACGCAGGCGAAGAAGCCGACACCCGCCGCGAGCCCGTCGAGCCCGTCGATCAGGTTGACCGCGTTGATGATCGCGACGAACCACGGAATCGTCACCAGGAACGAGAGCGGCCAGAACGATACGTGTCCGAAGTACGGCAGCGTCACGCACTCGAGGCGGAGCCCGAAGGCCCAGGCGATCGATGCGACGAGGACCTGCGCGGCCAGCTTGTGCCGCGCACGCATTCCCTTCGTGTCGTCCCAGGCGCCGACCGCGGCGATCCCCAGCCCTCCAGCCAGCAGCCCCACCACCAGCGAGTGCTGCGAGAACCACCTCAGCCCGATCTGCGTCCCCAGCGCGGCCAGGATGAACAGCGGCAGCACGAAGCCCGCCACGATCGCGAGCCCGCCCAGGCGTGGGATACACCGCGTGTGTACGCGCCGCGCGGTCGGTTCGTCCACCGCCCCCACAGTCACCGCCAAACGGCGCACGAGCGGCGTCGCTGCCCACGACAACACCAGCGCCAGAATGACCGCCGTGAGCGTACTTACCATCGCTCGCTCCTATGGAAGCCCCGCACTAAGATGCGGCGCGGCGCGCGATATTCATAGCTCATCACCATTGCGGACAATCCGTTGTCGGTGCGCACCTAGTACCCCAAGTAAGCACACGGAACAACCCATGAGCAGGCTTTGGTCTGCGGCTGGCGTGTCAAATTTTCCGTTGACGATCGAATTTTACAGTATCACGACACAATTTTACCTGCGTGTGTGAACCGTGATGCGTCGGCCTCGGCCTGGTGACATTGTCGTTTACCGGCCTCGGCAGTGGCGGGGTCTGCCGTGAAAGCGGAGGCGCCTTCCTCGAGGCAGGCGCGTGGCCCCGGCGAGCCCTCCACCGCCCCCGCAGCGCGGGGAGCCCGCTTGCAGGCCCGCACGGGCCGCGCGCGTCATGGAACCGGGGGAACCGGGCGCGCCTGGAGATGCGCCCCGTCACGCGGTGGGGCTGACCTGATCCTGCGGATCAGGCGTTCGGGTCATCCAGCTCGTAGTACTTGAGCTTCCTGTCGGACGCGATGATCCTGAACGGATTCCCCGCGACGACGGAGTTGGACGGCACGTCCTTGTTCACGACGCTGTTGGCGCCGATGATCACGTTGTCTCCGATGGAGATATCGCCAAAGATGGCGCTCCCCGCCCCGACATAGACGTCGTTGCCCAGCCGCGGGACCCCCTGGCTGCCGAAGTTCCTCCCTATCGTGACGTTCTGGCTGACGAGGCAGTTGTCGCCGATGGACGCCCTCGCATGGATCACCACCCCCAGCCCCCAGTAACCAAGCCTGAAATTCGCGCCGATCGTGGCCGAGGACGGGATGAACACCGAGAACAAGAGCCTGTTCAGCCAGGTGATGGCCGTGGCGATGGAGCGCAGCTTGTTCCGGTAGAAGAAGTTCCCCATCCGGTAGAGCAGCACAGAAGGGTTCTTCATAGCGTTGACAGGAGCGACCTGAACTTGGTGATGGCATCATCGAGCCGGTTGGCCTGCCGCACCCGCTCGACCGAGCGCCGCGAGAACTCCTGCAGCAGCGCCGGCTCCCGGAGCAAGGTCTGGACCGCCTGCGCGATCTGGCCCGGGCTCCCGACGTCGACCAGGAGGCCGTTCTTCCCCGAAACGATGAGGTCATTCACGGCACCCACCCTGCTGGACACGACGGGGACGCCGAGGGCCATCACCTCCAGCAACGCGTTCGGGAACCCCTCGCTGTGCGACGTGAACAGGCACAGATCGAACGACGAGATCACGTCCTTCTTGTCGCTGACGAGCCAGCCCGCGTACTCGGTGTTCCTGAGCTGATTCTCGGCGATGAACCGCTTCACGTTCTCGCGCTCGCTCCCGTCCCCGTAAATCTTGGCCTCGACCCAGGCGCCCGCGCGCTGCAAGAGGAGCATGGCCTCGAGGAAGTCGTAGATCCCCTTGCGCTTCTCGATCCGGTTGAAGTAGAGCAGCCGAAGCGGCCTGTCCATGACCCCGGGATAAGCCTTCTGCCCCCCCTCGCCAAAGCAGGAGTCAGGCAGCCAGTTCTCTATGACGACGAGCTTGTCCCCGTTCCCTTCGGGCACCATGCCCAGGAAGAAGCTGCGCCAGTAGTCGCTCTGGCATATCAGCGCATCGCAGGCGCTCACGACGGCGCCCAGGTACGACCTGTACAGCCTGCTCCTGGCGACGTCGTCGATGATGGGCCCCGATCGAGGGAAGATGACGACCTTCTTGCCGAGCATCTTGCCCAGAAGCCCGATGGATCCCTTCTCGACGAAGCTCAACCCCGAGCTCGAGAACAAAAGGACCGCGTCCACCTCGGAGAGCAGCAGCTCCCGGACGCACCGGAGCACCCTCGATCCGATCTTGGGGAGCCTCGAGAACACCGACGAGACCTGGATGCTGTCGAGGGTGGAGTCGACCAGCAGGAAGTCGAAGTCATCCTTCAGATCGCTCTCGATCAGAGAGCGACAAGCGAAGTACTGCCCACCTATCCTGCCGTCAGAAGGGGGATTGAACGAGCCGACGAACAGAATTCGTTTCTTGCCTGTCATCTCATCTCTATCGTCAGGGGCAGTAACATACATGTGCGTCGCTGTTTAGCAAGCCGGGGACTCGACTGCCATCGCCGCGCGCGGCGAGCGCGCGACACGCGAGAAGGAAATCCGAGCGCATGCAGAGTCGGACGGCGACGTCATCAGCGCCTGACGGACGCCGGGCGAGTGATGCCGATGACGCGGAGCTCGCTCCGCCGGCCTCCGATGCGGCCGCTGCGTGGCCCCCGGCGCAGCGCTCGACCGCTGCCGCCTATCGGGCGCCGAGCGACAGGCCTGAGCCGGACCATCCCGCATGACGCGGCGCGACAAAACCCGCGTCCCGCGGTGCGCCCCCCTGGATGCTCCTCCGGAAGGTCACGCGGCGCTCGATTTCGCCTCCTTCCGCCATGTCACGCAGACTCCCGTACAACCCGGTTGACAGTCTTGGCGCGGCGCCCTACAAGGTCCGCAACCCTAACGCGTACGTAAGGGTTAAGGTTCCCCCATGACGACCCGCCACCACCTTCCCGTTGCCCACGAGCAAAGCATCGGCGGGCCCTTCGTGTCCAGCGCGTCCAAGGCGGACGCGAGAACGGAGGCGCCTGACGGTGCCGAGGGGGAGGAAGACCGTCTGCTCCAGGTGGGGGACATCGCCAAGGCGACAGGGAAGACCGTGCGGGCGATCCACCACTACGAGGAGGTCGGGCTGCTCATCCCGCACGCCCGCTCCAAGGGTCGCTACCGGCTCTACGACCACGCGGCCCTCACCCGGGTCCGGTGGATCGGCAAGCTCCACGACCTCGGCCTGTCGCTGAGCCAGATCCAGCAGATCGTCTCGACATGGGAGTCGTCCTCGTCGGCCCCCGGGGCGATGTCGCAGATCCGCCACGTCTACCAGCAGAAGCTCGAAGAGGTGCGGGAGCAGATCGCGCACCTCGAGACCCTCGAGCACGAGCTCGTGGCGAGCCTCGCCTACCTCGACACCTGCGAGACGTGCGACCCGGCAGAGCTCGTCGCCGCCTGCACGAACTGTAACCTCCACGACAAGAGCACGGCCGAGCCCGAGCTCGTCGCCGGTATCCGCGGCAATGGGCATTGCCGCCACGGCTCGAATCACCGCTGAGCGAGAAACACCATGGGTATCCATCTTCCGATCTACATGGACTACCACGCGACGACGCCGGTCGATCAGCGTGTCCTCGACGCCATGCTGCCGTATTTCAACGGCAAATTCGGCAACGCCGCGAGCCGGAGCCACGTCTTCGGCTGGACGGCCGAGGAGGCGGTCGGCCACGCGCGCGAGACGCTCGCCAGGTTCATCGGCGCCTCGAACCCCAAGGAGATCGTCTTCACCTCCGGCGCGACCGAGAGCGACAACATCGCCATCAAGGGGGTCGCCGAGTTCTACAAGGACAAGGGCAACCACATCATCACGAGCGTCATCGAGCACAAGGCGGTGCTCGACACCTGCAAGCGGCTCGAGAAGCAGGGCTACGAGGTCACCTACCTCAAGGTCGACAAGTACGGGATGGTCGACCCGGACGACGTCGCCCGGGCGATCACCGACAAGACGATCCTTGTCTCCATCATGCTGGCCAACAACGAGGTCGGCACGGTCCAGCCCATCGCCGAGATCGGGAAGATCACGAAATCGAAGGGCGTCCTGCTCCACTCCGACGCGGTGCAGGGGGTCGGGAAGGTCCCGTTCAACGTCGAGCAGATGGGGGTCGACCTCGCGTCGGTGACGGCCCACAAGATCTACGGCCCGAAGGGCATCGGCTGCCTGTACGTGCGCAGGTCGAAGCCGCGCGTCCGCATCACCGCGCAGATGGACGGCGGCGGCCACGAGTTCGGCATGCGGTCCGGCACGCTCAACGTGCCCGGCATCGTCGGGTTCGCCAGGGCGGCCGAGATCCTCATCGAGGAGGGCGAGGCGGAGTCGGCGCGCATCCTGTCGCTGCGCGAGCGGCTCAGGAACCGGCTCTGGAAGGAGCTCGACGCCATCCAGCTGAACGGCTCGCCCGATCGGCGGCTGCCGGGCAACCTCAACGTGTCGTTCAGCTTCGTCGAGGGCGAGGCCATGATGATGGCGATCAAGGACGTGGCGGTCTCGAGCGGCTCGGCGTGCACGAGCGCCAGCCTGGAGCCCTCCTACGTCCTCCACGCGATGGGCATCGGCGACGACCTCGCCCACTCGTCCATCCGGTTCGGGCTCGGGCGCTTCACCACCGAGGAGGAGGTCGACTACGTGGCTGACCTCGTCATCCGGAAGGTGAACAAGCTGCGCGACATGTCGCCGCTCTACGAGATGCACAAAGAGGGGATCGACCTGAACAGCGTGCAGTGGGCGGCCCACTGACGAGCGGCGCGGGCGCCGCCGGCCCGACAGAGCGAGATTTCGAGACGAAAGGAAACGGTCGAGGAGAGAGCCATGGCATACAGCGATAAGGTCATCGAGCACTACGAGAACCCCCAGAACGTCGGCACGCTCGACAAGAATGACGAGCACGTCGGCACCGGGCTCGTCGGCGCTCCGGCCTGCGGCGACGTCATGCGCTTGCAGATCAAGGTCGGCGAGGGCGGCGTCATCGAGGACGCGAAGTTCAAGACGTTCGGCTGCGGGTCGGCCATCGCGTCGTCGTCGCTCGCCACCGAGTGGCTGAAGGGCAAGACGATCGACGAGGCCGAGACGATCAAGAACAGCATGATCGCCGAGGAGCTCCACCTGCCTCCGGTGAAGATCCATTGCTCGGTCCTCGCCGAGGACGCGATCAAGAGCGCCATCGCCGACTTCCGCGCCAAGCAGCAAGCGAAGAAGGAGCTCGCGGGCGCGGCGCCTTCGGCCACCGCGACGGCGAGCGCTGAGTAACAGCGCCGGGGCTTCGGGGCGGAGGCGGCCCACAGCACCGGAACCGGAACCGGAACCGGAGAAGGAACGACGCATGCAGAGCAGTGAGCAGACCACGACCAAGGCGGCGGACACCGGGCCGCACGCCGCGCCGACCGCGACCGCGACCGCGGACGCCGCGCCCGCGCGCGGCGACGGGGCCTCGGGCGAGGCGGAGGCGAAGTCGAAGCGGACGCTCTCGGTCAGCGACGCCGCGGTGCAGGCCATCCGGGCGCAGCTCGCCAAGCGCGGCACGCCCGAGGGCGCCATCCGGGTCGGGATCCGCGGCGGCGGCTGCTCCGGGTTCTCCTACGTCATCGAGTTCGAGGACAAGCCGCCCCGGTCCGGCGACCTCGTCCTGGAGTTCGCCGAGCCGGACAAGGCGACCGTGCGCGTCTTCTGCGACAAGAAGAGCATCCTCTACCTGGGCGGCTCGGTGCTCGACTGGGAGAAGACGCTCATGTTCCAGGGCTTCAAGTTCAAGAACCCGCACGAGGCGACGCGCTGCGGCTGCGGGCACTCGTTCACGGTGGCCTGAGCCGCCGCAGGGAGCGCGCGCGAGAGCTCGCCGAGGCGCCTCCCCCAGAGCACGCCATGACCGATCCCTTCGATACCCTGGGCGTCGAGCCGCGCTTCGACCTCGACCTGCGCACGCTGGAGCAGCGCCACCGCGACCTCTCCCGCGCGCTCCACCCCGATCGCTACGCGGGCGCCCCCGCGGCCGAGCGCCGGCTCGCGCTCGGCCGCGCGATCGAGGCGAACGACGCCCTGCGCGTCCTCAAGGATCCGATCCGCCGGGCCGAGGCGCTGCTCCAGCGAGCCGGGGTCGCGCGGGGCGAGGAGGGCGAGCAGAAGGCCTCCCCTGCCCTGCTCATGGAGATGATGGAGTCGCGCGAAGAGCTCGCCGAGGCGGCGAAGGGGCGCGATCCCGCGCGAATCGCGCGGCTCGGCGAGGCGATGCTCGCGCGCGAGCAGGCGACCCTCACGGCGATCCAGGGCGCCTTCGCCGCCGCAGGGAATGATCCGGAGCAGCTGAAGGGCGTGCTCGCGTTGCTCAGCGAGCTCCGCTACATCCGGCGGTTCCTCGACGAAGTGAGCGCCATCGAAGAAGAGCTCGCAGATTTGAAATGACCCTCCTCGAAATTTTCGACCCCAAAGCAAGGCCCAGCCCGATCGGCATCGATCTCGGGACGACGAACTCGCTCGTCGCTCGCGTGCGCGACGGCCGCCCGGTGGTCATCGACGACTGCAACGGAGAGCGGCTCGTTCCGTCGGTCGTGCACTACGACGAGCGCGGGCACGCGGTCGTGGGCGACAGCGCGCGGCGGCTCGCGCAGAGCTACCCCCGCGAGACCATCGTCAGCGTGAAGCGCTTCATGGGCCGCGGCGCGAACGATCCGGAGACGCGGCGGCTCGGGCCGTACGAGTTCGCGGAGCCGAAGGGCCCCGAGGACGCGAAGAGCGTGCGCTTCAAGGTGCGGGACGCGGTCGTGACGCCCGTCGAGGTGTCGGCGGAGATCTTGAAAGAGCTCCGCACCTCGGCGGAGCGCGAGCTCCGCTCCGTGGGCGGCGCTGTGATCACGGTGCCGGCGTACTTCGACGACGCCCAGCGGCAGGCGACCAAGGACGCCGGCCGGCTGGCCGGGCTGGAGGTGCTGCGCCTGCTCAACGAGCCGACCGCCGCGGCGCTCGCCTACGGGCTCGACAAGCAGCAAAACGGCCTGTTCGCCGTGTACGACCTCGGCGGCGGGACGTTCGACGTCACCGTGCTCCTGCTCGACAACGGGGTCTTCCAGGTGAAGTCCACCGGGGGCGACAGCTCGCTCGGCGGCGACGACATGGACAGGGCGCTCGCAGAGCGGCTGCTCGAGGAGATGGGCGCGACGCGGCGCACGCCCGAGGTGGTGCGGCTCGCGCTCGACACCGCCCGCAGCATCAAGCACGCGCTGACCGACGCGACGCAGATCGAGATCGAGCTGCCCGTGCAGGCGGCCGAGGCGACGGGCGGCCCGGCGTCGAAGCTGGTCACCGTGACCCGCGACGAGCTGAACGCGCTCATCACGCCGCTCCTGGAGCGCACGGGCGTCGCGTGCCGCCGCGCGCTCCGCGACGCGGGCGTCCAGGCCGCGGACCTCGACGGCGTGATCCTCGTGGGCGGCGCGACGCGCGTGCCCCACGTGCGCGACTACGTGGCGAGCCTCTTCGGCAAGGAGCCGCTCAAGGACATCGATCCCGAGGAGGTCGTCGCGCTGGGCGCGGCCATCCAGGCCGACATCCTGGCCGGCTCGATGGATCGCGCGGACGAGGTGCTCCTGCTCGACGTGCTGCCGCTGTCGCTCGGCATCGAGACGATGGGCGGCGTCGCCGAGAAGATCCTGCCGAGGAACACGACGATCCCGGCAGGGGCGCGGCAGGTCTTCACGACGTACGCGGACAACCAGACCGGGTTCGATCTGCACATCGTGCAGGGCGAGCGGGAGCTCGCCGCCGACTGCCGCTCGCTCGCGCGCTTCGTGCTGAAGGGGATCCCGCCGATGCCCGCGGGCATGGCGCGGCTCGAGGTGACGTTCCGCGTGGACGCCGACGGCCTGCTCGGCGTGACAGCGCGCGAGCTGACGACGGGGGTCGAGCAGAAGGTCGAGGTCAAGCCGAGCTACGGGCTGACCGATGAGGAGGTCGAGGACATGCTCCTCGCGGCGCTGGACCACGGCGAGGAAGACCTCCTCAAGCGCCGGCTGGTCGAGGCGCGGGTCGAGGGCGAGCGCGTGGCGATGGCGACGCGCAAGGCGCTCGCCGCGGACGCCGATCTGCTCGAGCCGGGCGAGCGCGAGGGGATCGAGGGCGCGCTGAAGGGCCTCGACGCCGCGATCCGCGGGGACAAGCCGGGGCTCATCCTGGCGCGCACGGAGGCGCTCGACGAGGCGACGCACGGCTGGGCTGGTCGGCGGATGGACCGCGCCGTGGCCAGGGCGATCGCAGGCAAGCAGGTCGAGGACGTCGAGGCGAAGGTCGCCGCGGCGAAGGGCGTGGACGCGCACCTGGCCGAGCACGGCGGGGACGACGCGAGCCACCCGCCGGTCGAGGCGGGCGGCGCTGGCCCGGCGAAGGCCGGCGTCGAGGCGAGGAGGAGCTGATGGCCAAGGTCCGATTTCTGGCGCACGGCCGCGCGTGGGAGGTCGAGGCCCCGGTGGGCTCGTCCGTCCTCCAGGCGTCGAAGTCCGTGGGCGCGCCCGAGGGCGACGCGTGCGGCGGCGTCTGCGCGTGCTCGACCTGCCACGTCTACGTCACGAAGGGGCGCGAGCTCCTCAGCGAGGCCGAGGAGGACGAGGAGGACATCCTCGACAAGGCCTTCGACGTCCGGTCGACGAGCCGCCTCGGCTGTCAGGCGAAGATCTTGAAAGACGGCGATATCGAGGCGGAGATCTCCCGCGAGAGCCTCGACGCTTTCTACAACGAGCACCCGAACGAGAAGGATCCGCGCAAGGGCTGAGCCCTTGGCGCGGGCCGACCAGCGCCATCAGCGCGCAACGACGGCAGGGACGGCTACGGCGGCGGGCTCACCTTCGTGGTCGTCGGCTTCGGTTCGCGCTGCGCGGGCGGCGGGCGGCGGAGCTTGTCCAGCTCCGTGCGCGCCTCGACGGCGATGCGCCGAGCGATGTGGGCGAAGGCCGAGACGGCCTCCCTGGCGGGCGGCGTCGAGACGATCGCGACGAGGTGCTGCGCGGCCGTCTTCCTGCCGATCGGGACGAGGAAGAAGGTCAGGGCGGCGAGGAGGAATACGACGCCGTTCGTGAGGCGCTTGAAGAACTCGCCGACCACAGGCGCCGAGCGTAGATGGAGCGATCGGCCGGGGCCCAGTTCTCGGGCGCCTTTTGCCCTTCCGCCGGGCGCGGCCTGCCGCGCCGAGCCGAGCGCGTGGACGGCGGACCGCCCCATGTTCGCTGCCCCTTGCCAGAGCGCCGGCGACTCACGACATACGGCGAGCGCATCGACCCGGGGGCGCCGAGCAGTGGAGTCCGGCCGTCCCGGGGCGATGGAGCGATCGGCACGGCCGCCGGAAGGCGGCCGAGACAAGGAGGGGACTGAGATGCTCAAGCCTGTTCTATTCACCATCATGATGGCGGCGGCGTCCGCGCCGGCCTCTGCTGCGGCAGAGGGGCAGGGCTCGACAGGGCAGCAGGCCCAGGCCAACCAAACCAAGCTCAGCGAGTCAGATCGGGAGTTCGTCGAGAAGGCTGGTCAGGGAGGGCTCCTGGAGGTGCGGCTCGGGCAGCTCGCGAAGCAGCGCACCGCGAGCCCGGAAGTGAAGCGCTTCGCGCAGCGGATGGTCGACGATCACACGGCGATCAACAAGCGGCTCGCGGAGCTCGCGCACCGCAAGGACGCGCTCGTGCCGCAGGAGCTCGCGCAGAAGCACCGCGAGGACGTCGACAAGCTGTCCAAGAAGACAGGGGCCGAGTTCGACAGGGACTACATGAGCGCGATGGTCGATGACCACCAGCGCGACATCGAGGAGTTCGAGAAGGCCTCGAAGGAGGCGAAGGACGCCGACGTGAAGCACTTCGCCGCCTCGACGCTGCCGCAGCTCCAGGAGCACCTCGCGATGGCGAAGCAGGTCCACGGCAAGGTGAAGGGGAAGTAGCGGCGCGAGCGCGCCGGCCCCGCGCGGCGCGGCCGGCGCACCGCCGACGAGGACGAGGTCAGGCGACCACGCGCGCCGCGCGCTCGGGCCTCTCCGCTGGCGGCGGGGTCGTCCTCGACCTCGCCGCGCCGCGGACGGGCGCGAGCTTGCCCCGGAGCTTCTGGTACGCGGCCGTGTCGACCGGCTCGCCCCGGACCCAGGTGCGGATGAACGGCGCCACCCCGGACTCCCAGGCGGCCCCGAGGCGAAGCGCGAGGAACTCGCCGTAGAGCGCGGTGAAGAGCGTCTCGAGCTCCTCGATGAGGTACATGCGCTCGTAGAACTGCTCGTCCACGGCGTCCTTGACGACGCTCGGGATCTTCACGCCCGAGAGCGAGAACGCGTCGGCGTTGAACAGGAAGGCGTACTCGAGCTCTCCGCGCGTGACGCGGACGCGCGCGTGCGACGGGAGCTTGCCCTGGCGCAGCGCCTCGTGGGCCTCGGGGGCGCTGCTCGGCGCCGCGCCCTTGAGCCGGCTCTGCTCCTTCTCCTGGACGAGGGTGATCTGCCCCTCGAGCCAGAGCTCGCAGACGCCGAGGGCGTCCAGGGAGAAGCGGCCCTCGAAGAGCTCGCTCTCGAACCAGAGCCAGACGAGGAATTCGCGGCCGACGAACCGGCGCTGCTCGATCAGCTCAGCGAGGCTCACAGCGCACCTCCAAGGGTCGATTCAGCGTGGAAGACCGTGGGCTTGAGCAGCTCGAACGCGGCCAGCTGCTCGGCCGTCAAGCCGAGCTCACGGGCGGCCGTGTACGGGCTCTCCGGCACGAGATCGAGCTCGAAGGTCTCCTCGAAGAGCTCCGAGAGCCCCTCGTGCGCGCGCGGCGACTGGTTCCAGAACCGGACGACGCCGGCCTCCAGGTTCCAGGACAGATCCACGACCTTCATCACCGGCATGAGCTGCGCGCGGAGCTTCCTCGACACGACGGCCCGGAGCTCCTCCTTCTCGCGCCGCCCGAGCTTTTCGCGCCCGCGCTTGGCGAGGTGCTCCCGCTCCGCCTCGGCGAAATGCGCCTTGAAGAGCGCCGAGGGCACCTGCCAGCGATCGGTCCTGAGGCCGAGGTTGATGTACGAGTTGAAGAAGATCTTGCCGTGATCGAGCTCGCAGTCGAGCGGATTCTCGATGGAGCACCACCCGGCGCGCTGCTCCGCGTCCTCCTCGACCGTGAGCGGCCGGAACGCGCGGAGCTGGATTCGCTCGACGAACCTGTCGCGGAACCCCTCGGTGAGCTCGCCGCGGACATAGAACTTCGAGAATGAGATGGATCCTTTGAGTGCGCCCAAATGATCGTCCTTTCGTCTCGTGAAGGGCGAAGGAGGTAGCCGAGCGGATCCAGGGGGTCAAAAAACCGGACGGGGCGCCGCGGCCATCGGCCACAGGACGGGGACGAACGCCGACGAACGGCGACGGCCGCCAGGCGGGCTGGGCAGCGAGGCGCGGTCAGAGCGGCTGGGCCAGCGGCGGGCGCAGCCAGCGGCCCGAGAACGGGCCAGTGAGGTAAAAGCGGTAGTGGAGGAAATAGGGCTCTTCGTCGGGCCCGCAGAAGACGACGGTGGATCGCAGGAAACGGCCGAAGACGTCGTCGCCGGGCTCCGCGGAGAGGCTGTGGCCGATGGCCGGCGCGGGCGCCGCAGGAAAGCGGGGCGGCGCGCCCTCCGAGAACCCGCGCGGCAGATCGCACGGAGCGGGCGGAACAGGCGCCCGCTCCGCGCCGACGCCCGGATCCGGGGCGCCCGCCTCCTCGGGCGGGACGTCGGTGGGAGCCGCGACGCAGCCCGCTACGGCGCTCCCCGACGAGGCAAGGAGAACCAGCACACGCCACGCGCCGACGCTCGCCCTGGGCACCGTCCTGCCTCCGTCCGAGAAGCGCGAGTCCGCGGAGGGCCGGCGGTCGTGGCCGGCACACCGCGCCTGCGCGAACGCCGGAGGAGCAACGGCGGTGCCGCGCCGCCCGCGCAGCAGGGGCGCACCGAGCGCGCTCGCGGAGCCCGACGGCAGCGGGCGCGCTCGTGGGGCGGACGGTCAGACGTTGAAGAGGAAGTGCGCGACGTCGGCGTCCTGGAAGACGTACGTCTTGCCCTCGACGCGCAGCTTGCCGGCGGCGCGGATGGCGGCCTCGGTCCTGTGCTCGACGAGGTCGTCCACCCTGTAGACCTCCGCCCGGATGAAGCCCTTCTCGAAATCGCTGTGGATGACCCCCGCGGCCTGCGGCGCCGTACACCCGATCGGGATCGTCCAGGCGCGGATCTCCTTGGGACCGGCCGTGTAGTAGCTCTGGAGGCCGAGCAGCCGGTAGGCCTCGCGCGCGAGCGTCGAGAGCGCCGGCTCCTTCATGCCGAGGCTCTCGAGCATCTCCTTGCGCTCGTCGGGCGCGAGCTCGTTCAGCTCCGCCTCGAGCTTGCTGCAGACCGGCACGACGCCGCTGCCCTCGGAGGCGGCGCGCTCGCGCACCTTCGTCGCGAGCGGGCCCGTGCCGGAGACGTCGGACTCGTCGACGTTCGCCACGTAGAGGACCTTCTTCGCCGTGATGAGGCCGAACGTCTTCACGACCTTCCGCTGCTCGTCGTCGAAGGAGAGCCCGCGGACGGGCTTTCCGGCCTGGAGCGCCTCGAGGCACTTCTCCATGAGCGCGATCTTCGGGAGGAGCTCCTTGTCGCCCTTGGCCTGCTTCCGCGTGCGCTCCAGCATCCCCTCGAGGGAGCCGAGGTCGGCCAGCATCAGCTCCGTCTCGATCGTGTCGATGTCGCGGAGCGGGTCGACCCCGCCGTCGACGTGCACGACGTCCGCGAGCGTGAAGCAGCGGACCACGTGGAGGATGGCATCTACCTCACGGATATGACTCAGGAATTTGTTCCCGAGCCCCTCGCCCGTGCTCGCGCCGCGCACGAGCCCGGCGATGTCGACCACCTGCACCATGGCGGGGATGATCTTCTCGGTCTTGATGAACTTCGCGAGCGTCGTGAGCCGGTCGTCAGGGACAGGGACGGCGCCGACGTTGGGCTCGATCGTGCAGAAGGGGTAATTCTGCGCCTCGGCCTTGGCGGCCGTCAGCGCGTTGAACAGGGTGCTCTTGCCCACGTTGGGCAGTCCGACGATGCCAACCTCGACGCTCATGGCGCGCACGTCTAGCACAGGCAGGGTCGCGCGGCCCTTCCCCGTGGGCAGGACCGCCCCAGCGAGATTCCCGGTTTGCCCGCGCCGCCGTCCACCGCCAGCGCCCAGCGCGGCCCGGCGCGCGGAGGGTCACCGACGCGGCGCCTTGACGCCGCTGCGCCGAAGCGTCTGGTTCAACCGAAAAATGAAGCGATGGCGGCCGCCACGCGGGTGACTTCGTCGCCTGTGAGCTCGGGAAAGATGGGGAGCGCGAGCGTGTCGCGCGCCGCCGCCTCCGCGACCGGAAGGGAGCCCTCCGGCGGGCCAAGCTGCGCGAAGCAAGGCTGGAGGTGGAGCGGCGCGGGATAATAAATCTCGGTGCCGATGCCCTGCTCCGCAAGCGAGCTCCGCAGCGGATCGCGCAGAGAGGCATCCTTCAGGCGAATGACATACTGATTGAACGTATGCCCCGCAGCGCCGGCGTCCGGCAGCGTCAGCGGCAGATCTCGCCCGCCGAGCAGCGCGGCATACCGCGCGGCGTGCTCGCGCCGCCGCTCGAGGAGCGCGCCGAGCCGCGGGAGCTTGCGGCGGAGGAGCGCCGCCTGGAGCGCGTCGAGCCGGAAGTTGCCGCCGATACGGGTGTGATGGTGCTTCCTCCGAGCGCCCTGCGCCCTGAGCGTCCGGACGCGCTCCGCGAGCTTGTCGTCGTCGGTGGTCGCGAGCCCGCCATCGCCGAAACCGCCGAGGTTCTTGGTCGGGAAGAACGAGAAGCACCCCATGAGCCCGAGCGCCCCCGCGCGGCGGCCGCCGCGCTCGGCGCCGAACGCCTGGGCCGCGTCCTCGATGACCGGCAGGCCACGGCCGCCCGCGATCGCGAGGAGCTCATCCATGGGCGCGCAGTCGCCGAAGAGGTGGACGGCGAGGATCGCCCGGGTGCGCTCCGTCAGGGCGCGCGCCGTCGAGGCGGGGTCGATGTTCAACGAGCCAGGGAGCACGTCCGCGAAGACCGGCGTGGCGCCGGAGCGGTGGATGGCGCCCGCGGTCGCGAAGAACGTGTATGCGGGGCACACGACCTCGTCGCCCGCGCCGACGCCGAGCGCCATCAGCGCGACGAGCAGCGCGTCGGTGCCGGAAGAGACGCCGATCGCGTGCCGGACGCCGAGGTACGCGGCGCACTCCGACTCGAAGGCCTCGACCTCCGGACCGAGGATGTAGTGGCCGCTCCGGAGGACGGACTGGAACACGGCGGAGAGCTCGTCCTGCAGGGCGAGATCTCCGCGGGCTCGATCGAAGAAGGGAACAGGGGCGGTCATCCGTCGGTGTCCTCCGCGGAGAGGGGATCGCGGTAATGGCGCGTGGCCGCGGCGCGGGGCCGGGCGAGCGGCGCGTCCTCGTCGAGGTCGAGACAGCGGACGATGTCGCCGCGGCGCTCGTAGCGATAGCCGCTCTCGGGGCAGCGCAGGAGGCCGTCGCGCGCGGCGACGAGCTTGTGACCGTGGCGGCTCATCCAGCCGGTGCGCCGGGCCGGCACGCCGGTGACGAGCGCATAGTCGGGCACGTCGCGCGTGACGACCGCGCCGGCGCCGACGAACGCATGGCGCCCTATCGTGACGCCGCAGACGATGGTGGCATTGGCGCCCACGGTGGCGCCGCGACGGATGCGCGTCGTGTCGAGGAACGCGCGGCGGTCGATCGGGGCACGCGGGTTGACGACGTTGGTGAGCACCGCGGACGGGCCGAGGAACACGTCGTCCTCGACCAGCGTGCCGTCATAAAGAGACACGTTGTTCTGGATCCGGACGCCATCGCCGATGACGGCGGTGCCCGCGACGAAGACGTTCTGGCCGAGGACGCAGGCGCGGCCGATCCGCGCCCCCGCCGAGATATGGCAGAAGTGCCACACCTTCGTCCCCTCGCCGATGTCGCAGGGCTCGTCGATGCACGCAGACGGGTGCGCGAAGAAGGGCTTTGCAGGCTCGCTCATGGCGCCCTGTCCGCGGGGCCGCTGGGGCCACCCTCCGGCAGGGCCCCCAGCGCGCCGCCTGCCGGAGGCACCGGCCAGATCCCCCAGGCGCCGCGCGTCGCGAGCGGCGGGCCGGCGAAATCGATGACGGGCGGCCTGACGCGCCCGATGAGGTAGGCGGCGCCCAGGCCGGCGGCGCGGCGCGCGAGCGAGGCCGGGTCCTCGAAGCTCGAGCGGACAGGCGGATCACGGGGATCGATCGAGCGATCGGGGTGAACCCCCTCGGGACGCCCCAGGGCGGCGAGCGCCGCGAGGTGGCCATAGTCGACGACCTCGAGGAGGAGGGGCGCGGAAGGAGGCGTGAGCTCCGCGGCGACGCGGCCGATGGCGACCTCGTCCCTCCGCGGATTGAAGTGCTCGCGGCGCAGGTGCGGCCGGAAGAAGGCGCCGAGGGCGAGCACCACCAGCAGCGCGCCGCCGAGGGCGCGCCGCGCGCCGGCCGAGGCGCCCCGGAACGCGCGCGCCGAGAGATCCCCGACGGCGAGCGCGAGCAAGAGCAGCGCGAGGAGGGTCGCTCGCTCGGGGTGGTGGGTGGGCGCGCCGTCGCGCACGAGGGCGAGCGAGAGCGCCGCGATCTGGAAGGCGGCGACCGCGCCGGGGAGCGCGTACGGACGGGCCGCGCGAAGGAGCGGCGGGAGCGGGCGCGCTGCCCCCGGCGCAGCGCCGCGGCGGGCGCGCCAGGCGACGAGGGCGATGGCGATGGGCCACACGAAGAGCTCCGGCTCCTCGCGGACCATCGCGGCAGGGTACGCGAAGAGCCGCAGCAGGGCGCCGTCGCCGCCCGGGCCGATCGCGCTGCGGTAGGAGGCGACGCGGGCGAGGAAATGCAGCGCGTCGCCGTGGGCGGCGCGGTTCCACGCGATCCACGCGGCGGGCCCGGCGAGCGCGATGAGCGCGGCGAGCGCGAGCTTCGCCTGCGCGCCGCGGCCCTGGCCGAGGCGGGCGGCGGCGAGCAGCGCCATCGCCGCGAAGGCGACGGCGACGGACCAGGGCTCGTAGCGGGAGAGCGTCGCGAGCACGAGCGCGAACGCGCCGAGGAGGGCGCGTCCGGCCGGGGGCGCAGGCCCGGCCGGCGGCGTGACGAGCGACGCCACCGCGAACAGCGACAGGGCGGCGGTCGGCAGCTCGGGGACCGTCGCCACGCCGAGGCAAGCGCTCCAGGGAAAGGCGCCGGCGAGCAGGGCGCCGGCGAGCGCGGCGCGGCGGTCGCCCGTGATCCAGCGGGCGGAGAGGTGGACGAGCGCGGCCGAAGCGAGGCCGAGGGCGAAGGCGATGGCGCGGGCGACCTCGAGGGTCGGCGCGAAGACCCGGAAGAGCGCGCCGTTGAGCCAGAAAGGGACAGGCAGCCAGCTCGTCCCCGTCGGGTCGAGCCGGGGCGCGTGGGCCCACGCCTGCGCGAGGACCACGCGCGCGAAGTCGTCGTCGCTCACCGCCCGGAAGCCGAGCGCGAGGACCAGGGCGGAGACGACCGCCTTGGCGAGGGCGACGAGGGCAAGGTCGCGCGCGAAAGGGACGGAGGCGGCCGACGCCGCCTCCACGGACGACCCCACGTCGAGCGCCCTGCCCGCTTCCCTCCCCGGCGCGGGGGCGGGCCCCAGCACGCGAGCCTACTTTTCCTGGGACTTCTCGAACTCGCGCAGCTCGCGGTCGCCTGCCGACGAGAGGTAGGCGAGCGACACGCTCGTCGCCATGAAGACGGCAGCGCAGACGGCCGTGAGGCGGGTCATGAAGTTGCCTGCGCCGCGGCCGCCGAACACCTGCGCCGTCGCGCCGCCCATGGCCGAGCCCATCCCGCCCCCGCGGCCCTGCTGGAGGAGCACGACGAGGATGAGGAACAGACAGACGAACACGTGCACGATGTTGAGGAGCGTGTGAAGCATCGGCGTCTTTCAGCTGGGTGAGTCTGGCCCGCGCGAGGGGCCCAGGGGGGCAAGTGGGCGGCAGGACAGGCCGGCGCTCCCGCGGCGAGACGGGAGCGGCCTGCGATCTACCCCTGTTCCGCGCGCTCCGCCAGTCGGTGAGCGGCCTCGACGATCTTGGCGAAGCCAGCGGCGTCGAGCGAAGCCCCTCCGACCAGCGCGCCGTCGATGTCGTCCTGGGCGAGCAGCGCCTCGGCGTTGTCGGCCTTGACGCTGCCGCCGTAGAGGATGCGCGTGACGCCCGCGAGGTCCTCCGAGGCCTTCGCGAGCAGGCCGCGGATGAACGCGTGCACCTCCTGAGCGTCCTCGGCGCGCGCGACCTTGCCCGTCCCGATCGCCCAGACCGGCTCGTAGGCGATGACGCCGAAGCCGGGCTGCTTCGCGAGCTCGTCGAGGACGGCGCGGACCTGCCGTTCGACCACGGCGAGCGTGTCACCCGCCTCGCGCTGCTCGAGCGTCTCGCCGACGCAGACGATGGGGCGCAGCTCGGCGGCCATCGCCGAGGCGACCTTCCGGGCGACCGACTCGTCGGTCTCGGCGAAGAGCTGCCGCCGCTCGCTGTGCCCGAGGATCACCCAGGTCGCGCCCGCGTCCTTGAGCATGCCCGAGGAGATCTCGCCGGTGAACGCCCCGGAGACCTCCGCGCTCATGTTCTGCGCGGCGATGCCGACCTCGCTCTTCGCCTCCGCGAGCTCGTGGGCCACGGCGGCGATCGCCGTGAACGGCGGAGCGACCACCACCTCGGCCCGGGTGAGCTCACGCGTCGCCTTGGCGACGGCCGCCGAGAGAGGACATGCGTCCTGGCCCCCGGCGTTCATCTTCCAGTTGCCGGCGATGAGCGGACGACGCGAGGCCGCCCGCGAGGCGGCTCCCGCCTCCCCGGGCGTGCCCCCATCGTTCACGGGCTTCACTCGCTCACCTCGGCCGACCGGAGCGCCTCGACGCCCGGGAGACGCTTGCCCTCGATGAGCTCGAGCGAAGCGCCGCCGCCGGTCGAGATGTGATCGAAGCCCTTGGCGATGTGCTCGCCGGCCTGCTTGACCGCCGCCGCGCTGTCGCCGCCGCCGACCACCGTGAAGCCGGAGGCGCCGCTCATGATGCGCGCGACGTCGAACGTGCCCTTGGAGAAGGCGGGCGTCTCGAAGAGGCCCATCGGGCCGTTCCAGAACACCGTCTTCGCCCTCTCGATCGCCTGGCCGAACTGCTCGATCGACCGGGGGCCGATGTCGAGCGCCATCGTGCCCTCGGGGATCGCGTCGACGGACGCGGGCTCGCCCTGCGTCGCGTCGATGCTCGAGGCGACGACGGCATCGACGGGCAGGAGGAGCTGGATGCCCCGATCGCGCGCCTTGCTCATGATCGTGCGCGCCAGCGGGAGCTTGTCCTCCTCGATCCGGCTCTTCTGCAGGTTCTTGCCCTGCGCGGCGAGGAAGGTGTTCGCCATCGCGCCGCCGATGCACAGGGTGTCGACCACGTTGAGGAGCGCCTCGACGACGTCGATCTTGTCGGAGACCTTGGCGCCGCCGAGGACGGCGACGTAAGGCTTCTCCGGGCGATCGACGAGCCGGGTCAGCGCCTTGAGCTCCTTCTGGAGGAGGAGGCCGGCGGCGCGCTCGCGCATGAGGCGCGGCAGCGCGTGCACCGACGCGTGGGCGCGGTGCACGGCGCCGAAGGCGTCGTCGACGTAGACGTCGCAGAGCTCGGCGAGCTGGCGCGCGAAGCCCTCGTCGTCCTTCTCCTCCTCCTCGTGGAAGCGGAGGTTCTCGAGGAGGCAGATCTGGCCCGCCCGGAGGTCGTAGATGACCTTCTTGGGCGAGTCGCCGACACAGTCGTCCGGCAGGTGGACCTCGTAGCCCGTGAGCTCACTGAGCCGCCCCCCGCACGGCTCCAGCGAGAGCCCCTCGGTCTTGCCCGGCTTCGGGCGGCCGAGGTGCGACGCGAGGATCACCTTCGCGCCCGCCTCCATGACGAGCTTGATCGTCGGGATCGCCTCGCGGATGCGCGAGTCGTCCGTGATCTTGCCCGTCTTCTTGTCGAGCGGGACGTTGAAGTCGACGCGGATGAAGACGCGCTTGCCGCTGAGGCCAGCAGCGCCCCCGGCGGCGGCGAGGTCTTCGACGGAGCGGATTCCGGTGAGCTTCACGGCGCTAGACGCCCTTCCTCGCCACGAGCTGCGCGAGGTCGATCATGCGGTTCGAGAAGCCCCACTCGTTGTCGTACCACGAGAAGATCTTCGCGAAGCGATCGCCGAGGACCGACGTCATGGTCGAGTCGAAGGTGCTCGACGCGGGCGAGCCGATGAAGTCGCCCGAGACGAGCTCCCGATCGGTGTAGTTGAGGACGTCCTTCATCGGCCCCTGCTCGGCGGCCTGCTTCATCGCGGCGTGGATGCTCTCCTTCGTGATCGGCTTCTCGGTCTCGAGGGTGAGGTCCACGAGCGAGACGTCGACCGTGGGGACGCGGATCGCGAGCCCGTCGAACTTGCCCTTGAGCGCCGGGATGACCTCGGACAGCGCCTTCGCGGCGCCGGTGCTCGAGGGGATCATGTTGACGGCGGCGGCGCGCGCGCGGCGCAGGTCGCCCTTGCGGTGCGGGATGTCGAGCAGGTGCTGGTCGTTCGTGTACGAGTGGACCGTCGTCATCAGGCCGCGGACGATGCCGAAGTTGTCGAGCATCACCTTGGCGATGGGGGCGAGGCAGTTCGTCGTGCAGGAGCCGCACGAGATGACCGTGTGCTTCTGCGCGTCGTAGAGCTCGTCGTTCACGCCCATCACGACCGTGAGGTCGTGGCCCTTGGCCGGCGCGCTGATGATGACGCGCTTGGCGCCCGCGTTGATGTGGCCGGCGGCCTTCGCCTTGTCCGTGAAGAGGCCGGTGCACTCGAGGACGATGTCGACGCCGAGGCTCTTCCACGGCAGCTCGGCCGGATCCTTCAGCGCGAGGACCTCGATCTTCCGATCGCCGATGCTGATGTGCTTGTCGCCGTGACCGACCTTCGCCGCCTTGAACTCGCGGTGGATCGAGTCGTACTGGAAGAGGTGGGCGAGCGTCGCCGGATCCGTCAGGTCGTTGATGGCGACCAGCTCGATATCCTTCACGCCGCGCTCGTAAAGCGCGCGGACAATGCAGCGTCCGATGCGCCCAAAACCGTTAATTGCGATCTTCGTCGCCATCGCGAACTCCTGGGAAAGTGGCCGGCGCGAGTCGTAGTCACCTCGCGCGCGACGGTCAAGCAAAGCCTCAGCCGCGGGGCGCCGGCGACGTGGAGCGCCGGCGGCGGCGGGGCCGCGGCCGGCTGGCCGGAGCGGCGCCTCGCCGGGAGGGCTTTCGGTCGGTATTTGGGGTGGTTTCGGTCTGTGGGAAGGGGAGCGCTGGCGCGCTCGGGCGCTGTCGCGCCGGCGTCACGCGCGGCCGCGGATCAGACGCCGAGCTCCCGGAGGAGCTTCTCCTTGCTCGCGACGCCGGTGTACGAGCCCGCCTTCTCGCCACCCCGGAACAGGATGCACGTCGGAACGGCGCGGACGTTGTACTTCTGGGCGAGCTTGGGCGCCGCGTCGATGTCGAGCTTGCCGACCTTCAGCGTGCCCTGGGACTCCTTGGCGATCGTCTCGACGATCGGCGCGAGCTGCTTGCAGGGTCCGCACCAGGTGGCCGTGAAGTCCACGAGCACGGGGATCGGGGAGTTGATGACCTCGGACTCGAAATTCTCGTTGGTGAAGGTGACGACGTGCTCGCCTGCCATGATTGTCTCCGTCGGTGCCGCGCTGTTCATGTTCGGGGCCGCGCGGGTGGTGCGCGGGGCGCGCCCCGTGGGTTGACCGAGGCCGCGCCAGCCTATCGGCCCGATGCAGAGCGGACGCCCTGTCGGGAAAGGAAAGTACCCGGCGCGCACGCCTCCGGCAACCCACAAGGCGCTCGCGGCGCACCCCGCGGAACCTTCCGCCTGCGCCATCGTTTTGGTAGATCGCCCGGCGCCGGAGCGCCCCTGCTGGCCGACGCGGCGGAGGCCTGAGCGCGAGCGGACGCCCGCGAACCCGGCGCGCGGCGCTGCACGGTGCGCACGACCACGCGTGCGAGCGCCCGCTCGCGCGGCGCCGAGCCAGGATGGCCCCCCGAACCCTCATCATCACGCCGACGTACAACGAGCGAGACAACCTCGCCGAGTTCGTGAGCTCCGTCCTCGCGGCGGCCCCGGACGCGCACGTGCTCGTCGTGGACGACGCGTCGCCCGACGGGACCGGCGCCCTCGGCGACGAGCTCGCCGCGCGCGACGGGCGCGTCCGGGTGCTCCACCGCGCGGCGAAGCGCGGGCTCGGCACGGCCTACCTGGAGGGCTTCCAGCGCGCGCTGGACGGCGGCTACGACGTCGCGCTCGAGATGGACGCCGACCTCTCGCACGACCCGCGCCACCTGCCGGCGTTCCTCGACGCGATCGCCCGGGGCGCCGACGTCGTCCTCGGCTCGCGCAACATGCCGGGCGGCGGCGTGGAGGGCTGGGGCCTCGGGCGGCACGTGCTCTCGAAGGGCGGCTCCCTCTACGCGCGGACCATCCTGGGGGTCGGCATCCGTGACCTCACGACCGGCTACAAGGCGTTCACGCGGCGCGCGCTCCTCTCGCTCGATCTCGGCAGCGTGCGCTCGAACGGCTACGCCTTCCAGATCGAGACGACCTACCGCGCGCTGCGCAAAGGGCTCCGCGTGGTCGAGGTGCCGATCGTGTTCGTCGACCGCCGCGCAGGCCGCTCGAAGATGAGCCGCCGGATCTTCGCCGAGGCGATCGTCGAGGTCTTCCGCCTGAAGCTCGACGCCGCGCGCGGCCGCATCTGATCGCGCGGCCCCGCCGGAGCGCGAGCGCGCGCTGGGCTCAGCGCTCCCCCGCGCGAGGCGGCCGCGACCCGGCGTGCGCGCGGCCGTGCTCATCGGCCTCCAGCTCGTCGAGCTCCTCCTCCAGCGCGACGTCGCCGTCGTGGATGCGCGAGCGACCGGGGGCCTCCTGCTCCTCGAAGCGCACGCGCGCCGCCTCGTCCTGGCCGCGCTCGGCAGCGGCGTCGGGCTCCGGGCGCCCGCGGACGACGCGGGTGGCGCGGCGCAGCGCGAGGTCGGCGACCCGCCCGGCCCTGCGCACGTTCGGCGCGGCCTTCTCGCGCAGCACGCGGCCGAACACCAGGGACAGCAGCGTCAGCACCGTCGGGACGATCACCCCGAGCGCGAGGCCGACGGCGATGCGCGCGACGGTGAGGCCGAACAGCGCGGCCACGAGCGGCAGGCCCACCAGGCCGCGATCGAGCGACGGGCGCCCCTCGTGCCGGCGCGCGCGCCGCTCCTCCTTGCGTGCGCGCCTCACCTCCCTGCGCTCGTCCTTGCGCGCGCGCTTCTCTTCCTTGCGCTCGTCCTTGTGCGCGCGCCTGTCCTCCTTGTGCGCCCCGCGCTCCGCAGGCTCGCGAGCGCGCTCGGGGGGCGCGTCGCCCGCTTCGAGCCCCGGAAGGAGCGGCGCGATACGCGCGGCGCGGCGGTCCGGGTCGGGCTCCAGCATCGCGGAGAGCGCCCGGACGAGGCGCGGGTCCGCGCGATCGCCGAGGGCAGCGGGCACGTCGATCGCGAGCCCTCGGTGCGGCAGGTTCTCCGGCTCCTCGCCGGTGAGCAGGCAGAGCGCGGTCGCGCCGACGGCATAGACGTCCGACGCGGGCAGCGCGCGGCCCTGGAACTGCTCCGGCGCCATGTACCCGAACGTGCCGACCACGGTGCTCCCGCCCTCGGGACGCATGCGATCGCGGACCGCGCCGAAGTCGACGATCGCGAACGAGCCGTCGGGCCGGCGGATCACGTTGTTCGGCTTGATGTCGCGGTGGATGACCGGGGGCGCGCGGCCGTGCAGGTAGTCGAGCACGCCGGAGGCGTCCCTCAGGAAGCGGAGGATGTCGTCCCGCCCGAGCACCGCGCTGCGACGGCGCATCGCGCCCAGGCTCTCGCCCTCGATCTTCTCCATCACCAGGAAGAGCGCTCCGTCCTCCTCGAAATGATCGAGGTAGGCCGGCAGGCTCGGGTGCGAGAGCGACGCGAGCACCCGGGCCTCGCGCTCGGCGAGCTCCACGCTCTTCCAGCTCGAGGCGCCGCGGATCTGGAACCGCTTGATCGCGACGAGCTTGCCGAGCCGCTTGTCGACCGCCTCGAGCGTGTGCCCCTGAGCCCCTTCGCCGAGGGCGCGCGTGATCATGTAGCGCCCGTCGCGCAGCGCCTGGCTCGGCTCGGCACCCATCGAGGGAGCGAGAGTACACCGCCCGGGCAACGACACCAGGTCGAAGCCGCGCCTGGGCGCCCGCGAGCGCGCGCGAACGTCCGGACGTCCGGACGCCCGCCGGCGCGCGCGCCGCTCGCGCGGCCCGCGCCATGCGCTCTGCTAGAGTCGCGGGCGATGTCCCTGATCCTCACCGTGCTCGGGCTGTTTGCCGCGCTCTACCTGCTGTCGGGGCTGCGGCAGATCAACCAGTGGGAAGTCGCGCTGCGCTTCACGCTCGGCAAGCTGACCGGCCGCCTATCTCCCGGGGTGACGCTGTTCCTCCCGGGGCTCCAGGAGCTGCGGCGCATCGACACGCGGATGAAGAACCGCGATCTCCTCCAGCAGATGGTGATCACCCGCGACAACGTGACCACGATGGTCGATGCGGTCGTCTATTACCGCGTCGTCGATCCGGAGAAGGCCACGCTGGCCGTCGAGAACTACGAGACGGCGATGAAGGACCGCGCCAAGGTCGTGCTGCGCGACGTGGTGGGCGAGACGCGGCTCGACGAGCTGCTCGCGCACCGCGAGGAGGTCGCCGCCAAGGTGCGCTCGCAGGTCGAGGCGGTGGCGGCCGCGTGGGGCCTGCACGTGGAGATGATCGGCCTCCAGGACATCGCGCTGCCGCCCCAGATGCAGGAGGTGCTCGCGAAGGGCGCGATCGCCGAGCGCGATCGGCGCTACGTGGTCATCAAGAGCGAGGCCGACGTGGAGAGCGCGAAGAACTTCGCGGAGGCGGCGGGCATCCTCGCGCGCTCGCCCGGGGCGATGGAGCTGCGCCGCTTCGAGGCGCTGGCGAACCTGAGCCAGGGCAACACCAAGGTGATCTTCGACCTCGCAAAGCCGTACGACGACGTGCGGCACGCGGCGGTCGCGATGGCCGAGGCGGCGGTCACCGAGGCGAAGCCCGTGCGCGTGCAGCAGGGGCAACGCGCGGTCGACGCCGAGGCGCAGCGCGAGGCCGAGGCGGCCCTCGAAGAGGAGGCGGCGCTCGAGGAGCAGCGGACGGCGCGGCGCGGGCGCATGGGCGGGGCGTGATCCCGGCGCTGACCGCGCTCAAGGCTGCGGTCGCGGCGCTGCTCGAGGCGCGCGGCGAGCGCGGGCTCTCCGCCCTCGTCGTCGGCGGGGAGCTCGCGCTCGCCGCCCCGCCCCAGCGGTGGACGCTGGGGTCGCGCGAGGTGAGCGCGTCGCGCCTCGCGCTGGCCGTCGACGCGCCCGAGTTCGCGGCGCTCACCGCGGATCCGAGCCGCCTCGCGGCGGTGAAGGAGGCGTTCGCGAGCGCGGTCCGCACGCCGGAGACGGAGCTCGCCGATCTGTCGCTGGTGCTGCGCCTGCCCGGCGTCGGTCGCGGGTGGAGCCATATCTACCGGGAGGCCGCCCTCCCGGCGGCGCCGGAGCGGCCGGCTCCGGACGTGGTGCTCGGCGGCGCGGCGGCCCTGCTCGAGGCGTCGGGCGACGCGCGGGGCGCGGCGATGCTCCGCCGCGCGCGGCTCGAGGCAGCGCAGGTCGCGGGCGGCGGGGGCGCCGCGCTGGTGCGCTGCGTGGTCCGGCTCGAGCCGGCGGATCGCGCCGCGCTCGACCGCGACGGCGAGCGCGCGGAGCGGCTGCGGCGAGCGGTGCGCGACGCGGGGACGCGCGCCTCCGAGGCGATCGCGTCCGTGGAGCTCGCCACGGCGCTCTACCCGCTCGGCGGAGCGGCGGCGCCGGAGGCCCGGCTCGCGCGGGCGCTCGCGGCGCGCGGCGCGGTGGCGGTGACCATCCGCCGCGATGACGGGCCGGAGGGCGAAGGCGTGGAGCTCGCGATCGTGGCGTCCGGCGAGCTCATGCGCATCCGGATCACGGCGGCCCCGGAGCGCGAGCACGGCGGCTGGAGAGCCGAGGGGATCCGCGCGATTACGGTCGCAGCCGGAGACCTCGCGACGCCGGAGCGGACGGAGGAGCTCGCCGCGCTGCTCTGCGGCGGCGGCGAGCTCCCGTGACGCGCCCCGGTCAGCCCCGCGCCGGCAGGCCGGGCGTCGCGGCGCCGTTGCGCGGGGAGCTCTCCGGGCGGGTCATGCTCCGGATCGCATGCTGGAGCGCAGCGCGCAGATTACGTTGCGTGTTGAGCTGCGAGAGGTCGAGCCCGAGCGCGACCATCGTCTGCGCGACGTTCGGCTTGATGCCTGCCACGATCCCGTCGGCCCCGAGCAGTCGGATCGCCGTGACGAGCTCGATCAGGTGGCTCGCGACCTTCGTGTCGACCACCTCGACGCCGGTCAGGTCGAGGATGGCGAAGCGCGCCTGCTTCTCCACGATCTTCGAGAGCAGGCTATCCATCACGTCGGCGGTGCGCATGCTGTCGACCGTCCCCACCATCGGCAGCGTGAGCACGCCGTCCCAGACCTCGATGATCGGCGTCGAGAGATCACGAATGACCTTCTGTTGCGCCTCGATCTGCTGCAGCTGGGCGCGCAGCTCCTCCTCCGTGCGCCTGGACTCCGAGATGTCGAACGACAACCCGAGCAAGCCGCACACGGGCCCGCCGTCTCCGTCCCGGAGCGGGGTGATCCAGTTGTCCCAGTAGACATCGTTCGTGTCGGTGCGAAAGCGGCGCACCGTCCCGTCGAACCAGCTGTTCATGTCGGAGTCGACGTCGGGCACATCGATGGCGGACGCTCGTGGCTGCTTCCCATAAAGCTCGATCCAGTTGACCCCCAGGAGCTGCCCGGGTTTGAACCCGGCGTTCGGGAGCGCTTTGCCGTCGTGATAGAAACAGATTCCATCGCGATCGAGGGCCCAGAACGCCAGTTTGTCCACGTGGTTGACGACGCTATCCAGGATGCGCGCCTTGTTGCGCGCGATCGTCAGCTCCTCCTCGGCGAGCTCGGGTGCCGCCCGGAGCGA
The DNA here is from genome assembly GCF_028368935.1 of Sorangium aterium. NCBI lineage: Bacteria > Pseudomonadati > Myxococcota > Polyangiales > Polyangiaceae > Sorangium > Sorangium atrum. Next base: position 1,328,128 of record NZ_JAQNDK010000005.1, on the reverse strand, counting down.
TCCGAAGACCGCGCTGCGATCAGGCGAACGCTTCGCGTTGCACACCAGCGGGCGGTATGCCCCGCGCGCATCGCGAAGGCGGACGCGAAATGAGACGGGTTCACCGGTCTGCTCGAGCTTCGCCCACGCCGCGAGCAGCGCTGCGCCATCCTCCGGGTGAGCGAGCTCTGCGAACGTGACGCCTCGCTCGCTCGCAGGGCCGATGACCTCCCGCAAAGCATCGTTCTCGTGGAGCAGTCCGCCCGCCACCGAGGCGACGAAGAGCAGCTCGGGACAGCGGGCGAAGAATTCCGCAAACAGGGTGTCCGAAGTAACATTCATCACACGAGCACTCTCCCCTGGAGCTCAGAAAGGCAGCAGGGTATCGCACGCGACGCTCTCGGGGGAAGAGACTCGGCCGCAGCGGCTCATGGCGACGAGGGCATGTACGACGACATCTACAACGACGTATGAAAGAAGACGACGATACGCGCAGCGCGAGCGATTCGGGGCATGAGAGCACCCACTCTTTGCTGGATTACGGTCGCTGGTTCGTCGCTGATCGCCAGGTCGAGCTCAGGGATTGGCAGGCTGCTGCGACGGCGAGCCCCTGCGCTCACCGATCCGCCGACAGCTCGGCGAGCCACGCCGGATACCCCTTCGATTCAACGGACGTAAGGCCGAGATCGGGCACCTCCACGAACACCGCGCGGCCAACGGCGTAGAGCGATTCGAGCAGGATCGCTGGTGGACCGAACGCTTCGAGGCCCAGCGACCACGCGGCCGGAGCAGCCGCGCCCTCGCCTTCCGCCACAGCGACGCGCGTCAGCTCGACAGCACATCCGGCTCCGGGGCGCCCGCCGTCCATCACCTCGACGGCGCGTCCGCCCACCAGCCCGAACACCCTCACGCGGCGCTCCTTCGTGAGGGTCGTCCACGCGCTGTCCTCGGCGTCCGTCGACGAGAGGGTGAGCTTCGTCCACCCCTCCAGCTCACCCAGCACCGTGGGAGAGAGGTGGATGGGGCCGAAGGCGCAGCCCCGGAACTTGATCTCCAGGCTCGTCGGCCGACCGCCGCGCTTCTTGATCCCGAGATCGGCGCGCCGCAGGCGCCGGTAGCGGTCATGCCGGGGCGCCTCGGAGGACGCACGCGAGAACCACGACACGAGCCGCGCTGCACGAGCGTCGTCTGCAGGCAGGAACCAGCGGACCTCGATGCTCTCCCGGATATCCATGGCATCCTCCCGGCCGCGCGCTGGCGGCGCGTCGGCACCACCACCTCCATGATGCCAGAAATGGGGGCAGGTGTGCCGCCGGCGCGGCGAAGGTAGGATCTCCGGTCAGGCTGCCTTCTGCCGGAGCTCGCACGGCTGTTGGCGGTCGAGCGCCCCTGCACGCCGCAGCGCGTCCCCGGCTAGACCCTCGACGACGCCCTGAACGAGTCCGACACGACCTTCTTTGCAAAGTCGACGATCGGCTCCCTGGGGACGTTCTGGATCGCGTACTTGACCGCGTAACCGCCGGCGAGAAGGGTGAGCTGGCGCAGGATCTTCGAGCTGGCGAGCACGCCAATCGCAAACGCTGCTCCGCCGATCGCGATCGGGACGACGTACGGGACGTCCTTGACCTTGGCCTGGATGTCCTTGGCGAACTTCAGCAGCATATCGAGGCTCACCGCGCCCTCGCCGCCCTGCGTCTGCGGCGCGCCAGGCTCGTGCGAGCCGGACTCCTGCGAGCCGCCCTCGTAGATCCCGTTCTTGTACCCGCCCGAAGTGTACTGTTCATTACCGATGCTCATAGCGCTCTACCTCGTCCTGAGATGATCAGCCACGGAAGTGGCGATAGCCCTCCGGGCGCTATGCGAAGCACATACCAGCAGGAAGCGCCGGAGCGGCCGACGCGCAGCAACGGTGAGCCCGCGCGGCTCCGCCAGCAGCAGGCGAGCCGCTTGCGCCAGCGGCGAGCGCGCTCGCAGGCGAGGGCGCCCGCCTGCGATGAGGCAACTTGGCCGGGCGTGGCAAATGATCCCACCTCGATCGGTTCGCACGCCATCGCGTCGCATCGGAGGAGAGGCTGCCGTGCAAACGTCGAATGCGACGGGCTGCGCCCACGCTCATGGAGACGACGCCCGTGCTCGATCAGCACCGCTGACGAGCGCTCGGCGCGAGCTTGGAGCACCGGTTGCGCGCCGCGGCTCCGACCGACGCGCGCGCAACGGAGCTCGCTCCAGGCACACGCCTTGCGTGAGTCGCCTGCACCCATGTCGCTCACGACGGTGCTGTTCGGCCGGCGGCTGGCCTCGGATGAAGAGGAGAAGGAACAGATCGGCCCGCTCTCCGGGATCCCGGTCCTGGGCCTCGACGCGCTCGCTTCCGCGTCGTACGGCCCCGAGGCCGCGCTCACCGTGCTCATCCCCCTCGGCGCGCTCGGCGTCCACTACATCGTGCCGCTCAGCGCCTTGGTCATCGGGCTGCTCGCGATCGTCTACGTCTCGTACCGTCAGACGATCGCGGCGTACCCGAACGGCGGCGGCTCGTACATCGTCGCGAAGGAAAACCTCGGCACGCGCGCCGGCCTCGTCGCGGCGGCGGCGCTGCTCATCGACTACGTGCTCAACGTCGCGGTCGCCATCTCCGCGGGGGTGGGCGCGCTGGTCTCGGCGGTGCCCGCGCTCCTGCCCCACACCCTGGTCCTCTGCCTCGCCGTCCTCACCCTGCTCACCGCGGCCAACCTGCGCGGGCTCCGCACCGCAGGCCTCGTGTTCCTGGTGCCGACGTACGCGTTCCTCGGCTGCCTCTTCGCGGTGATCGCGATCGGTATCGGGAAGACGATCCTGCACGGCGGGCACCCGACGCCCGTGGTCGCGCCGCCCTCGCTGCCGGTCGCGCTCGGGACCGCGAGCCTGGGGCTCCTCTGCCACTCTTTCGCGAGCGGGTGCACCGCGATGACCGGCGTGGAAGCGGTGAGCAACGGCGTCCCTGCCTTTCGCAAGCCGAGCAGCGAGCAGGCGCGCCGGACGCTCTCATACATCGTCGCCTCGCTCGCCATCCTGCTCGCCGGGATCGCGATCCTCGCGCGGGTGTACGGCGTCACCGCCACCGAGCCCGGCAGGAGCGGCTACCAGAGCATCGTCTCGCAGATCGTGGGCGCGGTCGTGGGGCGCGGCCCATTCTACTACGTGACCCTGGCCGCCGTGGTTGCGGTGCTGATGCTCTCCGCCAACACCAGCTTCGCCGACTTCCCCCGCCTCTGCCAGCTCCTCGCGCTCGATCGCTTCCTGCCTGAGCCGTTCATCCACCGCGGTAGGCGCCTCGCCTTCTCCTACGGCATCGGAGTCCTCGCCGGGCTCTCGGCCCTCCTGCTCGTCGTCTTCCAGGGCATCACCGACGCCCTCATCCCGCTCTTCGCGGTGGGCGCCTTCCTCGCCTTCACGATGTCGCAGGCGGGGATGACCGCGCACTGGCACAGGGTCCGCGGCAAGCGCTCCCGGCTCCACCTCGCCGTCAATGCGACCGGCGCCACGGCCACGGCCGCCACGCTCGTCGTCATCATCATCTCGAAGTTCACCGAGGGGGCGTGGATCTCGACCCTCCTCGTGATCGCAGCCTTTCTCATCTTCTGCAATGTGCGACGCCACTACAAGCACATCGACGAGGTGGTTTGCGACCGCGCGCCGCTCGATTTCACCCCACCTCCGCCGCCGATCGTGGTGGTCCCGATCAGGCGCTGGGACCTCGTGGCGCAGAAGGGGCTCCGGTTCGCGCTTCGGCTCTCGCCTGAGGTCTACGCGCTCCAGGTGCTCCTCGACGATCCTCGCGTCGAGGACCTGAGCGGCGAATGGCACGATCTCGTGGAAGCGCCCGCGAAGGAGAAGGGGGTGCCGGCGCCGCGGCTCTCGGTGGTGCGGTCCCGCTACCGGCGGCTCTTCAGGCCGCTGCTCCGCTTCGTCACCACCCTCGCGCGCGCCCACCCGGATCGGCAGGTGGCGGTCGTCGTGCCGGAGGTGGTCGAGTCACGCTGGTACCATTACCTGCTGCACAACCACACGGCGTCGGTCCTCAAATGGCTCCTTCTCTTCCGGGGCGGGAAGGGCGTTGTGATCGTCAACACGCCCTTTCATCTGCCCGACACGCCGAATGCCGCCTGATCGTCGTGCGCGGCCGCGCCGGCGCGAGGCCACCGGGCCAACCCGGGAGCGCCGCGTCCCGGCGGCGCGCCGCGGGTGGCCGTCGAGCGCGGGGCCAGGCGCGGCGGAGCCTGGGCCGGGGCCTCACCACCACGATCGCTGGCGGGCGAGCGAGACGATCGCGGCCGAGAGCTTCTGCGGGTCGTGGCGAATCAGCTTGCCGCCGAACAGCAGATCGGCGGGGACGAGGAGGTCGGAGGCGAGCGGTTTGTCCGGCGAGGTCACGACTGGTTCAGAGCCGGCGGAGGCGTACTCCTCGAGGCCCTCGGAGGGCCAGACGTCGTTGACCAGCACGGCGTCGAGCCGGGCTTCGCCCAGGTACATGGCGATGGTCCCCACGAAGTCCTCGACCGTGTAGCCGGGGGTCTCGTTGGGCTTCGTCATCAGGTTGCACACGAACATCGCGCGGGCGCGGCTCGCCGCGATGGCCTCGCGCACGCCCTTGACCAGGAGGTTCGGCACGAGGCTCGTGTAGAGATCTCCCGGCCCGAGGATGATGAGATCGGCGTCCGCGATCGCGTCGAGCGCCGCTGGATACGCCCGGGCTTCGGGATCGAGATAGACCGAGAGCACCGGCGCATCGAGCATGTCGGAGAGGTTGTCAATCGACGCTTCCCCACGGATGGTCCGGTCGTTCTCCAGGTGCATCACGAGATCGACGTGATCCATCGTGACCGGGAGGACGCGGTTCTTGACGGAGAAGATCTCGTGCAGGCGCTCGACCGTGAGGGGGAGCGAGCCGGTGATCTCCTGCACCGCGGTGAATATAAGGTTGCGCAGGGTGTGCCCGCCGAGGCTTCCCGAGCGGAAGCGGTGGCCGAGCAGCTCCTTCAGCGCCTCCGGGTGCTCGGACAGGGCGACGAGGCAACGCGTGAAGTCGCCTGGCGGCAGGAGGCCGTACTCGTCCCGGAGCCTCCCGGAGCTCCCGCCCGAGTCCATCATGGTCACGATCGCGGTGATCCGGGCGCTCAGACCACGCAGGCCCGTGAGGAGCGTGTAATGGCCCGTCCCCCCTCCCACGGTCACGATCTTCGGCGTCGCCATCGGGGAGCAGGCTACCATGCGGACGAGCGGGGCCGATACCGACCGTCAGGCCGCCGAGATCTCGGCGCGCGGCTGCGGCGCGCACTTCGCGAGGCGGCGCGACGCGACGGCGTGGTACGTGGGCGCGATCTCGGCGCTGTAGCAGCGCCTCCCTGCGGCGAAGGCCGCCACCGCGACCGAGCAGAGCCCCCCGAATGGCTCCCAGACGACATCGCCTGGATCGGACGATGCGCGGATGATGCGATCGAGCAGCTTGAGGGGCTTCTGGTTGCCGTGGATCGACCGGGTGTCCTCCTTGAAGCGTTCGGGGCCGCGGACCGCGGGCTCCTGCCAGACGTTGGTCACGCCGACCTCGCAATGGAATTTCGCTCTCAGGGTGGCCCACTCTTCACCCGTCAACGGCCGCTTGCCGTCGACCGAGAAGTAGGGTCGTCCCTCGGGGCGGCCGTGCGCGTTCGCGAAGGCGGCGATCTGCTCGAACGCCGAGGCCGGGGGGTAATACCAGAGGTGGCAGCGTGTGAAGTACTTCCTCGTGGCCGCGTTCTTCACGCCGCACGCCTCGTTCGTCTGGCACAGGGGGAGGCCCGAGCGCTCCCACTCGTGCCGCAGCCAGGCCTTGAGGGGCAGCCGCACGCCGCTGCTCTCCAGGAGGACCTTGCGCACGTACTGAACGCACACCTCGCTCACCACGGGGAACTTGCGCAGCGTCCGGGTGTTCGCGTTGCCCGCGATGTGGGCGATTCCCTTGTCCCAAACGTGGCAGGTCCGGTACTCCCATCCGTGCTGCTCGAGCAGCGGGTGCACCGTCGCCCAGCCGATCTCCGTCGCCCAGAACCAGAGGGTGGCGGACGGCAAGGCGCGCTCCGACCAGACGGCGACGTGGGGCTCGTACCATGCGGCGAGCCCGTCGTGCGTCGGGGGATCACCGGGAAAACCGGAGACGCCATAAGCACCGTCGGAGACAATCACGGTGGGTCTCGGCCAGGAGGCATAGTGCTCCAGCGCGTCGCCGAGCGTCAGGGTGGGGTGGAGGTTGGTCGATGCGCGCTTCACGGGGGGCACGCGGCCATCCAATCGAACTGCGCGGATCTGTCAACAAAACGGCGGAACTCGGCCCCGGCGACCCGCGTGGACCCGCGCGCCACGCGGCGCGGGCGGGGCGGGCCTCCGCCGGGGGGCGTGCTTCTCGTGGCGCGCTCCGCCGGCGCCTCGGGCCCTCGCCGACCGCGCTCCCGGAGCGCCCGGGTTCGGCCGATCCGTACGATATCGCCGCCCTCCTGTCGACGCCGGGCGCAACGTCGGTCGTTACGGCCGCCGGGCGCAACGTCGGTCGCGACGGCCGCCGTCGGACGCAACGTCGGTCATGACGGCCGTCGGTCGGACGCAACGTCGGTCGTGACGGCCGTCGGACGCATCGGACGCAACGTCGGTCGCGACGGCAGCGCCCTCGCCGTACCGCCCGTGACCGCCGCGCCGCCCCTGCGGTGGGCGTCGACGCGCGGATCTACGAAGACGTGCCCGGAGGTCGCCCGGAGGAGACAGCCTGTGGAAATGAGGGGAACACTATCCGCGCAGGATCGCGCACGACCCGTGTGCCGCCTTCGCGCCGGTGATTGAAGAGATCGCTCGTTCGGCGTATGTTCGGTGGCTTGGTGCGCAACTTCGCTTTGCCGGCGCTCCGCGGCGATGCCCGCGATGAGGCCGACACCGGTGTGACCAACCTACGCGGGGCCATCGATTCCACACGGGAGGAAATCATGAATGCATTGAAGCGCATGAGCTCGAGAGCCGCTGTTCGCGCGCTCCCGGCCGCCGTTCTGGCGGGGTTGAGCCTGCTCGCGCCGCGCCCGGCTCAGGGCCAGACGGCCGAGAAGCCAAGCCATTTCTACTGGGCCGACACGCTCGTGACCCACATCGCACCGGTAAACAATGAATATGGTAGCAGCACGACCTATGTTTATTGGGCCGGCGTAGGAGGAGCCACGGAGTATCGGAGCCGCAGCCTGTGCGCGTCGTTCGTCACGAACGTCCTCAAGCAGGCCTATCAGCTGTCCGTCTACGACATCAACACATGGTTCGGCAGCATGAGCCCGAACGCCGCACTGTACCACGACAGGATCATCGAGGAGGTCGGCTTCGAGCAGATCATGACCGTGAGCGAGATCGAGGCCGGCGATATCGTCGCGATCGAGTATCCGGCGGGGAGCACGGCGAGCGGGCACGTCGCCATCGCGGCAGGCGCTGCGGTGCCACGCGTGGCGACCTATCCGTTCGTCACGGGGACAATCCAGTATACTCTCCCCGTCCTCGATTCGAGCACCACGGGCCACGGGACAACCGACACCCGGCGCAACGCGGACGGCTCCTGGCACCCGGGTGTTGGCAGGGGTGTCATGCGCCTCTATGCCAACAGCAATGGAACAATCGTGGGACATGCCTGGAGCACGCAATCGGGATCGACCTACTATGGGACGCAGGTGCGCGATATCGCCGTCGGCCGGATCACCGAGCCGTATATCGAGCTCCCTCTACCGCTGTAGCGACGCGCTCGAACCGCCCGCGCTTCCTCGGCCACCAGGCTGGCTCACGCGATCGCCGCGCCGCTGACGTCTAGTTTCACACAAAATTACACGATCGTGCACGCGAACGGAGGGCGTCCGCCGCTCATTCGCCCTCGATCAGCAGCCCAGATGCCGCGTCGACGTGCCGATCGTTCCTGTCACGATACGAGCGCATCATCGTTCACGGCCACGCCGTGGAACACGCGCATCCACCACGTTTCTGCGGGAAACACCACGCTGCGCAGCCCTGCACGCCATTGTTGGAGCGCGTCACGGTATGCCGCGCGAAATGCGCGGACGGCGGCAACCGCGGTTCTTCGTGCGTCTGAATACCCTCTCCCCACCGCAAACGTTGGATTGAGGCCGCGAGGCGCCTCGAGGCTCGTCGCGCGAGCGTCGGGCGACACCGTGCATGCGCGCTCGGGGCCGAGGAAACCGCGGCCATTTCGATGAACCGCGGCGCGCGCCTCGGCTTCCTTCCGCTCGAGCTCCGCCGCCACATCGCGCCGAAAGGCGTCCGCGTCACCATCCGCCACATCTGGCGGAAGCGAGATCGCAATGGCGGCGTGCTCAGGCCATGCGGGGTTGCTCGAAGCAAAGTAGACGTCAGGACGCCTCGCCCGCAGCTCGCCACGGCCGATTTCGTTGACGAGCACCTTCGCTCCAGGCCATTCCTTCGCACGTCGCACCAGCCCCGCCTCTACCGGGTTCGCCAGTGAATATGAAATCTTTTCCACCACGGCCGCCCGCGTCAAGAGGCGAACAACGCTGGTCGCTTCGTGGCCCCAGACCGGCCCCTCCCAGGTTCGGAGCACCTTGGTCCCCAGCGCCACGAGACGATGAAACAGCTGCAGGAATCGCGGAAGTACGCCTTCGACGTCAGTGACGACGATGTGCAGGTGCGTGGACATGGCGCACAACGCATGCAGGCGAATGCCGTAGCGCCTGGCCGAAACCGCAAGTGCATAGATGATCAGCTGAGTGATCGCGGCATCTGGCCTGAAGAGGAGGTGTCGCCGCAACGCGCGTCGTGTGAGGAGATAGGTGGCACCTGCAACAATAGCGCGAGGCTGGCTCATGGCTGCCGACTATGCCAAACGCGTGCCGGGGCTCGCGGCCAATGATTTCGCACACTTAATTTTTCGAGACCCTGGCGACTGCTGTTTTCCGCTGGCGCCCGCCATGACCTATGCCTGGGACCGCCCCGTAGACAACACGTATCGGGTCTCACCAAGCCACCAAGGCAACGTCGGTCAGGTCGACAGTCAACGGCAACGTCGGTCAGACCGGCCGGGCCGGCAGGCCGGGAACGTCGGTCAGGTCGACAGTCAACGGCAACGTCGGTCAGCCCGGCAGTCAGCCCGGCAGTCAGCCCGGCACGGGCCCAACAGGGGCCTCCGTTTCCGGTTGACATCTGGCACGGCGCATGGATCAACCACATTGCGCGCGTTCATGGTTGTCGACCTCGTGCGATGCTCTCGCCCGCCATGCTGCTGGAGAACTCCCATGCACCGACCCCTCCTCGCCCAAGGCCTCGTGCTGTCGCTCTCGCCGTTCGGGTGCTCTACTAGCCCGGAAATTCCTGAAGCGTACGGCATGGCGGTCATGACCGTGAACGGGGAGAGCTTGGTGCTTGACACGGGGGATAGCGGCAAGCTGCCTGTCCCCGGATTCGACGACAGCTGGGACGTTGACTGCTCCCGCCTCAATGGCGAAACCAATCTGGAGCTGGTGGATCACTCGAAGGACAGGAGGGGCTTCTACTACCTCGATCTCCATCTGCTCGGCAGCGAGCGCAAGGGCGGCGACGCTGCTGTCGTGAACATGCGAATGTACGTCGACGATGCGCTTTTCTATGGCTCTTGCCGTGCGACGCTCCGGACATCGTCCGAGGACTCGCACGAATGCAGGTTCTCTTTCGCTGACTGTGGCCTGAACTTGCTCGGCGCTGCCCAGGACGTTGTCCCAGCGCGCCTCGAGTTCGCGTCATTCCACTTGAAATGGTGCTTCGTCCCGTGAAGGGGCGGGGCGCGGTATGTCCGAGGACAGCTCCTCCGCGGCGCGTCGTGGCTCGACACGACCGACGCCGCTCCACAGGGCGTCCCCACAGAGCGCGAGGCGCTCGCACCGGGCGCGAGGTCGGGCGCTGCGTGCCGCAATGAGGCTTGGCGGAGTGCCCCGAGGCGGCGCTGGCCGGCGCGTCTGCCCGCAGGTACACCTCGATCCATGGTCGATGCGTCTCCCCGGCGGAGGTTCAGCGCCGCGTTCGTTCGGTGGTCTCGCCGGGTCCGGCGGCGGCTCGCGATCGATCTGGTCCTCACCGGCGCCGCCGCTGGGATGATGCTCGGCGCGGTAGGCGCAGCCGTCGCCTGGCACATGCGGCAAGGCGCGCTGCGCCCCTGGATGGCCGCGGGCGGCCTGCTCGGCGCTGTGGCTGGCGCAGCGGTGGCGCACCGGCGCCGGTGGACTGACCCGAACGTCGCGTTGTTTCTCGACGGCAAGCTCGGCTCCGCCGAGTCGGTCTCCACGGCCGTTGAGCTCGCAGCAGCCGAGGACGCGACGGACGGCGCGCCCGGCGCCAGCACATCCGCGGCCCGCCAGGTGGTGTTCGCCCACGCGGCGGCGGCCCTCGATGCCGCGACCGCCCGGCAAGTCCGCACGCCCCTGTGGCGACGCTGGCATGCCGGAGCGCCCCTCGCGGCAGCGGCCATTGGCTATCTCAGCTGGCTCCCCCTGCCACCAGCGCCCGCGGCGGCAGCGCCCCCACCCGGGGCAGAGCAGGTGCGCCTCGCCGAGATCGCCGGCCTCGAGCGGGTGGTCCGGCTTGCCGAGATCGACCCTCGGGACGCGGAGCAACACGATCGACTGAAAAAGCTCTCGGACGACGCGAAGAGGCTCCGTGAAAAGCTGAAGAGCGGCGTCGAGCGCCGCGAAGCGCAGGCCGAGCTCGGCAGGCTCCGCGACGCGATCACGGCCGAGCGGCTGTCGCTCGGCGAGGGCGAGCAGCGTCATGGGATGGAGTCGGCGCTCGGCAAGCTCGGAGAAGACCCTCAGCTGAAGCGGGCCGCGAAGGCGCTCGGCGATCGCGACCTCGTGGCGTTCGACGAGGAGATGTCGCGGCTCGCGAACAAGCTCGAACGGGACGACCGCGAACGGGCCAGGAAGGTGCTCGAGGAGGCCGCCGAAGCCGCCAAGAGGGCCGGCGCTCCCGGCGTGGCGAAGGCGCTCGAGGAACAACGCAAGCTGCTGGATCAGCGCGGCAAGCAGGCCGACGCGTTGAGGGAGCTGGCAGAGGCGCTCGGCGACGGGCTCGGCGACGAGGGGCGCGACGCGCTCCGCGAGCTCGCCCGGACCGGCAGCGACCGCGACGCGCGGCGGCTTGCTGGCAGCCTCGAGAAGGCGCTCGAAAAATTGAGCCCCGAGGAGCGCAAGCAGCTCGCCGAACGCTTGAAGCAGCGAATGGCGCAGTCCCCGGAGAGCGCGCTCGGAGAGCCCATATCGAAGGAGCAGATGCGCGAGCTCGCACGGCAGCTCGAGACGCCGGACGGACGGCAGCAACTCGAGGAACAGCTGCGCCGGATGGCCCAGGAGGGGAGCCCGAGCAGCGAGGAATCGAAGCGCCAACGAGCGCTCGACGATGCGCAGCGCGAAGCGGGCGAGGCCGAGGGGCAGCTCGGGGGGACGCCGCTCCCGATGCCGATCGCAGGCGGGTCAGGCCAACCGGGGTTGGGCAGCGGACAGGGCGGGCAGCAGGGGTCGTCGGGGGGCGGGGACGGCAAGCAGGGGCCGGCGCAGCCAGGTCACTCGGAGGGCGGCGGATCGGGCAGCCACGAAGGGCAGACCGGCGCGATCGCCGGGGGTGAGCTGCGCTCACGCGCCAGCGCGAGGCTCAACCCGGGTAGGCCGATGCCGGGGATCGTGACGGGCCGAGCAGCCGGGCGCGCCGGAGACACGGCCAACGTGCGCGGCGAGAGCGCGCTCGGTGTCGTGGGTCCCCAGGAGCTCGGCGGCGTCGAGCGCAGCGATGTCCCCGAAGAGTACCGCGAGCAGGTAGGCCGTTACTTCCAGCCGCGCTAGTCCGAGGACGAAACGTGGAGCGCGCAGCGGCCACCGGCCTAGAAGCTCGCGCCCAGCAGCAGGCCGTTCGCCTCTCCGCCCACGAACGGCGCGGCATACAACCGGGGGAGCCCGGCCTTGGTGACCGGCGTGCGGCTCGACGCGGAGAACGCGTACAGGGCCGTCCCCGCGAGCACCACGCCACCGCCGAGGAAGCTCCAGAACGAGACGTTGGCGAGCGTGGTCTGGGCGTCGCGCAGGTCGGTGCGCCTCGCGCTGCCGAACGGCTCCGTCGCCGCGGACTCGCCCTTTGCCGTGGAGAGGATCGCGAAGGTCACGCCCGACGCGAGCCCGAGCAGCCCGACGGCCCCGCCGGCGACCACCAGCGGAATGTTCGGGCCCGAATCGAGGCTGAGGGCGATGCTCTGGTCCGAGCCCCTCGCCACGAGCAGCGAGGTCGACGTCCTGGCGCCAGCGCGGCGTGCGTCGATCGTGCGCTTGCCGGGATCGACGAACACCTCGGTCGCGAGGGGCGAACGCCCGACGAGCTTGCCGTCGATGAGCACCTCGGCATCGTCGACGTTCACGCTGATGCGAAGCGCTCCGACCTGCGACCGGGCGACGGCGAGCCGCTTCTGTAGGAAGCTCTTCTTCTCGGCCTTCTCGCCGAGCGGAAAGGTGTTGAGCGCGTACAGGAGGTGCTCGGCCGCCTCGCGGGGCTGGTTCACCTCCAGCTCGACATTCCCGAGGTTGCCGGCCACGTCAAAGCTCTGCTGGAGATCCCACGCCGCCTGATAACGCGCCTCGGCCTCGGCGAATCGCGCTTCATCGTAGAACCTGTTCCCCTCCCGGTAGAGCTGCGCCGCGCGCTCGCCCGCGCGCGACGTCGCAGGCGGGGCGTCGGTCGGAGAGTTCGGCATCAGCCGAGCCTCGCCGGTCGCGCTCGCGACGCTCGGCCCCAGAAGAACCGCCGCGCACGGGAGGAGTAGAGACAGGTATTTCAAGAATGGCTTTCGCATGGTGGCTGGCGGGAGAAATGCAATCCGGAGAGGCGACGCCTCAGGGGAAGGGACGCGGGGGAGCGGTCGTCCCCGGGGGCGTTGTGGGCGACGCAGAGGGCGCGGACGGCGGGACCGGTGGTGGGATCGGAGGGCTAACAGCCGAATCGTAGATGTCGTCCGCCGCGGTCGTAGGCTTGGTGGGACGCTTCACCTGCACAGCAGGACGCGTTGATGACGGACGAGCGGCGACCGTGGCCGCGGAGTGTGCGGGCGGCGCGCTCGGCTCCGCCGAGGGCGACGCCGTCGGAACCTCGGGCACGGCGGGAACGGGTCGCTCTGCGGTGGGCGGCGGCTCGATCGCCGCCGGAGGCGGATGTTCGGGCTGCGCGCTCGGCGTGGGGGTCGCGAGGCCGCCGGGATCGGGCGTGGGAACGCGGCCGCCCTCGGCCAGCGTCGGATCCTGCCCGCTCGTCGGATTGGCCGCACGCCACAGCACCCAGAAGCCTGCGACCGTCGCGCTCCCCAGAAACACGAGCAGCGCGAAGAGCGCCAGCGTGGCGCGGCGGCGGCGCGCCGCGAGCACCGCCGCGGCGGCCGCTGCGGTCACCGCGGCGGCGTCGGGACGCGCGGCGGCCGGCTGCAGCCCCGCTCGAGAAGCGGCGGCTGCTGGCTGGGGGGCGGCTGTTCCCATCGGCCTCTGCTTCCGGGACGACTGCCCGCGCGGGCCGGACGACTCGTCTTCGGGCGGCGGCCAGACGCCGCTGCCGACACCGACGCGGGCCGTGCGGACGCCACCGGGACGCGCGCCGCCCTGCCCATCGGGAGCCCCCGGGGGGCCCGGCAACCCCTGCACAGGGATCCTGCGCATCGTCGGCCGGTTCCGTTCGTCGACGCCCTTCAACAGCGACGGCGCTACCTGGATCTTCTGCTGATCCATCGCCTGGTGCTCGCGATTCGGGGGCAGCGTGACCGGAGGAACATACACCTGCTTGTCGCTCGGCCCCGCCTCGCGATCCTGGCGGCGCCGCGGCCTGGGCTCGCCCCACTGCACCATCCGCTCCGCGGGTGGCGCTGCGGGGCCGGTGTTTCCATCTTCAGGCCTGCGGCGCGGCTCCTGCGTTAGCGCTCGCTGTTGCGCCGGCGAGGGGTGCTCTTGCGATGCAAAATTCGGCGTGTCGTACCCGCGCGGCGGCTGCTGCGGCAGCGTCGGTTGCTGCGGCGCGGCGTCGCCCGCAGCGCCCTGACCAGCCGGCTGCCCTGGCGAGCTCTTGTTCGCGTTCCTGTTGGTCATGCCTGCCCCTCTCGCCACGCGCAAAAGGCGCGCTGCTGCCCAACGTGGGCAGCAGCGCATCGAGCCCTCGGTGCAAGACGTCGCGCTGTCATGGGCGCACTCCCGAGGTGATCTGCCTCGACCGCTGCACTGCAGACGGCGTGGCGGGTGCCGCGACAGCGCTCCGACGAGCCCGGGGGCACGGGAGGCCAGCGTCGAACGTGCGCTGGCCCGCGCACGATACCTCGGAGCTCGCTCGGGGACAGGGCCACGGCATGGACCCGAAGATACTCCACCCGGCCGCCACCACCACGCACCCAAGCGTCACCACCCCCTCCGGAGCGATGCCAGGGTCGCCCCACGGGAGGGCACGGGCATCGGGAGCTGGCGCCGTCATGGACGTGACGGTGCCGGCTCCTGATGCTCGAAGGCTCCGATGTCGCGAACCATGACGTCGCGCGAGGCGCGGCTCCGCGGATCGACGGCGCGCAAAGTTGACCCTGGCCACCTTCTTGCTTCCTCACCGAACCACGCGGGTGTTGCCCACTACTACGCCGCCAAACTTTCCGTGTGCCATAGCATCGATTTTTTGCATCCAGATCGCGTCCACGGCCCGCACCCAGGTTGAGCCTCTCTCCTGCCTCCCGGCCTGGCCCCGCACCCAGGTTGAGCTTGGCCCTTGGCCCTCTGGCCCTCACCCAGGTTGAGTTGCCTCGTGGCCCACACCCTGGCCCTTGGCCCACCCAGGTTGAGTTGCCTTGCCTCGTGGCCCACCCCCAGGTTGAGCCTTCCACCACGCCGAGGTTGACCCCTCCGAGGTTGCCCCTTCCGACCCAGGTTGGCCCTCTCAGCCTCAGCGCTCCCATTCCGCAGCCCGCATCGTAGCGGGTTCGTCGCGCCGGGTGACGTTCCTGGCATCCGCGGCGACGACGCCGTACCGGCCTGTCAGCCCACGAAGCTCACCAGCAACGCCAGGGTGAAGCCGAAGAGCACCACGCTCACCACCAGCAATCCCATGGCCGCCCAGCTGGCCTCGGGGCGCGCGGGCCGTCGCGCGCGGCGCGCCCTGCTTCTGTGCGCCTCCGAGGCGCGCTGCTGCGCAGCTCCTGGGGTGGGCTGCGCAGCCATGTCCAGCGCCGTCAGGCCGAACGCCTTCACGGTCGCGCTCAACGTCGGTGGGAGCACCGGCGCCCGGACCGGCGGCAGCGTAAGCGGCGCCGTGCGCTGCCAGTACGACCCCGATGGTACGACCGACCCACCATCGACCCCTCTCGATAGCCCCGCGGCGATGCGCGACAGCTCCGCCGCGAACGCCGCAGCGTCCGGGAAACGGAGCTCCGGACGCTTCTCCAGCGCCCTCATGATCGCGCGGTCGAGCTCCGGCGGCACCAGTCGTGGCGCATGGCTGGACGGCGGCGCCGGGACCTCGCTCGCGTGGGCGCGCACGAGCTCGTGGACGCGCCTCATATGCTCGAACGGATCGCGACCGGCGACCAGCGTGTAGAGCACCACGCCGGCCGCATACACGTCGGTGCGCGCATCGACGGCGAGCCCGCAAGCCTGCTCGGGCGAGAGATAGCGCGGCGTACCGACGAGCACCCCCTCCTCCGTCTGATAGAGCGACGGCGCCGGCGCGCGCCCATCGCCGCGCGGAGCGACCACCTTGGCGATCCCGAAATCGAGCACCTTCACCACGCGCCGCCCCTGCGCGTCCGCGTCGCACACGAAGAGGTTCTCGAGCTTCACGTCGCGGTGGACGATGCCCGCGCCGTGCGCCGCGGCGAGGCCCGCCAGCGTCTGCGTCACGAGATCGAGCGCCTCCGTCGCCGGCAGCGCGCCGCGCGCCGCGAGCTCCTCGCGCATCGTCCGGCCATAGAGCCGCTCCATGACGAGGAACGTCCTCCCCTCGGCGGTCCGCCCGAAATCGGTGACGGTCACCAGGTTCGGGTGGGCGAGCCGCGCCAGCGACTGCGCCTCGACGCGCATCCGCTCCACGAGCCGCGGCTCGCGGTTCAGGTCGCGGTGCAAGAGCTTCACCACCACCGGCTTGTCGAGGCCCACGTGCGCCGCCTCGATCACCTCGCCCATGCCCCCTCGCCCCAGCCGACGCACGGGCCGGTACGGCGTTCCATCCAGCAAGGTATCGCTCAGCTCAGGCGCCGCGCATCGGCAGTCTTCGTGCGAAGGCAAGGCCATCCTCTGCGGGTCGAGGTGGTGCCGCCGTCGTCACACGACGCGAGGAATCGAGATCCCCATCTCGCTCCCGGACCTCGAGCGCGCGAGCGCTCTTTTCACACGCTCGCCACAGGACGCCCAAGATTTCAACAGATCCGCGCGCAGCGCATCCTGCTGCATTCCCCGGTCGCGATCCAAATTTCCACACAAAGAGACGTGCACGTACGATTTCGGAGCGCGCCGCGATCGCGCTCCGTGATCAGGCGGCAGTGCCCGCGGCGCTCCCTGGCCCGGCGTGCTCGGGCGTGGCCGCGTGCGGCGGCGCTGCCTGCTCCGCCGCGAGCGCCGCCTCGTCTTCCCGGGCGAGGAGCGCGTCCGTCTCGGCGAAGGCCGCCTCGCGTTGCGCGACGACGGCAGCGCAGCGCGCGCGGGCCGCGGAGAGCAGGCCGAGCCCGACGGCGACCCAGCCGGCTGCGGCCGTGTACCCGGCGGCGATGACAGACCCTGCATCGCCCTGATCGGCCTTGGAGAGCATCACGAACGCGTAGAACGGCGACGGGGCCGCGACGAGGAGAGCGCTCTCGCTCGTGTCGAGCTCCGCGACGAGGCCCGCGATGGCGGCGACGATCCATGGGCCGACCGCGATCGTGAAGAGCAGCGTCAGGAGCAGCGCCCGCGTCACCAGGGGCGAGGCGATCCGCGCGCGAAGGAACGCGCCGAGCCCGACGAGGAACACGTAGACGGCGAGCGCATAGACGGCGACGTGCTGCACCTGCTGCGCCTGGATCTCCGGCGTCGCGACGGGCGCGCCGAGGCTCAGCCGGTGCCCGATGAGCCAGAGCGCGGCGATGGCGGGGACCCCCACCGCGAGGAGGAGGTACGCCGAGCGCATCACGCCGGGGCCGAAGAAGCGACGCAGCCGGCTGGCGCGGCTCCGAGCCCAGTGAACCTCGACGCGGCGCGATGGGCCGATCGGCTCACCGGCAAAGAGGAACACGCAGAAGATCAGAAACGAGAGCGCCGCGCACACGCCCGCGACGATCGCGGGCATGCGATCGGAGGGGTCCACCGAGAGCGCCGGCACCGCGACGGCGGCGGTCGCCACGGGCGCGCAGACCGCGAACCACGTCTTCAACCCGGAAGAGCGATCGTCGCTCTCGCTCGTGAGGTTCGCGACGGTCACCTGGTACAGGAACCACGCGGGCATGCCGATCGCCGCGATCGGCAGGAGGATCAGGAAGAGCACGTAATCGAGGCCGAGAGGCGCGCGCTGGTAGGCGATCGGGAGCCAGATCGGCGGCCCCTCGGGCACCTCCGGCCAGGCCAGGTGGGCCGCGTACGAGAGCCCCGAGCCCCCCGCCGAGAACAGGCCGATCGACAGCGGGAACGCGAGCAGCAGCGTGACGAGGATCGCCGCGCGCAGGCTCGCCATCTTCGAGCTGATCGCCAGGCCGAAGGCCACGCTGAGCAGCGCGATCAAGAAGAGGAACAGGAAGGCGATCACCACCTCCATCGCGGTGATCCCGCCGAACAGGAACGGCAGCGCCCCGACCGGCGCGAGCATCACCACGTACATCGAGATCGCCGTGTACGCGGCGAGGAACTTGCCTCGCGCGATCTCGCCGGGCGGGATGCCCGTCAGGAGCACCGCCTCCCAGGTGCGCCCCTCGCGCTCCGAAGCGATGCTGTTCGCGGCGACCGCCGGCCCGACCAGCGCCACCACGAAGTACGCGAGCGAGAAGAAGACCTGGAACAGGATCACGCCCGTCTTCGCAGGCGCGATTTCCTTCGCCGCGATGCCGCCGATGGTCGCCACGAGCAGCGCCATCAGCACGGCCAGCACCAGCAGGATGATCGGCGTGCGGGCGAGGCGCGCCGCCTGCTTGAGCTCACGGATCCAGATCGGGTTCGGCTCGCGCAGGACGTGCCCCACGCGATGCCGCGCCCGATCGACGAGCCGCTGCGACGCCGGACCGGCGGGCGGCGATGTGCCAGTCTGCACGCTCACTGCACCTCTCCTTGCGTGACCTCCAGGAAGATCCTCTCGAGCTCATTGCGCTCCGGCTCGACGCCGATCACGCCGACGCCGCTGCGCACGAGGTGCTGGACGATCTCGGCGATCTTCACGTCGGTGCCCACGTAGCCGACGTGAACGGCTCCGGCGACGATGTCGACGTCGGTGATCCCCGGCCCGCCCCTGACCAGGAAGGCCGCTGCCTCGGGATCGCCGAGGACCCGCACCTTGACCTTGCGCCGGGAGATCTGCGAGAGCGCCGGATAGGCCGCCTGCCCGGCGCTCGCCAGCCCAGCGGCGTGCGGCGGGTGCGGGCCGTATCCGGGCGGCGGACCGTCGGCCTGCGAGCGATCGACGGCTGCCGGATCCGTCGGCGCGCCGTCGGGCGTGGCCGCCCCGGGTCCGTGCCGCGGCGGCGCATGCCCGTGCGCCTGCGCCCCGTACGCGCCCGGCACGACGGCGTGGCGCGGCGGCGCGTGCCCGTGCGCCTGCGCCGCGCGCACCGCCTCGAGGCGCGCGGCGATCTCCCCGATCGGCCCGGCGACGACGAGGCGGCCCTTCTCGAGGATGCCGATCGACGTGCACACGTCGGAGAGCTCCGTGAGGATGTGCGACGAGAGGAAGATCGTCTTCCCCAGGCTCCGGAGCTCGAGCAAGAGATCGCGGATCTCGATGCGCGCGCGCGGATCGAGATCGCTGGCCGGCTCGTCCAGGATAAGGACCTTCGGATCGTGCAGCAGGATCCTCCCGAGCTGGAGGCGCTGCTTCATCCCCTTGGACATCGTGGCGACGATCCGGTCCTGGATCTTGCCGAGGTCGGTCAGCTCCAGGACGGCGTCGACCACGTCGAGCGACGGCACCCGGAAGGCGTCCGCGAAGAACTCGAGGTACTCGCGCACCGTGATCCTGTCGTAGACGCCGGCGTGATCCGGCATGTACCCGATGCTGCGACGGACAGCCGCGGGGTCGATCGTCACGTCGACGCCGTCGATCTCGACCCGCCCTGCCATGGGCTCGAGCAAGGTCGCCATGACCCGGATCGTCGTCGTCTTGCCCGCGCCGTTCGGCCCGATGAAGCCGAAGATCTCGCCGGGGCCCACGTCGAAGGTGACGTCCTTCAGCACGTCGAGCGCGCCGAAGCGGTGCGAGAGGTGCCGGACGCGGATCGTCGGCCGAAGCCGCTCGATCTGCGCCGCGGCCGTGGAGAGCGGAGCGCCGCCGAGCGCCGCGCTCACGGCCGGCCTCCGTAGCCGACGACCCGCACGAGCACGCGGTCGCTGTCGATTCGCAACCCGGAGTCGCTCGCGCGCCCCTCGCCGCCGTCGAGCTGGCCGAACAGCACGGGCACGCCGGCCGGGAACCAGTCGACCGATCCGCCGGCCGCCTCCTCGATGGCCAGCCACGCGGCGCCGAGCCCCGGGACGTCGGGCTCGAGGAGCGGCGTCAGCAGCCTCCCGCCGAGGTCGTGGACGTCCATGCCGCCGACCCGCCGCGCGGAGCCGGCGTGCGAGAGCCAGCCCTGCCCCTCGCTCCGCGCCGCGAGATCAACCCCCGCGCGCGACGAGACCCTCTCCCCGTCGCCGATGCGGGCGAAGTAGCGGGCCGCGCCCTCCGGTAGCCACAGGACGCCGCCTCGGAGGTCGCGGCCGCTCCGGTTGCTCACGACGATGTCGCCGCTCGGATCGGCGACGATCGCGATGCCGTCCCCGAGCGACGCGGCCCCGTCCTCGCGCACGATCACCGTCTGCCAGGGGAGCGCCGCGACCTTCGTCAGCCGGGCGCCGTCACGGTCCACGAGCAGCCGGTCGCGCCGCTCGGAGAGCTCGGCGACCACCGCCGTGCTGATCACGCCGCTCGGGTCGGTCGTGCGGACCGTGAGCTCCTCCGCGCTGGCGACGAAGAAGCCCCGGAACCGGCGCACCGCGCCCTTCGTCATGCCGGCCCCCGCCTCGATCAACGTGAGGTGCCGCGCCCGGCCGCGCACCCCCTTCGCAAACAGGCCCACGCCGACGATCACCGCGAACGTGACCGCAGAGAGCACCGGCAGGTACCAGAGCGCGCGGAGCGGCCTCCCCTGCCGCGCGGCGCGCGAGAAATTGATCGGACCGGCGAGCACCGCGTAAATGCAGAGCAGCAGCGCGGAGACCCCGATCGCCCAGCGGGAGCTCTCGTTCGGATCGAGCTCCCGCCGCACCGGATCGAGGTCGACGCCCATCGCATCCTCCCCCGGGCGGAAGGCGACCGTGGAGCGACGGTCGTAAGCGCGGCGAGCGAGATCGGCCACACGGATCTTCACCCACGGGTCGCTGGCCGCGGGCGAGCGCGTTGGGTCGAACGCCAGCAGGTGCACCTCGCCGAGGCCGTAGAACGCCGAGCTGCCATACGGGCTCCCGCGCAGGTTGCCGCCCGACCAGCCGCAGAGCGACTCGGCCACCGCGGGGGTCGCGCTCGGCGCGGGCAGGAGCACGTTGCCCTGCTTGCCAAAGCCGCTGGAGCCGCCGGGCGGCGCGATCTCCGCGAGGGTGGGCGGCGCGATGGGCGCCCTCGCGACCTCACCGCCGACGAACGCCGCGAGCGTCGGGTGCCGCAGATCCTCGGGGCGGGCGACGGACAGCGCCAGCGTGCCGCCGGAGAGGACGAAGCCGGCGAGCGCCTCGAGCTCGGAGCCGCTCAGCCTGGACAGCGTGTCGGTGCGCATGAGCACGGCGTCCGCCGCGTTGTACAGGGCCGCCCGGTCGGGCAGCAGCGGGTCGCCGGTCGCGCTGTCGAAGCGAGGCTGCCCGACCCAGAGGACAGGGCTCGGCGTCCCCCCGGGCGCGCGGCTGGTCGATATGTACAGCGGCGCGATCGGCGCGTCGTGGAGGCCCCCGCGGAGGAGCGACCTCTCGCTGACGTCGAAGAGCACCACCGCGTGTTGCGAGGTCGACGAGAGCCCCTGCGACGACACCTGTGCTCCGCCCTCATCGAGCGCCCGCACCTGCACGTCGCCGAAAGGCGACACGTGCACCGGCACGCGCACGTCGACCGACGCGCCCGCCCCGACGGCGTACGGCGCCGACGCGACGAAGACGCGCTCATCGGAGTAGCGCTTCGACTCGACCTCGACCTCGCCCCTGGCCGCCCTGCCGCCGTTGTTCTGGATGCGCACGACGACCTGGTTCCAGCCCCAGGGTATCCCGCCGCTCGTCCCGAGCACGGGCGCCACGTCGACGACGAGCTCCGTCGCGGTCGACAGAGGCGGCGCCTGCCCGGACGCGGGCCCCGCCGAGAAGAGCGCCGCGAGCGACGCCGCCCCCGCAAGGCCCTTCGCGCCCCTCCTCGGCGACCCGCTCCGGATCGCCTGCCCCCGCGGCTCATCCACGCGCCTCATCGCCGGATCGCCTGCGCCACGGGCTCGGGGCGCGCCTCTATCGCGGAGAGGAGCGCCGCGATCACCTGATCTGTCGTGATCCCCTCCGCCTCGCCCTCGAAGGACCGGATCATCCGGTGGCGGAGCACCGGCTTCGCGACCCGCTGCACGTCGGCGAAGGCGACGTGCGCCCTTCCCTGGAGGAGCGCCACGGCCTTCGCGGCCAGCACCAGCGACTGCGCGCCGCGCACGCCGGCGCCGAACCGGAGCGACCTCCGCACGATCTCGGGCGCCCCCTCGGCCGCCGGATCGCTCGCCCGCGTGAGCCGCGACGCGTACCGCATGACGGGCTCGGCGACCGCGATGTCGCGGCAGAGCGATCGCAGCGAGAGCACGTCGTCGCGGGTGAGCACCCGCGGCGGCGGCCCGCGATCGTGGCCCGTGGTCCGGGCGAGGATCTCGGTCATCTCGTCCTCGGTCGGGCTCGGCACGAGCACCTTGAGCAGGAACCGATCGAGCTGCGCCTCCGGCAGGGGGTAAGTCCCTTCCATCTCGATCGGGTTCTCGGTGGCCAGCACGAAGAACGGCTCCTCCATCGCGTACCGCGTGCCCGCGATGGTGCACGCGTGCTCCTGCATGGCCTCGAGCAGCGCGCTCTGCGTCTTCGGCGTCGCCCGGTTGATCTCGTCGGCCAGGATCACCTGCCCGAAGATCGGCCCCTTGTGCAGCGAGAAGTGGCGCGAGCCGTCCGCCGCCGCGACGAGCACGTTCGTGCCGGTCACGTCGCTCGGCATGAGATCCGGGGTGAACTGGATGCGCGAGAACGCGAGATCCAGGCAGCCGGCGATGGTCCTGACGAGGAGCGTCTTGCCCAGCCCGGGCGCCCCCTCGAGGAGGACGTGCCCTCCCGCGAGGATCCCCCAGAGCGTCTGCTCGATGACGTCGTCCTGCCCGACCACGGCCTGCCCGATCGCCTCTCGCAGCCGCGCGCTCGTCCGCTGGGCGAGATCGAGCCTCGCCTCGAAGGAGGCGGGGGCCGTACCCTGCCCGCCGTCAATACCCGCGCCTGATTCCGCCGCCATCTGGTCGCCCTCGGCCGACGACGATAGCCGGCCGCGCCCCGCGCGTCGATCGGACCTCGCCATGCTATGTCTTGCGAATGAGGATGCTTATGTTGACCTGCCGCCGTGGGCTCGCCTCGCTCTGCCTCTCCGCGCGCACCGGCGCGGCGCTCACCATGGCGCTGTCCCTCGGCGCGAGCGCCTGCGCCTCGGTCGTCGGCGAGCATGAGGTGGAGACCAAGTTCCTCGTCAAGCCCACCTCGCAGTCGGTCTTCTCCGGATGGAGCGAGCTCTCCGTCTCGGAGGACCCGAACTCGGTCGACAGGGCCGAGCTCATGTACATCCGGCTGGAAGCGCGCGACAACAACGTCCCCGACCTCACCTTCATCAAGAGCGTCTCCGCCTCGGCCGTCGTCGACGGCAAGTCGACCGTCGTCGCCAAGAAGGCGCCGATGCCCACCGGGGAGCGCATCGTCCCGCTCGATCGGGTCTATAACGACGACATCCGGCCCTTCTTCTACAAGAACGACGAGAGCGGCGATTACACCGTACACGTCGACTGGGAAGGCAAGGTCGATCTGACGAAGACGATCCCGCCCGAAGGGGTATGGATGAAGGTCCTCGTCGCCGTCCGCATCGAGTGATCGCGCCGCTCGCGGCGCCCCCTCCTTCTCCCACACTCCTCGCGGCGCTTCCCCTGCGCCCGTCCTGATCGGCTCCTCGGCCATCCAAGCTTCCATCTCGTCGCTCGGTCCAACTGGAGAACCGAGAGCGCACCGCGCGCGAGAGCGAGGCCGGACAGGCGGAGTTCATCCGCTGGAGCCGCGCTCGTCGGCGTGCGCCGTGCGCTCCGCACCCCGGCGCGGGCAAGGAGGTCGATCCGTCATGGCCGAGATCCAGGAGAGCTCTGTTCTGTTCTCGCTCAAGCAGCTCATGAGCCTCGAGAAGCAGCGGCTGCGCGAGGAGGAGGAGGCCGTGCGGCAGCGCGCGCTCGCAGAGCAAGAGGCGCGGCGCGCCCTCGAGCGGCGCGCTCGGGCGGAGGAGGCGGCGCGCATCCGGGCCGAAGAGGAGCGGACCCGCCGCGAGGAGGAGCAGGCGCGCGAGGAGGCCGCGCGGCTCGAGGGGATCCGGGTCGCGGCCGTCGAGAAGGCCCGCATCGAGGCCGAGCAGCGCGCGCGCATCGAGGCGATGGCGAAGCAGCAGGAGCACGAGCGCAGGCTCGCCGCCCTCGCGGGAGACGCCCAGAAGCGGCGGCTCAAGCAGCTCGTCACGGGGGGGAGCGCGCTCTTCGTCGTCGTGCTCGCCGCGACGCTCGGCGTCTTCTTCGGCAAGATCAAGCCGGAGGCGGAGCAGACGCTGGCCGAGCAGACGGCCACGCGCGCCGCTCACGAGCAGCGGCTCGCGACGCTCCAGAGCGACCTCGCGGCGAGCGAGAGGAAGATCGACGAGCTCACGCTCGCGTACCAGACGGTGCGGAGCCAGGCCGAGAAGGCGGAGCTCGAGCGCAAGCTCCTCGCGGCGAAGCGCGACCGGGAGGCCCTCCAGGTCAAGGCCGCGAGGCCGGCGGCGCCGCAGGCGCCCAGGAAGGCGGAGTGCTTCTGCCGGGAAGGCGACCCGATGTGCGGCTGCCTTCCCTAGTTCCCTGGCGGTTCAGCGGGGCGCGGCCGCGCGAGCGCAGCCGACGAGCTCCTTGAAGAGCGGCGAGGTGACGTACCGCTCCCCGCCGTCGGGAAGGATCACCACGATCCTCTTCCCCTGCATCTCGTCGCGCGCCGCGATCGACAGCGCCGCCGCCATCGCCGCGCCGCCGGAGATGCCGACGAGGATGCCCTCGGTCTTGGCGAGCCGGCGCGCGGCGTCGAAGGACTCGTCCTCGGACACGGGCACCACCTCGTCGATGAGCTCGCGCCGGAGGATCTTCGGGACGAAGCCCGCGCCGATGCCCTGGATCAGGTGCGCGCCCACGCGGCCGCCGCTCAGCACGGCCGCGTTCCTGGGCTCGACCGCGATCATCTTCACGCCCGGCTTCTTCTGCTTGAGCACCTCGCCCACGCCGGTGATCGTCCCGCCGGTCCCCACGCCGGCGACCACGACGTCGACCGTCCCGTCCGTGTCCTCCCAGATCTCGCGCGCGGTCGTCACGCGGTGCGCGGCGGGGTTCGCCGGGTTCTCGAACTGCTGGAGCATCACCGCGCCGGGCGTCTCTTCCACGATCTGGCGCGCCCGCGCGACGGCCTGCACCATGAGCGACCCGGGCGTCAGCAGCACATCGACCCCGAACGCCCGGAGCAGCGCGATCCGCTCCGGGCTCATCGACTCCGGCATCGTGAGGATCAGCCGGTAGCCCTTGGCCGCGGCGATCATCGCCAGCGCGAGGCCCGTGTTGCCGCTCGTCGGCTCGACGAGGACGCTGCCGCTCTTCAGCTTGCCCTGCCGCTCGGCGTCCTCGACCATCGCGAGGCCGATGCGATCCTTGACGCTGCCGCCAGGGTTCCGGCTCTCGACCTTGCCGATCAGCTCGGCGCGCAGACCCTTTCCCGCAGAGCTCAGGCGGACGAGCGGGGTGCGCCCGATCGTCGCCGCGATGTCGTCGAAGATTGAAGCCACGTGCCGCCTCCCGTGATGGCCGTTGACCAGACGGGAGCGCCGGCCAGCGGGCTAGTTAGATGGAGTAATCTTGCACGAAGATCTTGGCGTCTCGGAGATTTACCAGCACCCTGTCCCCCTCGGACAGGCCGAGCTCGGCGACGCGATCCTTGGTCAGCTCCACGGAGAGCGGCTGGCCATCGGAGAGGCGGAGCTCTGCCTTGACCATCCACCCGACCCGCGACAGCCGCTCGACGCGCGCGACGCTGGCATCGTCGGCGGCGGGCGTCTTCGAGGAGTCGATCCGGGTGTGTACCTCGATGTCATGCGGACGTACGAAGGCGCGCACGCTCGCGCCGTCGCCGGTCCCGGGGGGAGCGTGCACCGCGAGGGTCCCGAGCGCCGCCTGGCCGTCGCGCACCTCCCCCTTGAGCACGTTGATCGATCCGACGAAGCTCGCGACGAACTCGGTCGACGGCCGGTCGTAGATCTCCTCCGGGGTGCCGATCTGCTCGACCCGCCCCTTGTGCAGCACGATGACCCGATCGGCGAGGTCCATCGCCTCTTCCTGGTCGTGGGTCACGAAGACGCTCGTGATCCCTCTCTCCTTGTGGAGCCTCCGGATCCACTCGCGCAGCTCGAGGCGGACCTTGGCGTCGAGCGCCCCGAACGGCTCGTCGAGCAGGAGCAGCGACGAGCCTGGCGCGAGCGCACGCGCCAGCGCGACGCGCTGCCGCTGGCCGCCGGAGAGCTCGTGCGGGAACCTGCCGCCGAGCCCGTCGAGCTGCACGAGGCTGAGGAGCTCGTCGACGGTGGTCGCGATCTCCTTCCGTGGCCGCTTCCGGATGGAGAGGCCGAAGCCGATGTTGTCACGCACGCTCATGTGCCTGAACAGCGCGTAGTTCTGGAAGACGAAGCCGATGTTCCGATCCTGGACGCGGGTGGTCGTCGCCTTCTTGCCGTTCAGGATGACCTCGCCGGAGTCGGGGCTCTCGAGCCCGGCGATGATGCGCAGGACGGTGCTCTTGCCACCTCCGCTCGGACCGAGGAGCGCGACCAGCGCGCCGCTCTCGATCTCGAACGAGACGTCATCGACCACCTTGTTTGGACCGAACCGCTTCGTGAGCTGCTCGACAACAATTCCCATAAGCAACAGCTAGCCTTCCGACCCGTCTCGAGCGCGCCTCGGACAGAAAAAGTGAGGGGCCCGAGCGCGCACCAGCGTCGCCCGCCGGGCGGGTAGGCGCAACCAGATTCAGAAATACACATCGGAAAGGTGGGCGTATTTGCAAGAAGAGGGTGGGTATGCGCTGACCCCAACCTCGATCGGCTCATGCGGCCTCGACCCTGGGTCGATCCTCAACCTCGGTCGGTCCTCAACCCGGGTCGGTCCACGTCGGTCGATCCTCCGGTCGGTCCTCAACCTCGGTCGGTCCACGCGGCCCCCAACTCCGGGTCGATCCTCAACCTGGGTCGGTCCGGGTCCTCAACCCGGGTCGGTCTCAACCTCGGTCGGTCCTCAACCCGGGTCGGTCCTCAACCTCGGTCGGTCCACGCCGGTCGGTCCCCAAACCCCGGGGCGAGCTCAGCGGCGTGGCGGGCTTCGCAGCCGGCTGCTGCCCACTCGACGAACGGCACGAAGTGCTAGCATCGCCGCGCCGCGCCGCGCCGCGACGCGGCAGGCCCGGGACCGGAGGCCGCGCCGCGGCGAGACGAGGACGCGAGGCCGCGACGCGGCAACAAGACCAGGACGGGAGGCGGATGCGTTGTCTGGTGACGGGGGTGGCCGGATTCATCGGCTCCCACCTGGCGGAGCGGTTGATCGAGCTCGGGCACGAGGTGCTGGGCGTGGACCGCTTCACCGACTACTACGCCCGCGAGCTCAAGGAGGGGAACCTGGCACGGCTGCGCGGCGAACCGCGCTTCGCGCTCTCGACGGCCGACCTCGCGACAGACGATCTCCGCCCGCTGCTCTCGGACCGCGAGATCGTCTTCCACCAGGCGGCGCAGGCGGGTGTGCGCCCGAGCTGGGGACAGAGCTTCGAGGTCTACCTGCGCGACAACGTGCTCGCGACGCAGCGGCTGCTGGAGGCGACCAGGGCGCACGGCCAGGTGCGCAAGCTCGTCTATGCCTCGTCCTCCTCCGTCTACGGCGACCCCTCCGGCGACACGGGGGATGTGCCCATGCACGAATCCAGCCGGACCGCACCGCACTCGCCCTACGGGGTCACGAAGCTCGCCGCCGAGCAGCTCTGCGAGCTCTACCGGCGCAACTTCGGCCTGCCCACGATCTCCCTCCGGTACTTCACGGTGTACGGCCCCAGGCAGCGCCCCGACATGGCGTTTCACCGGTTCATCGCCGCCGTGCTGAAGGGCGAGCCGGTCCGCGTGTACGGCGACGGCGAGCAGATGCGCGATTTCACGTACGTGAGCGACGCGGTGCAGGCCAACGTCGACGCCATGGAGGGCGGCGCGGTCGGCGTGTTCAACATCGGCGGCGGCTCGCGGGTGAGCCTCAACGACGCGCTCAGGCTGCTGGAAGAGCTCGCAGGACCCGTACGCGTCGAGCGGGGAGAGCCTCAGCCCGGCGACGTCCGGCGCACCTGGGCGGACACCGCGGCGGCGCAGGCGGCGCTCCGGTACGTGCCCCGGGTGCCCCTGCGCGAGGGGCTCGCGGCGCAGGTCGCCTGGCAGACGAGGCGGCTCGGGCTCTGCCGGTGACGGGCGCTCCGCGCCCTCACGCGCCCGCAGCGCCTCCGCGAGGGAGGAGCTCGACCACGCGCGCCGCCGGCACGCGCGCGCCCACGATCTCGTCCGCGAGGTTGACCCAGCGCACGCAGCGATCGAGGACGACGCTGTCGGACGAGATCACGCCCGCCGCCCCCGCGAGGAGGCGGTCGGGATCGGGAACGAGCGTCGCCTCGATCGAGACGGGCGCGCCGCCGAGCCGCTCCAGGATCCGCGCGCGCAGCCGCCCGGAGCTGGGGACGGCTGCGTCGAGCAGAAAGCGCGCGCGCGCCGCGCCGGCGCCGGACAGCGCGTCGCCGATGCGATCGATGGCGGTGTCGGTCTCCGCGATCGGCGCGTAGCTGCCGCGCAGCCCCGCGAGATCGCGGAGCGCCCCCTCCGGCCCGCGCACGAGCAGCCCGCCCGCGAGCGCCACCTCCAGGGTGATGATCAGGTTGAAGCCGTCGATGTTCGCCTCCGCGCCCTGGAGCGACGAGGACGGCGCGCAGCGCGCGAGGCGCGACGCCCGCTGCGCGTCCGAGCAAGCGGCTCGCTGCAGCGCGAGGCGCTGGCGTGCGGCCAGCTGGTGGTGGTCGCCGGCGGTCCGGATCGCGGTGCGCAGCGGATAGCCGCGGCCGAGGAGCCACGTCACTTCCTCGAAGGCCACGCGCAACGTCCGGACGGCATCAGGGCCGAACAGCCGCGCATCGTCCGGGTGCCCGCCGCGCGGCGCGCCGCTGTGTTCGCCCGCCACGTCACCCGCCTCCACGTCCCACCGGCACGCCGTCACGCCGTCGGCTCCCCACCCGGCTCGATTACCACACTCGGGTCGCCCCAGAGCGCTCGTGTCGCGGCGGTCGCCTGGCCGCTCCGCGCGTCGAACGCCGCGAGCGAGCAGCCTCCGCCCCCGGAGCAGCTCCTCCGGCGCGTGTGCGCCTGCACGGGGCGTACCTCGGCGCCCCGCTCGCCCGGCGCGCGCTGAGCACGGTCCCGACCGGGCCCCTGGAGGAAAGCGCTTGCGGCAGAGAGCGCGCGCCTCGCTAAAATGTCCGGTTTCTGGGGAGGAGCGGAGAGAGAGCGATGGCAGGCCACGGATACAGCTTCGTCACGGACAAGGCGTTCAGCGCGTTCGCGCGGGATCTCGAGCTCGGCGCGTGGAAGGGCGTCTCGATCGCCAGGTACGATGTCCCGAGCCGCGTCCCGACGGCGTCGCTCTTCGAGGCGCCGAGGCCGGTGGTCTGGAAGGTGCGCGCGCTCTGGAGCATCGCGGCGCTCGACGAGGCGCTCGGGGTGGCGTCGGCCGCGGCGCTCGCCGAGCTCGACGCGGAGTGGGACGCTGCCCAGCGAGCGCTGCACCTGTTCCTGGCGTCGGCGGCCGAGGGCAGGGATCCGGCGCATCGCGACGCGGCGATCCGGCTGCGCGGCGCGCTGCTCGCGGGGGCTGGCACCGAGCAGACCCAGTACGGGTACGACGCCGAGGTCGACTTCGGCGGGCACCAGGTCGCCATCGCGAGCAAGGCGCCGCGCTCCGCCGACGTGAAGAAGGTCGGCGCCGGCGCGTACCTGAAGCGCATCGAGGAGGCGACCACCGCGCTCGCCAGGGGGCTCGGCCGGAGCTCCGGCCAGACGCGCGCGATCGCGCGCTCGAAGCGCATCCGCGAGGCGATGACCGCGTGTACGTCGGCGTTCAACGCCATCCACGACGAGATCAGCTGGCTGCTCACGCACACGCCGAGCGGCAAGCAGCGCGAGCTCCTCGAGGCGCTCCACGCGCCGTTCCTCGCGCTGCTCGAGCGGAGCCCGCCGCGCGCCCTCACGGCCGACGAGAAGGACGACGCCACGGCCACGGCGGAACCACCGCGGCAACGGGTCGGCAGGCCGGAGAGCACCCCCGCCTGAGCGCGTCCGACACCTGGAGGCGCGCCTTGCCCCCTGCCGGCGCCCGCAACGCTTCCTCTCCCCCCGCCAGCACCCGGCAGCGCGTCCCTCTCCCCCTCCCGGTAACCGGCAGCACGTCCTGCCCTTGTCGCCGTCGCGCTCGCAGCGCCTTCCTCGGACGGAACCGCGCCTTCTCGCGACGTTCTGCTATCCTCCGCCGCCGTGATTGTGGACCAGCCCCCCACACCTGCCCCTCACGAGGCTCCGGAGGACCGCGCCACGTTCGGGCTCTCCGCCTTCGATCCTCGCCCGAGCCTCATGGCGCCTTCCATCGCGCCGGCCGCCTCGGCGGCGCCGCACGTCTCGGTGGTCGTGCCGGGGCTGAACGAGGCGGAGAGCCTGACGGAGCTCGCGCAGCGGGTGGATCAGGCGTTGAAAGGGCGCTTCTCCTACGAGATCATCTTCGTGGACGACGGCAGCACGGACGACAGCTGGGGCGTCATCTCCAGGATCCGCGCGGAGAACCCGCTCGTGAAGGGGATCCGGCTGCGGAAGAACTTCGGCAAGGCGACGGCGCTCACGGCCGGGTTCCGCAAGGCGAGGGGCACAGTGGTCGTCACGATGGATGCCGATCTCCAGGATGACCCGGCCGATCTGCCGAGCTTCATCGCCAAGGTCGAGGAGGGCCTCGACGTCGTGGTGGGCTGGAAGGTCAACCGGCTCGACCCCGCCAATCGCCTCGTCCTGTCCCGGATCTTCAACGGGACCGTCCGCGCGGTCACGGGCGTGAAGCTCCACGACATGAACTGTGGCTTCAAGGCCTACCGTTGCGAGGTGCTGCGCACCATCCCGATCTACGGAGATCTCTTCCGGTACATCCCGGCGCTCGCCGCCTGGCAAGGCTTCCGCGTCACGGAGATCCCGGTGCGCCACCACGCCCGCAAGTACGGCGCCTCGCGCTACGGACTGGAGCGCATCCTGCGCGGCTTCTTCGACCTGCTCAGCGTCATGTTCCTGACGCGTTACTCGAAGAAACCGATGCACCTCTTCGGCCTCATCGGCCTGGTCTTCGCGGCGACCGGGGTGACCATCAACGCGTATTTGACGTTCCTCTGGCTGCTCGGTCACAAGATCGGCGACCGGCCGCTGCTCCTCCTCGGCGTGCTGATGATCCTCCTCGGCATCCAGTTCTTCTCGATGGGTTTCATCGGCGAGTTCCTCACCTTCCAGATGCAGCAGCGCCACCTGGCAGACGATCCGCCCGTGCGCGAGGAGCTCGAGTGATCGCCGAGCCTGATCTCGATCGGTCCCTGGTCCCTGCTTCCGGGGGCATCTCCTCTCTCCAGGCCCGCTGCTCCGCGGCGCTGCGCTGAGCGCGCGGCCGGGGTCTTCGCCGTCATGCACCGCACCGCCCTGCGCGCCCTCATCCGCCTGATTGGCCCGCTCTTGCTCGTGCTCGTGGTCGTTCGCATGGACGACCGGGACGCGGTGCTCGGCGCGGTCGTGTCGGCCTCGGCTGGCCCGCTCGCGCTCGCGGCGGCGCTGAACCTCGTCAACATCCACCTCAAGGTGGTCCGCTGGGAAGCGCTGCTGCGTGCCCGGGGCATCGTTTATCCGCTTCGGCGTGCGTGGAGCGCCTACGCGACGTCGCTCTACGTCGGCATGCTGACCCCTGGGCGGGTCGGCGATCTGCTCAGGATCCGCTACCTGCGCCACGACCTCGGCGTGCCGTACGCGGAGGGGCTGGCCACCATCGTGATGGACAGGCTGTGTGATCTGTACGTGCTCGCCGCGTTCGTCGCCGTCGGCGTCGCCCATTACAGCGCCGTGATCGTCGGCCGCCTTGCCTGGGTGACGTGGGGTGGAATCGCGCTCACGGTCCTGGCGCCCCTCGTGCTGCTCATCCCCGGGCTGGCCGAGCGCCTGCTCCTCGCCTTGTCGCGCAAGATCGCGAAGGATCCATCGGAGAACGCGGAGCCCGGTGCGGCGAGCCGCTTCCTCGTCGCGCTGCGCGCTCATGTCGGGCGCGGGCTCCTCTTCACGCTGCCGGTCACCGTCGCGACGTTCGTCGTCAACTTCGTGCAGGGCTACCTGATCGCGCGTGCGCTCGGCATATCGCTCTCGTTCTTCGACGTCACCTGCTTGCTCTCCATCGCGAGCCTGCTCGGCCTCTTACCGATCTCGGTCGCTGGCGCAGGTGTCCGTGAGTTCTTCTTCTCCCTCATATTCCCTGCCCTCGGCTTCACCGCCGAGCATGGCGTCAGCTTCGGCCTCCTGGTCTTCGCCGCCATGTACCTCATCCTCATCGCCATCGGCTTCGTGAGCTGGCAGCTGGCTCCCCCACCCACCTCGCCAGCCTCCTCCACCCCCCGATTCGGCTAGTCCCCCGGGCTCGTCCCTCACCACCACAGGCCCGTGAGGAGGAGGAGGGCGATCGAGCGACGAGCTCCTTCGAAGCGCTCAGAGCGAGATCGGAGTCGTGAGCTGAAGAGCGTCCCCCTCGAAGGCCGGCACCCGCGCGGCCGCGGCTCGGAACGCGTCGATGATGCACGCGCCGATCTCGGTGCCGGCGAAGGGCGCGCCGTCCAGCTCCACGTGGGCTCCGCCGCTCGGCGCGAAGGTCACGGTCACGCTCCCCACCCCGCTCGGCCCGTCCGGCTGCCAGCAGCGCTTCGCCCGGACACGGCCGTGCTCGAGCGCCGCGCCCGCGGCCTTGCCGACCCGGACGCGCGCCCCGTCGACCGGGCTGGACCAGGTGTCGTACCCGTCGTGGGAGCGCGGCAACACCTCGGCAGAGGCAGGGTACGCCCCGCCGCGCTGCAGGCAGTGGGAGGGGCGCACCATCGCATAGCCCGTCGCGGTGGCGAAGCTGCACACCGCGAGCGCCACCAGCAGGGCCCGCTGCCCGCCGCCCCGGCCGAGCGGCCCGTCGAGCGGCCCATCATCGCTGGATCCGTCGCGCAACCGCTCCACCTCCGCGCGGATCTCCGCGATCTCCGCGTCCCGGGCGGCGAGCGCCGCGTCCCGCTCCTTCAGCTTGGCTTCGAGGGTTTCGATGCGCGCGCGAGCCGCATCGAGAGGATCTCGGTAGTGCGACATGCGGCCATTCTACCGCGGGCCGCGCGCGGCGCCCTGCCCTTCCTGCGTCCTCGCGCCGTTCCGCGTCCTTCCGCGAGGTTCCTGCCGTTCCTTGACAGCGGGGGGTGGAGTCAAGTAGCCGAGGACCCGCCTCACCCATGCTAGACAACCACCGCACCAGGCTGAACAGCGCGCTCGCCAAGGTCGACGGCGCCCTCGAGCGGCTCGCGCGTGCCGCCTTGACCCTGGCGCCGTGGCCGATCCTCTACGGCATGAGCATCGCCGTGACGGCCTGGGTCTTCACCCACCCGAGCCGGCTCGCGCAGCTCGACACGAACAAGCTGACCGAGGTCGAGCGCCGCTGGATGGCCGGCGGCGTCGCCGCCGCCATCGTGGGGGTCGGGCTCGCCTACTTCCTCGTGATGCTGGCGCGGCGGGCCCGCACCCGGTCGTGGGACTTCATGCGCACCGTGGGCCGCGTCAACCGCGCCCTGGTCCCCCTGCTCGCGTTCCCGTTCATCGCCGCGCTCAAGCTCCCCAACATCGAGAAGGACAGCCCGAAGACCGCGATCTTCTTCGCCGTCCTCGCCGCCGTGGCCACGGGCGCGGGCGCCTACGCCTGGGGCCGCGGCGAGCGGCTCTCGCCCAGGTTCGATGACGCGTCCGAGCTCGACGGCGCGCCCTCGCAAGGGCCGCGCGCTCGTGACGGCCGCGCTCTCGCCATGGCCGCGCGGTGGCTCGCGCCGGTCGCCCTGCTCGCGATGTGGGCGGGCTACGCCCTCTTCTTCTCCCGGCTCGCGATCACCAACCACCACGCGCTGCACACCCGGACGCCCGATCTCGGGTACTACGACAACATCTTCTACCAGTCGGTCCACGGGAGGCCGCTCGGCTGCTCCTGGCTCAGGGCCGGCTACCACGGGTCCGCGCACTTCGACCCGCTCCTCGTCCTGCTCTCGCCGCTCTACCTCATCTATCCGAGGGCGGAGTTCCTCCTCATCTTCCAGTCCGTGTGGCTCGGCGCCGGCGTCGTCCCCGTCTACCTGCTCGCGCGCGACAAGCTCGCTCACCGCGGCAAGGCGCTCCTCCTCGCCGCGGTGTGGGCCATCTACCCGGCCCTGCACGGCGCGAACATGTACGAGTTCCACTCGCTCGCGCTGATCTCGCCGCTCGTCGTCTGGCTGCTCTACGCCTACGAGACCGGCAGGAACAGGCTGTACTGGTTCACGTTCGCCGTGCTGCTGCTCTGCCGGGAGGACGTCCCCCTGCTGATGTGCTTCGTCGGGCTCTACGCGATCCTCGACCGGCGCCCGGGCAGGACCCGCCTCGGCTGGGTGACCATCGCGATGAGCCTCGTCTACTTCGTCATCGTGAAGCTGTTCTTCATGACGTCGCCGGGCATCATCATGTCCGGCAAGGACGCTTATTCGTACGCTTACTACTACGAGGAGCTCATACCGAACCGGAGCGGGCTCAGCGGCCTGCTCGTCTCCCTCCTCACGAACCCCATCTTCGCGCTCAAGCTCCTGACGGAGGAGCCGAAGATCATCTTCCTGCTCCAGCTCTTCGTCCCCCTCTGCTTCCTGCCCTTCCTCGCGAAGCCCGGGCGCTGGATGCTCGCCTACGGGCTCATGTTCTGCCTGCTCGCCTCGCGCGACGCGGTGTTCTCGATCGCCTTCCAGTACTCGTCGATCCTCTTCCCCATCGCGTTCGCGCTGACGCCGATCGCCCTCAAGCGGGTGGAGGGCTCCGCGTCGGCGTACCCCGGGCTCGACGGGCGGCGCCTCTCGCGCGCGCTGCTCGCCGCCATGCTCGTGGCGAGCGCGCTGATGTCGTGGAAGTTCGGCGGGCTCGTCGAGAACGCGTCGTTCAAGGGCGGCTTCTCCCGCGTGGCGCGCAAGCTCACGCCCGACCAGGAGGCGACCTACGCCTGGGTCCGCCAGCAGGCGGACGCGATCCCCCGCGACGCCGTGGTCGGCGCGACGAGCAAGATGGGACCGCACGTGTCGAACCGGAAGGAGGCCTATTTCTATCCGGGCGACCGCGCCGCGGCCGTCCAGTACGTGCTGCTCGACGAGGGGGAGCTCAAGGGCAAGGACCTGGAGCGCCACAACGCGGCGGTGAAGCGCGGCGAGCTCGAGGAGCTCAGCCGGCTGAAGAAGATGGCGCTGTTCAAGCGGGTGAAACCGCCGTCGAAGGCGCAGCCGCCGGCCCCGGCGGCCTCCGACGAGCCCCCTACCGGAGACCCGCCCCCGGAGCTACGAAAGCCGGACCGAAAGGACGGCGGCGCGCCGCCTGCGCCCTCCAGCACCGCGGAGCAAGATGAAGACCCTCCTCCTGGCCCATGACTTCAACGCGACCTCCGAGATCGCCCTCGACACGGCGATCGAGCTCGCCCGCAAGCTGTCCGCGAAGATCGTCGTGGCGCACGTGTACAGCGTGCCCGTGTACAGCTTCCCGGAAGGCTCGTCCCTGATCCCCTCGGCCGAGGACGCCGCGCGCATCGCCGATGCGGCGCAGCGGAGCCTCGATCAAGTGCTCGAGCGCCGGCGCGCCAC
Source organism: Sorangium aterium (assembly GCF_028368935.1). NCBI lineage: Bacteria > Pseudomonadati > Myxococcota > Polyangiales > Polyangiaceae > Sorangium > Sorangium atrum. The sequence goes on along the minus strand of NZ_JAQNDK010000005.1, from coordinate 1,292,606 downwards.
GCCCGGCGTCGAGATCTCGGGCGTGCTGCGCGCCGGCGTCCCCGACGAAGAGATCTCCCGCCTCGCGGACGAGATCGGCGCCGACATGATCGTGATCGGGACACACGCGCGCGGCGCCGTCGCGCGGGCGCTGCTCGGCAGCGTTGCGCAGCGGGTGGTGAGATCGGCAAAGGTCCCGGTCCTGTCCATACGAGGACCACAACCGGCCTGATGTGTATGTGACATCACGAAACGATCGGATTCGGTGTCCGGCGCCGCCAGATCGGGCATTAGAAATTTCCCGACTTCCTGTCAAATGCGTCCTGCCGCGACCACGAAACCTCGTTGAAACATCGGGCACGTTACGCCCGAGCCATGAAGATCGACACTGGGGATACGGCCTGGCTCCTCGCATCGACAGCCCTCGTCCTTTTCATGACGCCGGGCCTCGCCCTGTTCTACGGCGGCATGGTGCGCCGCAAGAACGTGCTCGCGACGCTCATGCACTCGTTCGCCGCGCTCGCCGTGATCTCGGTGCAGTGGGTGGCCATCGGGTACTCGCTCTCGTTCGGGACCTCGCACGGTGGGCTCATCGGCGGGTTCGACTATGTCGGTCTGCACGGGATCGCGATGGCGGAGCGCGGCACGGTGCCGCACCTCGCGTTCGCGGCGTTCCAGATGATGTTCGCGGTGATCACGCCCGCGCTCATCGCGGGGGCGTTCGCCGAGCGGATGCGGTTCTCGGCGTACCTGGTCTTCATCCTGCTCTGGTCCACGCTCGTCTATGACCCGGTGGCGCACTGGGTGTGGGCGGAGAAGGGCTGGCTCTTCGAGATGGGGGCGCTCGACTTCGCGGGCGGCACCGTGGTTCACCTCGCGGCGGGCATCTCGGCGCTGATCTGTGCGCTCGTGCTGGGCAGGCGCACGGGATATCCGCACGAGCGGCACGTGCCGCACAACCTGACGATGACCCTGACGGGCACGGGCATCCTGTGGTTCGGGTGGTTCGGCTTCAACGCCGGCAGCGCGCTGACGTCGGGCGGGCTCGCCGCGCTGGCGCTGCTCGACACGCACCTCGCGGCGGCGGCGGGCGGCGCGGCGTGGCTCCTCGTCGAGTGGGCGCAGCGAGGCAAGCCGACCGCGCTCGGCGTGGCGTCCGGCATCGTGGCGGGGCTCGTCGGGATCACGCCCGCGGCCGGGTTCGTCGCGCCGTGGGCCGCCGTCGTGATCGGCCTGCTCGCGGGCGTGGTGTGTTATGCGGCGGTCGTCTCGAAGGAGCGCCTGCGCTACGACGACTCGCTCGACGCGTTCGGCGTCCACGGCGTGGGCGGCCTCCTCGGCGCGGTCCTCACCGGCGTCTTCGCCGAGAAGGCCCTGAACGAGGCCGGCCGCGACGGCGTGATCGCCGGCAACCCGGGGCAGCTGGTCCCGCAGCTGGCCGGCATCGCGGCCGTCGGGCTGTACGCCGCGATCGTGACCTTCGTGCTCCTCAAGCTGGTCGACAAGCTGATCGGCCTGCGCGTGCCCGAGAGCGACGAGCGCGAGGGCCTCGACGCGACGGAGCACGGCGAGACCGGCTACGCGCTGTAGCGACACAGAGGGGGCAGCCACAGACCCAGGTCGACAAGGGCCCCCGGCCGCGCTCGTCCTCCCGGTGAGGAGGGATACGCGGCCGGGGGTGCCGTCGTTGTTGCCTCCCCCGGAGCGCACCGCTAGAGCGACAGACGGTTCGAACCGAAAGGCGCCGAGAGCGCCAAGAGAGCTCGACAATCTCTTGGCGCTCCCGGCGCCCTGACGGTTTCTACGCCCGAACCGATCGGTGCTCCATCTTGCGCCGAACCTTCCCCCTGGGCGCGCGCCGCGAGCGAGCGCCCCGTCATCACGGAGCAGACAGGCATGAGCGGCCATTCGAAGTGGGCCACCATCAAGCGCAAGAAGGGCGCGCTCGACGCGAAGCGCGGCAAGCTCTTCACGAAGCTGATCAAGGAGATCACCGTCGCCTCGCGCATGGGCGGCGGAGACCCGAACGGCAACCCGCGGCTCCGCAAGGCGATCAACGACGCCAAGGGCCAGGCGATGCCCGCCGACACGATCAAGCGCGCAATCCAGCGCGGCACCGGCGAGATCGAGGGCGCGAACTACGAGGAGATCCTCTACGAAGGCACAGGGCCCGGCGGGACGCTGTTCCTCTGCGAGGCGATGACCGACAACCGGAACCGCACCGTCGCCGAGATCCGGAAGATCTTCGAGAAGAACAACGGGCAGCTCGGCGCCGGCGGCTCCGCGCAGTGGGCCTTCGAGAGGAAGGGGATCATCCTCCTCGCGAAGGACGCGGCGACGGAGGATCAGCTCATGGACACCGCCGTGGGCGCCGGCGCCGACGACTACAGCGACCAGGGAGAGGAGTGGCAGGTGCTCTCCAGCGTCGACGTGATGGACACCGTCGTGAAGGCCCTCGAGGACGCGAAGATCGCGGTGAAGTCGAACTCCGCGGGCTACGTCCCCAAGAACAAGAAAGAGGTCGCGGGCCGCGACGCCGAGGTCTGCCTGAACCTCGTCGACTCGCTCGACGACCACGACGACGTGCAGAACGTCTACGCCGACTTCGACGTGCCCGAAGAGGAGCTCGCGAAGCTCGAGGGCTGATCCCGGCCCGGGCGCGCGCCCGTCACGGGCGCCAGATGGGGAAGCTCACGATCGCCCACGAGAAGAACGCATGGGCGAAGACGGCCGGAGCCAGGCGCCCGGTCCGGTGCACCATGCGACCCCACACGATCGAGCAGCCGAAGCCCGCCGCGACGAGCAGCGGGTTCGGCCCGGCCACCGGATCGCCGAGCAGGAAGAGCGTGGGGGCGTGCGCGGCGGCGAACAGCGCGCTCGACAGCAGCCACGCAGCGACCTGGTCGAGCGGCCCCTCCAGGGCGCGCAGGACGAGCCCGCGCCAGACGATCTCCTCCAGCGCGGCGATGACGAAGACGAGCGCGCCGGCGAACACGCGCGCGTCGGCCGAGGGGTCGCCGAGCTGGAGGTACAGGCGAAGGACCCACGCCTCGCGCGGCGAGCCCCGCGGGGCGAGCAGCAGCTGCACCGCCATGGCGAGCCCGTAGAGCCCCGCCGCGACAAGGGCGCCGCGCGCGAGATCGCCCGACAGGGGGCGGAGCGCGGCGCGGAGCTCGCCGCGCCGGCGGAGCCACATCACGGTGATCGCCGTGAGGACGGCGTAGAGCGCGCCGAGCGCCGCGAGCATGGTAGGCGTGCCCGCGCGATCGGGATCGAACGCGAACGAGACGGCGAGCGCGACGCCGCCGGTGACGGACGCGGCGATGAGCGCGGCCTCGCGGCGCGACGAGCGCGGCGGCTCGCGCGGATCGATCGCCCGCCGATCGCGCGACGAGGCCGCGGCGGCCGAGCCAGAGGCAGCCGGAGGAGCCGCGGCGGAAGGAGCCGCGGCGCGGTCTTCGCCCGGGATCATCGCGCGCTCGCCTGACTCGTCCGACCCGGCCAACACAATTGCAAGACCCGATCGAGGATGCGGTCCGCGAGCACCGGCTTGGGCAATACGCCGAGCGCGTCGGCGGCGTCGCGGGTCACGAGCGTGGCGCGGTTGTCGTCCCGGCCGAACGAGTCCGCCGCGTGGTTGGCGACGATCATGTCGACGCGCTTGCTCGCGAGCTTGTGCCGCGCATAGGCGATCACCCCCTCGTCCGTGGCGGTCTCGACCGCGAACCCGACGAGCACCGGCGAGCGCGCTCCGTCGGCGCCCTCAGCGCCGACGAGGCCCCCGCGCGCCGCGCCGATCTCCGCGAGCAAGTCAGGGTTCGGCACGAGCGAGAGCGACGCGAGGTCGGGCGTCCGCTTCAGCTTGGTCGCGTGCTGCTCGGCCGGGCGGTAGTCGGACACGGCGGCCGTCATGATGAGCGCGTCGGCGCCGCGCAGGTCCTCGCCGAGCGCCTGCCAGAGCGCCCCGCGCATCGAGAGCGCGCCGCGCACGTCGACCCGGCGCGCGCCCGGCGGCGTCGAGAGCGACACGGGGCCGGCGATGAGCGTGACCTGCGCGCCCCGCGCCGCAGCCCGCTCCGCCACGGCGAAGCCCATCTTGCCGGTCGACCGGTTGCCGAGGAAGCGCACGGGATCGAGGTCCTCGAGCGTCGGGCCCGCCGTGACGACGACCCGGAGCCCCGCGAGGTCGCGCGGGGCGAGCCGCGAGAACGCCGCGGCCGCGATCGCCGCCGGCTCGGCCATGCGCCCGAGGCCGCGCTCGCCCGAGGCGACCTCGCCGAAGACCGGGCCGACGAGCTCCACGCGCCCGTCGGCCTCGAGCGTGGCGACGTTCCGCGCCGTCGCGGGGTGAGCCCACATGCGGGGGTGCATCGCCGGCGCGGCGAGCACCGGCCCCCGCGCGCACAGGGCGAGCGCCGTCACGAGGTCGTCGGCGCGCCCCGCGGCGAGGCGAGCGATCACGTCGGCGGTCGCGGGCGCGAGCAGCACCAGATCGGCCTCCGCGGCGAGCGCGACGTGCAGCTCGCCCGCGAAGCCGGGATCCCACATGGTGTCGCGCACCGGCTCGCCGCAAAGCCCGCTCAGCGTCATGGGCCCGAGGAACTGCTGCGCCGCGCGCGTCATGATCGGGAGCACGCGCGCGCCGCCCTGGATCAAGAGCCGGGCCACCTCGGCGGCCTTGTACGCCGCGATGCTGCCCGAGACGGCGAGCGCGACGGTCGGCCGCGCGTCGGCAGGGGCTCGGCCAGCGGGCGGTGGGGCGGAGGCCTCGGGGCGAGGTGCGGGAGATGACGGCGTTTGGCCGGACATGGCGCAGGTGCCAGCGTGGGTCGGGGGGTCGGTCCGGCGTCCACCGTGGCACGAAAATCGCCGATCGTACACGGTACACGACACGGTACGCGCGGCGCCGCGGGCGGAGACGCTCCAGGGCCGCGCTGCGCTGCGGGCAGAGCGCTCGTGCCGGCGCACGTCGGCGCACGTTCGCGCGCCGATGCGCGCCGACAGCCAGAAACCCGGCAGATTTTTTGGGGCGCGGCAGTGGCATCACTCGCGCGGAGCGCGTAATGGGATGAGCTCTCTCAGAGGAACACGACAACGATGGCAAGCACCGTCCTCACCGGCATCAAGCCCACCGGAACGCCGCACCTCGGCAACTTCGTAGGGGCGATCAAGCCGGCGCTCGCGCTCGCAGGGACCGCGTCGAACGCGCTCTACTTCGTCGCCGACTTTCACGCGCTCAACGCGATCCACGACGCGCAGAAGCTCCAGAGCCTGGTCCACGAGGTCGCCGCGACATGGCTCGCGCTCGGCCTCGATCCCGAGAAGGTCATCTTCTACAGGCAATCCGACGTTCCGGAGATCTTCGAGCTGAGCTGGATCCTCTCCTGCTTCACGGCGAAGGGGCTCATGAACCGGGCCCACGCCTACAAGGCCGCTGTCGCCAAGAACATGGAGTCGCGGGCCGGAGCGTCGGGCGCCGCGGGCGTCGAGGACAGCGACGACCTCGACGCCGGGATCAACATGGGCCTCTATGGCTATCCGGTGCTGATGGCGGCCGACATCCTCCTGTTCAAGACGAATGTCGTGCCGGTGGGCAAGGACCAGGTCCAGCACATCGAGATCGCCCGCGATATCGCGCAGCGGTTCAACGCGATCTACGGCCCGACCCTCGTCCTGCCCGAGGCGCGCATCAGCGCCGAAACGGCGGTGATCCCGGGCCTCGACGGCCGCAAGATGAGCAAGAGCTACGACAACACCATCGCGCTCTTCCTGCCGCCGGAGAAGCTGCGCAAGACGATCTTCAAGTACAAGACGGACTCGTCGCCCCCGAGCGAGCCGAAGGATCCGAACACCTCGCCGCTCTTCCACCTCTACCGGGAGTTCGCCACGCCCGAAGAGGCGGAGGCGCTCCGCGGCCGCTACCAGAGCGGCATCGGCTGGGGCGAGGCGAAAGAGGCCGTGTTCGACGTGCTGAACCGCGCGCTCGAGGAGCCGCGGCGCCGCTACGCCGACCTCATGGCCAACCCGGCCCGCGTCGACGCCCTGCTCCTGGAAGGCGCCCAGCGCGCGCGGGCGCTCGCGAGCCCGACGCTCCACGAGGTACGCCGGGCGGTCGGCGCTCGCTGAAGGCCGCGACGGCAGAGGACGAGCGGAGCCCGCCGAGGCCAGCGCGGCCTTCAGCGAGCGCCGCCGAACAGCCGCCGTAGCTCTCGTTCGACACCGTCCGCTCAGCCGCCGTCACTCTCGTTCGACGCCACCCGCTCAGCCGCCGTCGCTCGTCGTCGTCTTCTTCTGGTTCTGGCGTCGCTTCTTGCCCTTGCCGCCCTTCGCCTCGTCCCCCGCGGGGTCCCGCTGGCCACGGCCTTCTGGCGCGGCCGCGCCCGGGGCCTGCATGACGGCGATCCCCTCGGCGGGCGGCGCGTCCTCGCCGCGCGCGCGGCCGCTTTCCCCTTCGGCGCGCTCCGCCCCCTTCGCGCGGAACGTGCCGAACCCCGCGCGCTCGGTCCAGCCGCGCTCGCCCGTGAGCCCGGGCTCGCGGCTCTCGACGGTGCCGCCGCCCGGCTCGGGGCCGGTCACGCCCGGCGTGCGGACGTCCGGCCCCTGCGTGACGACGAGGTACTCGTCCGCGACGTACTCGGGGTGATTGTCGTCGGCCGTCTTGGCCTCCGGGTCGCGCGGGCCGCTCCCGACATGGATGATCTGCGCGGTCGGCGGGTAGCTGTCGCTCCACTTCTCCCGCACCGCATAGGCGCCGTCGCGGACGACCCGCGAGCTCGTCGTCCTGAAGCCGGGGATGCCGCGCTGAGCGAGCGCCCGTATCCCTTCGGGCAGCTTCGGCGTCGGGCGCTCCAGCTCCTCGAACGGGATGACCTCGTCGATGCGACGGAAGTACGTGACCGTGAGCTTGCGCGAGGGCCCGAGGATCTCGGCGCGCACGACGCCGCCGGCCACCGTCTCGTGGAGCACGATCGGGAAGTCGAACGGGTTCCTGAAGCGATAGTTGATCGTCGGGTAGACGACGGTCGCGTCGAGGCCGAGCTTGATGTAGTAGCTCGGGCGGGAGTGCGGGTAGCGCTCGACGATCTCGAGCCCCGCGAAGAACGCGGCGCCGTGGAGCGTGCCCGAGATCTGGCAGGTCCCGCCGCCGAGCCCGTCGACGAGCTCTCCCTGGGCGATGACCGGAGCGACGCGGTACCCGTGCGCCTCGTCGCGCGGGCCGACCGTCTCGTTGAAGTCGAAGATCTCGCCCGGCATGACGACCACGCCGTCGAGCTTGGACGCGGCGAGCCTGAGGTTGTACGTCCTCTCCTTGGATCTCCCTCCGGTCGCGTAGCGCGTCTCGAAGTAGCCGAGCACCTGATCGAACTTGACGTTGCCGAGCTGCTCGGCGACGAGCTTCGGCGGGATCGTCTCGACGCTGGCCAGCGCGGTGTCCTCGCCCGCCCGGAGAGCGGCGTCGATGCGCGCGAGCGTGCCGTAGACGTCCAGCCGGTACCCGATCTTCTCGGGTTTGAGCTGCCTCGCCTCGAGGTCGACATACGCGTCGACCGCGGGGGCGTCGAGCTCGACCTTCAGGTCGAGCAGCTTGCTGATCGCCCGCTCGGAGTCGAGGAGGAGCGGGATCGGGATGTCGAGCGGCGCGTCCTCGTCGCGCTTGTCGCCATCGCCGGCCCGCTCGTGCGCGCGGCGGAGCGCGCTCTCGGGGCGGAGCGCCTCGCGCACGAACTCGGCGAGGCGGACCCGGTTGATCTCGACGCCGAGATCGTTGCGGCGGAGCGCGCGCGCGGAGCCGTCGGGGAGCACGATCCGGATCTCCCCGGTCGCGTAGCGGCGCACGAGGTCGAGCGCGTTCGCCACCACGTCGCCGCCCGTCGGCACGGGCACCTGCGCCACGCGGAGGACCGGCGGGGGCTTCGGGCCGTCGTCCGGCGGGGGCGGCAGCACGAGGTAGGTGATGACCAGGCCGCTCGTGACGAAGATCGCCACCAGCGCGGCGAACCGCCAGAGCTCCGGCGAGCGGCGAAGATCCATGCGAGGGCGGCCATCTTGAAAAGCGTTGCCCGAACCGTCAAGCGAACGCGGGCCAGGAACGCGGACGAGGTGCGCCGCTACGGTGCGGCGCGCGTCGCGTCGGCGCCGCCGCGGGGCGCCTTGGATGCGGCGCGCGCGGCCCTGAGGAGCGGATCCTCGATCGAGCCCGCCCTGGGCACGAGCAGAGAGCCCCGTTGGCGCGGCGGGCCGCCATGCGGCGAGGAGCGCAGCAGGAGCGCGCCCGCGAGCACCACGAGGACCACGAGGCCGACCGTCGCAGGGACGAGCCAGCGCCGCGCATGGCCCTCCTCGGACGTCGGCGGCGCCGGCGGAGCGCCCTGCGGCGCGGCGGCGCCGCGCTCAGCGCTCGAGCGCCCGGGCTGGGCGGCGGCGTGCGGCGAGCTCTGCTGTGACTGCGGATAGTCGGGGTCGATCGCGCGCTCGCGCGCGATCTGCATGGCCTCCTGGATCGCGGCGCGCCGCCGCTCGCCGCGCGGGCCGAGCATCTGCTGCATCAGCGCGGCGAGCTCATCCGAGGTGGCGATCGGCGTCGCGGGCGACAGCTGCTCGATGGAGCGGCGCAGCTCGGCCATCGAGGCGAAGCGCTCCTCCCTCGGCTTCGCGAGCATCCTCATGATGATGCGCCCGACGTCCTCCGGGAGCGACGGGACGAGGGTCTGCGGCGGCTCGGCTGCCGCCTTGTCGCAGATGCGGCGCACCGTCGCGGGATCGTTCTCGGCGTGGAAGGGGTGCCTGCCGGTCACGAGCTGATAGAAGACGATCCCGAGCGTGAACACGTCGGTGCGGCGATCGATGGGCTCGCTGCCGGCCTGCTCCGGCGACATGTACGCGTACTTGCCCTTCACCTGGCCGACCTGGGTTCGCTGCAGGTTCGAGGCGGCCTTGGCGACGCCGAAGTCGAGGATCTTCACCGACCCGTCGTATCCGACCAGGATGTTTTGCGGCGAGACGTCGCGGTGGACGAGGCCGACGGGCTTGCCGTCGCGGCCGCGCAGCTCGTGCGCGGCGTGCAGGCCGAGGGCCGCCTCGGCCACGATGCGGAGCGCGAAGGGGAGCGGCAGGCCGCCGCGCGCCTTGCTCTCGCGGAGAACCAGGTTGAGCGGCTCGCCGTCGATGAGCTCCATCACCTGGTAGAGAACGCCGTCCTCCTCGCCCACATCGATGGTCTCCGCGACGTTCGGGTGATGGATCTGCGAGACCAGGGTGGCCTCGTCGAGGAACATCGCCTCGAAGTCGGGATCGTCGCTCAGCTCGGCGCGCAGCAGCTTGACGGCGACGATCCTGGGGAGCTGGCCGCCCGTTCGAGCGGCCCACACCGAGGCCATGCCCCCGAGCGCGATGGGGACGAGGAGCTCATAGCGACCGAGCGTGTGGCCAGCGCGTACTTCTCCCATGGTGCTCACGTGCCGCGTAACCCCGGAGCGAGGCAGTGCCCGCCGGGAATCGAGCTCGCCGAGCGCGGCCCGCCGCGGCCCGCCCACTACGTCGGGTCCGCAAGAAGCGCTCGGTGTGCCAGGTGGTGCTCTTGATCGAAAAATGACCGCGTGCGCCCGGATTGCGGCCGGGCGCCTGGTGTTCGGATCGTCGCAGAGAACGCCTTGGCGCTCAACCCGGAACGCCGTTCGGGTCGCAGCGTGATCTTTCACCGATCCATCGCGGCGCGGCCCCGGTCGCGCTCAGCGCGTGAGCCCGCGAGCCTTGGAGAGATCGCCGGTGTCCTCGGCCGGCGCGTCGGGCTGTGAGGACTCGGGAGACGGGATGACCTTGCGCAGCGCGGACAGGTGTCGCTTGGTGACCCCTGTCACCGCCAGGATCTGAGCGTCCGTCGCGCGGCGCACTCCTTCCATGGAACCGAGCTCCCGGAGGAGCGCCGTCCTCACCGCGCTGCCAAGCCCTGGGATGTCCTCGATCGCGGACCGGAGGCGCCGCGCCTTGCCTAGCCGCTTGCGTGCGTGGTTTGCGAAGCGGTGCGCCTCGTCGCGCGCGCGCGCCAGGAAGAAGAGGGCGGAGCTCGTCGATCGGAGCGGGATACCGTTCTTCTGGCCAGGCAGGTAGACGCGGTCGACGAGCTTCTCTCCGGTCTGCGTCTCCCGCTCCTTCGCCAGGCCGACGATCGGGAGGCCGTGCAGGCCGAGATCGCGCGCCGCCGACAGCGCTACCTGGAGCTGGCCGCGCCCACCATCGACGACGAACAGATCTGGAAGATCCCACTCGCCTCCGCCGGCCTCGGCGCTCCTCGACACATCACCCCCCGAGCCGGCGCTCTCCCGCTCCGCGGCAGCGGACACCTGCGTCCCTTCCGTCTGCGGCGTAGCGTCGCTCGCTGTTGCCAAGCCGATGTCCTCCTCAGCGACGTCGCCCTCCATCGCATCGCTCTCGAGCGCGTCGCTCTCCGCCGGATCGCTCTCCATCATGTCGCTCTCGGCGACGCCTTCCATCATGTCGCTCTCGGCGACGCCCTCCATCACGTCGCTCTCGGGCGCGCCTTCGGCGCCGAGGGCGGCCTCGCTCTCTGCGGTGGACGCGGGGCTCGCCTGCCGGGCGGCCTTTCCGCGGCGGAAGCGCCGTGAGAGCACCTCGTACATCGCGGCGTAGTCGTCGCCGTCGGCCACGCTCTTCACGTTGAAGCTGCGGTAGCGCTTCTTGTCCGGCTGACCATCGAGGAGCGCCACGATCGATCCCACCGTGTCGCCGCCGCCGAGATGCGAGATGTCGCAGCACTCGATGCGACGCGGGAGCGTCGGGAGACGAAGGCGCTCCCTGAGCTCCTCGAGCCGGGCCTCGAGATCGTCCGAGCTCCGTTGCTTCTCCCGGAACGCGTGAGCTGCGTTCTCGCTCGCCATCTTGAGCAGATCGACGCGGGGCCCGCGCTGAGGCACGAAGAGCGCCACCTTGCGGCCGCGCCGATCGCCGAGCCACTCCGCAACGCCCTCCGCGCCGTCTGGCAACACCGGCACGAGGACCTCATCGGGGATCGTGGTGGACGCGACGCCATAGTACTCGTTCAGGAAGCCGCCGAGCACCTCGTCGTCCGGCAGCTCCATGTTGCGGAGCGAGAAGGACAGCGTGTCTGCGACGCGCCCCCTCCGCACCAAGATCACCTCGACCTCCACGAGCGTCCCCTCGCGGTAGATGCCCACCACGTCTTGATCGACGTCCTTCACGTAGACGACGCGCTGGGCCTCGCGCACCGCCTCGACCGCCCGGAGCTGATCGCGGTAGATGGCGGCGCGCTCGAACTCGAGCTCCCGCGACGCGTCCCGCATTCGCGTGGTGAGCTCGCCCGTGAGCTCGTCGTGGCGCCCTTCGAGGAAGAGCGCGACCGAGCGGACCATCTCCGTATAGAGCTCCCGGTCGACATCCATCACGCAGGGCGCGAGGCAACGCTTGATCTGGTACTGCAGGCAGGGGCGCCGGCGCGACGCCATCTCGGTATCGGAGCAGGTGCGGAGCTGGAAGTGCTTGTTGACCAGGTGGAGCGTCCGCCGCGCGCTCGTCGCCGAGTGGTAGGGCCCGAAATAGCGCGCCTTGTCCGGGGCGGGACGGCGGACCGTCTCGAGCATCGGCCACGCCTTCTGCGTGTCGAGCTTGAGGCAAAGGAAGTCCTTGTCGTCACGCAGCTTGACGTTGAACCGCGGCTTGTGCTGCTTGACGAGCTCGTTCTCGAGTACGGCCGCTTCCTTCTCGGTGGCGGTGACCACCGTCTCCAGATCGGCCACGATCTTCCGGAGTATCGGGATGAAGTACCTGGCGTCGCTTCCGCTCTCCTGAAAGTAGCTGCGGACGCGCGAGCGCAGGCTCTTCGCCTTGCCGACGTAGACGACGGCGCCGGCCTTGTCGATGAACAGATAGCAGCCCGGCGTCGTCGGGAGCGACGCGAGCTTGGCGGCGAGGAGGGCTTCGGGATCCTGCTTGGCGCTCGGGTTGACCACGGCCGGAACGATCTAGAAGTCGCGCGCGCCGGCAGCAAGCGCCGCGATCACGGCTCCTCCCGTGGAGAGCGGCCGACGCGGCCCGTGCCGGTTCTCCTTTACATCTAGAAAAGCGCCGTCATGTGACGCGGCGCCGCTCGCCGGGAGCGACGGGGCAGAACGCCCAGGTCGAGATGTCGAGCGGGTCGCCCGACCCGACCGCGACGTTCGCGAGGCCATGTTCGAGCCGAAGCGAAGGCGACACGGACACGCAGGCCAGACTGCGGGCGATGGCCGCCGCGCGGCGAGGCGAGAGTCCCGCGCGCACCACGTTGCCATCGGCGCACACGCGGGCGCGCTGATCATGTGAGCCGCGCGTCATCACGCAGCGCACGCGGGCGGGCTGATCACGTGAGCCGCGCGGCGCGCGCGGGCGCCCTGATCATGTGAGCCGCGCGCGAGCGCCCTGATCACGAGAGCCGCGCAGCGCGCGGGGCGCCCTGATCACGTGAGCCGCGCAGCGCGCGCCGCGGCCTGATCACGTGAGCCGCGCAGCGCGCGCCGCGGCCTGATCACGTGAGCCGCGCGCACCGCGTGGTGACGTGCGGCGCTCGCGAGGCCACCCGATCACGGTGTGCCGTCGCGCGTCGCACGACCGCCCGTGTAGGAGGCAGCGCGAGCGACTGCGGTGATGGCCCGCCGCGCCCGGGTCGACGCGAGACACGCCCTCGAGCAGCCAGTAGGTCCGACGGCAGGATCTCCGCGGGAGGAGGTCTCGGTGTCGAGCGCTCCTCCTTCGTGGCCTGGCGGACCGCGGCATCTTCGCCTCGGTCGCAATCCGGCGCGACTCCCGGTCGCTCCATCGCGCCCAGTCCGTCTGGAGCTTCCTGGTCTTGAGAGAGGTCGCCCGCTGGAGAGCGAGGTTGCCCGTACCGGCCATCGGTGCCCGCTTGTCCCCGCCGTAGCTGCGCTTCGGGCTCTCCCCGCAAGCCACTTTCAGCCCGCCGGGCGCCACGGTGGCGAGCGTCTGGGAAGCATCTGGGAGGAATCAGGGAGGAAGCTCGGAGGAAGCTCGGAGGGCCGATGGGACGGCTGATGCCCGGTCGGAGCTCCATCGTTGCCTCGCACCCTCTAATCAGGTTGCCTGAACCCGAAAGGACTTGTATGGTCGTAACACCACCAGCGACTGCCCGTTCGATACCCGGGTCCTGGGGCCAGAAGGCATCGGCGAACTGAGCCTGCGGCGCCACCGGCCCCGTGTCTGGTTCCCGTTCGCTGCCGTCCAGGTGCGCCGCTGCGCCTGGTGTCGGGCGGCCCCCGAGGTGGAGTGCGCGTCGAGCTGCCGAGGAGTGACGAACTGTCCACCAGCGTCCATCACCACCGCCCCGCTCGGGGGATCGATGTCGCCCTCGGCGGCGACGGTGAGCTTTGCCCCCTCGCACGGGAGCGAGCCGCGGGCGAGCGTCACCCTGGTGCGCAGCACGAGTGTCACCCCCTGAATCAGGATGAGCGGCTGAGCAGGAGCGGCGGCCTCGTGGCCTCCCGCAGGGCGACTTCCGGCTTGCCGGGGCGGCCGTCGGAGCTCGGGCACGGCGAGCGGTTTGGGAGACTCGGCCGGAGGCTGGGCAGCTCCAGCACAGCCGCAAAAAGACGCAGCCAGACCGGAGGCGACATGGCCTGGGGGCTGCAACGTGGGTGGGAGCAACCGCGTGGGTGGGAGCAACCGCGTCGGGCCGCCGCGCCGATCAGCCAGGGGGATGTCCTGGCAGGTGGGTGGGGTAGCCCTCATGACGTCGACACCGCCGGAGGGCGTCTCGACGGCCGACACGTTGCGGTCGATCCCGGAGAGCGGCTCGGTCGGGAGACGAGAGCTCGGGCATACGGTTACGCCGCGGGAGCAGGGTGGAGTGCAGAAGTGAAAGGCTGCCGTTCCAGCTCACCGGCGATCGGCTGGAACGGCGACCTCGGCCATGACACCTTTCCTCATCGCGGGTGCTCCACCCGGGGGGTCGGGCTCCTCCACGGTCCCTCGGTCAGGCGCCCGCTTCGGCCGCTGCGCGGTGGGGCGCGTGTGTCCGGAGCACAGGAAAGCAGATCTTCATGGGAATGTCGCTGGCTCCCCTCGGTTACGGGGCTGCCCACGGCACGCGCGCCGCGGCATCCAAATCCGCAGCGCGGTGCAGAGCGGAGCACGGCGCTGTCCATCGCACCCTCTTGGGTTGGGGCGGTGCCTGGCTTCGCGGCGCGACATCGCCGGGGAGACGAGGTGCTGGAGTCCGGCTCGACCGGTCGCCCCCAGCACCCCATGACCCGACGGGGAGGTGGCGAGCGCGGGTTCTTGACGCACGTTGAGGGGACACCTCTCGAATTATTTTCAAGCAAGGTGCTGTTCAGCAGTTGACAACTCTAGCTATTCATGGGACGCGAGATCCAATGAACAACGTCGAAACCGAGATCAAAAGCCACGTTGATGCATTCGTCTCTCAGCTGAGCGGACTTGTCCGCAAAGCGGCTCTCGAGGCTGTCGCCAACGCCCTGCGAGGCGAGGGCCAGCCGGTCGCTGCGGCCGCCGCGCCGCGCAAGGTGGGTCGGGCCAAGGCCGCTCCTCAGCAGCCTGCGGAGGTCAAGAAGGCGGTCGGTCGCCCCGCTCGCGCTGCGAAGCCTACCCGCAAGAAGGGCGAGAAGCGCTCGAAGGAAGAGCTCGCCGCGATGACGCAGAAGGTCCTGGAGCACATCCGGAGCAACAGCGGCCAGGGCGTCGAGCAGATCGCCAAGGATCTGGGCACGACCACGAAGGAGCTGACCCTCCCGATTCGGAAGCTGCTCGTCGAGAAGAAGATCACGTCGAAAGGAGAGAAGCGGGCTACCAAGTACTTTTCCCGCTGAAGCCAGCCTCGACGCTCTCCAGAAGAAGGGTCCGGCCAAACCGACCGAGGTCGACCTCCCGCCTTCCCCCAAGCCCAGCAGGGGAAATCGCGGCGAGCCAGGAGCCGTTCCGGCAGGCGCGGAGACGTCGCACATCGGGGCGGAGCAAGCTCCGCAGCCATACACGCTGCTGGATGCCCCTCAGGAAGTCCCTCCAAGTCATGTCGTCTCCTCGTAGGACGACGGAGAAATCCGCGCGCAAGGCCCGTCAGCTGCCGCCCGACCGCTGCTGAGCGGATCCGCCTGGTGACTCGACGCAGGCTGCGCCTCTCCCCGATCGCGTCTGTAAGCACATGTCCGCTCTGGTGCCCAGGACGCTGGGTTACCGAGCCGCCACGCCCCTGCTCTTGAGAACGGCGGATCGGGAGAGACCATCACGCCATCACCCCTGAGACCCCAACATATCGTGGGGCATCATCGATGGACCACCACATCTAGTTTCGCGCATCAGCGATCCCGTCGGACCTCCTGTCACGTAGCGATGACGCGGCCTCGAAACGGACGCTGGGGCGTGAAGCGGGGCGGAGCTCCAAGGAAGCGAAAGCGAGAGGCACCGGCGCGACGCGGCGATGCGGCGCGGGAGTCCGGTCATCCCGGTCCGGACCCCCGCCGGGCGGAGCTCGTTCCGTGGGGTCGTCAGGGCGGCAAGGACTGCCGACGTGGAAGAGCACGATCGGCGCTGCGCGCAGGCGTTGTTGCTGTGAACGCCTGACCCGCTCCGCCCATCCGGCGCCTTCTCGACGATCGCGCGGCGCCCTCGGAGCGACACTGGACCCGGCCGGCCCGGAGCTCAACGCACCTCCACGGACACCTGGAAAGGACGCCCCAGGCGGATATTGCCAGCTTGCAATGTGGGCGAGCCCGACGCCTGGCAAGGCGGTGCCCTGGAGGCCTGTCGACCTCTAGCGATCAGGAAGAAACATGGACAGCGGGGCTCCGCCGCCAGGCCCGTGGGATAAGCATGGCCTGTGCCATGAGGGGGGTCGCTCCACCGGATAGCTCGGCTCGTGTACCGAAAGGAGCCTCGAGACCAACGCGTCAACATACCGGACAGGTTCTGACCATCCGCGGTGATCGAGCCACTGGGCGATGCGCTCAGAAGAGGCCGCGCGCCGGATCAGACACCCGGTAACGGCCGCTGACGCTGAGGGCGCGGCGCGGGCGGTGGGAGGGTGAGAGCTCGCGGGGAGGGCGACTCGGGCTCAGCGCTGGGCTCGGCTCCCGACGATGAGGACATTCGAGAAGGGCGTTTTCCCCCAGGCGGGCATCGTCTCGCAGGAGAAGCCGAGCTGCTCGAGGAGCGCCGCGATCTCTCGGGCAGGACGGAAGCGCACACGCTCGCCCCGGTTGAATCGAAGCGCGGTGAAAACGCGCTCCTCAAGGAGCGTGATCGAGCTCCTCAAGCCGCGCTCGGTGTCCGCCTCGCGGACGAGCAGGCGCCCGCCCGGACGAACCGCGGCCGCCGCCCGCCGCACGATCGCGTCCTGCTCTTCCACGCGGAAGTAGTGGAGCAGGTCGATGAGCAGCACGGTGTCTGCAGTTCCGAGCTCGGCCTCGCGCGCATCGGCGCACCAGAACTCGGCGTCCAGCGGAGGGGCGGCGTGGGCCGCGCGCTGCGCGCCGGGCGACTCGGACGAGCGCGGGAGAGGTGCGCCGGAGCCCCCGCCGGCCGCGCGCCGGGCGTCCTCTATCTTGGCTCGGTCCCAGTCGAACCCACGCGCGCGCTCGGCCCTCCCCAGCTCGAGCAGGAGAATCGGCAGCTGGCCAGCCCCGGTCCCGATATCGAGGACCTCCCCGAGCGCGCCGGGGCGGTCGCCAGCGATGTCGGCAATCAACCGGGCGATGGGGTCGCCGAGCAGCTTGAAGCGGACATAGTGAAAGCGGGTACGCTGCGCCGGCGTGGCGCCCTCAGGCGGGCTGTACCTCCCGGCGACGCGCTCGACCGCGTGAACCCACGGCGGTGCATCCCCGGGGAGCCGATACGGCTCCATCCTGCTGCTCTGCTGCAGGGGAGCTCGGCGCCGCTTCAGCGTGACGAGGACGAAGATCAGGCCGCCGCCGAGCGCCGCGAGCGCGAGCCCGACCACCGGGGCGCCGAGGAACATGTACTCGGGGAAGTCCGAAAGCGCTTGCGCCCAGCTCATCTTTTCGTAGAGGCGCAGCCAGCGACCCGTGCGGAGGTACGCGCCGACCTGGACCTCGGCCGTGAGCAGCGCTGGCGCGAACAAGGGGTTGGAGATGTTCGCAGCGACCCAGGCAATCGCTGCATCCAGGCGGAACCACAGACAGAGGAGGAGCACGAGCGGCGTGTGGCAGCCGAAGATCGGCTGCGATCCGATGAACAGGCCGATCGCCACCGCCACGGCGGTCCGGCCGGCGGAGAGCTCGCTGCCACGGAGCTCACGCCACGCGCGGCGCGCCTCCTCTCGGAGGAGAGAGTATTTCGCCAACGTTCAGGGTTTGCCTTCCCGTGCAGCACGATCCGTCTCACCCGCTGCATCGGCCGTCGTCTTGGAGAGGATGTCGCTCACGGTCGTGGGTGTCGCCTCGTCGAGCGCGTCCCACGTGCCACCCGCCGCGGCGGCCGGCGCCGGATCGCCTGACTCAGCGGCCGCAGTGCGCCCGCTCCGCTGCGCCTCCAGCGTGCGGAGGTACATCTTCGCCGTCCTGTTGTCGGGATCGATCGCGAGCGCCTCGCGCCACTCGGCGCTCGCCTGATCGGGCGCGCCGAGGGAGAGCAGCGCGACCCCGAGCAGCACGCGCGCTGGTGCGTACTTCGGGTTCGCGTCGCGCGCGGCGGCGTAATGCTCGCGAGCGAGCTCCAGATTCCCGGCGTCGCGGTACATCGTCCCGAGGCGCAGCTGAAGATCCACGAACGTCGGACACAGCGCCACGGCCCGCGTGAGCTCGGCGATCGCTTCCTGCGCGCAACCGACGTCGGCATAGGCCTGCGCGAGATCGGCGTGCATGTTGGCGATCTTGCCGCGCGCGAACGGGTCGAGGATGCCGCCTTCCCCCTCGCCGCGGCGGATGCGAGAGTAGACCTGCCGCGCGGCCTCGTATTTGCCGAGGTCGTTGTAGGTGACGGCGAGGTTCAGCAGCGCTTCCGTGTAGTGCTCGTTGAGCTGCACCGCGCGCTCGAAGTGGGCCTCGGCCGCGAGGAAATCACCGCGTTCGTGGAGAATGACACCGAGCATGTTGTAGACGTCCGCGAAGCGGTCGGTCTTCTCGATGATCTGTCGCAGGGCGTGCTCGGCGAGATCGTACTCGCGCCGCTCGTAGTGCTCCCTGCCGAGAACCAGAAGTTGCTTCAGCCGGTCGTCCATCAGGCCCGTCAGCTTACGCGACCGGCGTACAATGGGATCCGCCTTCCGCGCAACCCTTGCGTCGGCGAGGGAGCCGCGCGGTTGCAACCCCGTCGATGCCTTGGTACGCACGTCGGCGTGCCGAGTGCAGTACCCCAGAACCCGCTCGAGGCCTCCGGAGCGCCGGACGCCGAGGACCGCGCCAGGGAGCGGAGCGGAAAGACCGGCAGCGCGGCGGAGCCCGCCGCCGCTGTCCCGCAGGACGCGCCGCGCGCGGAGCCCGGCGCCGCCGTCCCGCAGGACGCGCCGCGCGCGGAGATCGTGCGCATCGGCGCGGCCGAGGACGTCGCGGACGACGCGCTCGACCTCCCGGGCAGACCAGCCACGCCGCCGCTGACCGCTCCGCTGCAGGGGGGCAGCCGGCGGGGCGAGGGCGCGCCGGCCGCTCCCTGGTCGCGCGGCAACGATCCGCGCGCGCGCGCGGCATCGACGTGGCCGCAGCTCCCTCCTCCTTCTTCTCGCGGGCGCTCATCGGCGCCCTGGTCGCGCGGCAGCGATCCGCGCGTGCAGCCCCTGCGGACGCCGTCGCTCATGGACGGCGGACCCCACACTGGCCCCGGTTCGACGGACGGCCCGCGGCTCCCACCCGGCCTCGGCCGGCCCCCTCCAGGACCGCACCTGTCGCCGCGCATGACCGCGGTCTTCGGCGGTATTTTCGGCCTCGCGACGCTCACCTCGCTCATCGCGCTGCTGATCCAGGGCGTCCCGGTGCGCGACGAGCGCGCGCTGGTCGCGGCGAGCCCGGCGACCTCGGCAGCAGGTACGGATGAGGCCGCCAAGCCTTCCTCCATGTCCGAGGTGAAGACCAAGCAGCGCACGCCGTTGCCCGGCCCGTGGCGGATCTCCGAGCTCGGGAAGGATCCTTCCGTGCTCCTGGTGAGCGACGTGATGGACCGCAGGTCGTTCATCGCGGCCCTCGACGAGAAGGGCGTACCGAAGGCGCAGATCTACCGGATCATGAAGGCCTTCGACGGGCTGCGGAAGTTCGACAAGTGCGGCCGCAAGGACCGGTTCACGGTCGCGATGGATCGCTCCACGCGCCGCGTCCGCGCCTTCGAGTACGAGGTCTCGGCGAGCGAGATCTACCAGGCGAGGGACGACGCGGCCGGGCGGCTCGCGGGCGCCGCGCTCGACATGAAGATCGCCGAGGAGGAGGTCGTCGCCTCCTTCTACGTGGGAAAGGATCTCGCCAACGCGATCCGGGCAGGGGGCCTGGAGCCCGGCGTGCTCGACGTGATCGACGACGCGCTGAACGGGCGCCTCTCGACGGAGAGCTTCGAGGAGGGGGGCACGGTCCGGCTGATCGCCATCGAGGAGACGGCGCTCGGGATGTTCTCCCGGTACAAGAAGGTCATCGCGCTCGAGTACCGGCCCCCGGATCCCGCGGAGAAGCCGGTGCGCATCTACGATTTCAAGGGGCAGGAGGCTCGCGGCACGTTCGATGAGCGCGGCCGGCAGCCGCACGCCGGCGGCTGGCGCGCGCCGGTCCCGGGCGCCCCCGTGACGTCGAAGTTCAACCCGCAGCGAATGCACCCGGTGCTGAAGAAGAGGATGCCCCACAACGGGACGGACTTCGGCGCACCGATGGGAACGCCGGTGTACTCGGCGTATCGCGGCATGGTCGACTGGGTCGGTCCGGCGGGTCCGAGCGGCAACCTCGTCACGGTGGCGCACGCGAACGGGGTCACCACCGGCTATGCGCACCTGTCGAGGTATGCCCCCGGCATCAAGGCCGGCATGAAGGTGGGTACCCACCAGCTCGTCGGCTACGTCGGGTCGACGGGCCGCTCGACGGGCCCTCACCTTCACTTCAGCGCGAAGAGGGACGGCAAGTACTTCGATGCCGAGTCGCTCCAGCTCGACGGAGAGCGCGTGATGCCCGGCGTCGATCGCGCGGCGTTCGCCGCGACGAAGGAAGCGCTCGACAAGCGGCTCGACGCCATTCCGCTGCCCGAGCCGCCGCCCGAACCGGTGAAGCCCGAAGCGGCAGAGCCTCCCTCGCCGCCGCCCGCGGCCACCAGCAGCGAGCCGGCGGCCGCCGCGGCACCGGATGTCGGGCCGAGCGGACCGACCGAGCAAGAAGCGCGGCCGCCGGAAGGCGCCGGGGACGACGAGGGCGAGCTCATCGAAGGCGCCGATCTCAAGAGCCCGCCGGAAGCGATGTGACGCCGAGCGGGCCGAGAGGTCCGCTCGATGAGACCAGAGAACACCGAGCGGGCCGAGAGGTCCGCTCGATGAGAGAGATGCCGAGGGACCAGCCGTCCCATCGTCGGCGCCTTCGCGGCATCCGACAGACAAAACGCACCGAGGACGCGGAGGGGTGAACCCTCGCGTCCTCGATGTCCTTGCCATGGCATCCGCCTCGATGGGCGGCGGCCCAGGCCTGTTAACGCTTCGAGTACTGGAAGCGCTTGCGGGCGCCGGGCTGGCCGTACTTCTTGCGCTCCTTCTTGCGCGCGTCGCGCGTGAGGAAGCCCGCGCGCTTGAGCGACGACCTGCGCTCCGGATCGAGCTCGCAGAGGGCGCGCGCGATGCCGTGCCGCATCGCCTCGGCCTGCGCGCTGTGGCCGCCGCCGACCACGGTCGCGTTCACGTCGAACTGATCGAGCAGCTCGAGCAACTCGAGCGATTGACGCATCACCATGCGCGAGGTCTCGCGGACGAAGTAATCGTCAGCGGGCCTCTGGTTCACCTTGATGTTGCCGGTGCCCGGCGAGAGGAAGACCCGCGCAACGGCGGTCTTACGCTTACCAGTGGCGTACGTTCTCGTTTCCGTCATGGCTTTGCTCAGCTGTAGCTAAGGGGCTGCGGCTTCTGCGCCGCGTGGGGGTGATCGGGACCGGCGTAGACCTTGAGCTTGGTGAGGAGCTCGCGCCCGAGCACGTTCTTCGGGAGCATGCCCTTCACGGCCTTCTGGATGGGGAGCTCCGGCTTGCGCTCGAGCAGGTGACCGTACGACTCGGAGCGGAAGCCGCCCGGCTCGCCGCTGTGCCGCACGTAGTTCTTCTGCTGGAGCTTGCGGCCCGTCAGAAGGATCTTCTTGGCGTTCACGACGATCACGAAGTCGCCGGTGTCGACGTGCGGCGTGAACGTGGGCTTGTTCTTGCCGCGGAGCACCGTGGCGATGCGGCTGGCAAGGCGGCCGAGGGGCTTGCCTTCCGCGTCGATCACCCACCACGTACGCTCGTTGCGGGCCTCCGCAGGCTTGGCGGAAAAGGACTTGGGCTGAGGATTCATTGGGCGAAAAACTCCGGAAGGGCGCCTGCCAAAAAGGGGCGCCACTTCTACAAGGCGGCCCTTCGCCTGTCAAGCGTCAGGCTTCTGGGGCAGCATCGTCATCGTCCAGCGGGGGTTGGTCAAGCGGGTCCGTCAAGAAGTCGTCGTCGTCCCGTCGTCAGTCGTCCCCGTCGTCTCTTCCGTCCCGCCTAGCATCGCTGGTTGTCTCGGGCTCCCAGATTTCTCTCATTTTGCCCGCTCATCCAGATCACCAGGGCATTGAACAGACAGAGCCCCCTCGCATCGATGCATCTCCCTGCTCGGTGCAGCTCAGTCGCCCCGCACAGAGCCTCGCCTCGCGGCATCGACGGCGACCGACCCCGGAGCCCCCTCGAGCGCCGCGTCAGGCCACACTTTACAGAAAACCCGACTTCAGCTCGACGAGCGGGCACGGCGGTCGAGCGACCGACCGCTCGGTCTCATCGCTCATCGTTCACGTCACATCGCTCGCCGACGTCCTGCTGGCTCGCTTGAAGGAGCTCATCACGCCAGGGAGTCGATCGACGGTTCAGCTCAGCGGAGAGGGCGGGATTCGAACCCGCGGTACGTTGCCGTACACACGATTTCCAGTCGTGCACCTTCGACCACTCGGTCACCTCTCCCGATACAACTTCAACGCGCCCCGCTTCTGCCCGACCGGCGCCGCTCGCGAGAGAGCGGGCGGTCAGAGCCCACCTGTTTCAACGGGGGCAAGCAGCCAAGCGTAGCGGAGAGAGCGGGATTCGAACCCGCGGTACCCTTGCGGGTACACCTGATTTCGAATCAGGCACCTTCGGCCTCTCGGTCACCTCTCCGCCGGCGAACATGGCAAAGCGGGGCCGGCTGGTCAAGCATCTCCTGACAACCGACCGGTCCGAGGTGCGCTTTCAGCTCCGAGGCCCCCTCGCCAGCAGCCCGGCGCGCGCTCCCGGGGCAGGAGATCGTCGTCCAGCGTGCGGCTCTCAGGCGCTGCAGGATCCGCCGCGCAGCGCACCGACGGGCGCGGCCCTACCCCGCCCCGCGCGGCGCCTGCCCGCCGCGAGCGGCTGGCCGCGCCGGCGCGGCGCCCTCGGACGCAGGCGCGCGATCGCCTTCGGAGAAGGCCGCGGCCCCGAGCGCGGCGCGCGC
Source organism: Sorangium aterium (assembly GCF_028368935.1). Lineage (NCBI taxonomy): Bacteria > Pseudomonadati > Myxococcota > Polyangiales > Polyangiaceae > Sorangium > Sorangium atrum. The sequence goes on along the minus strand of NZ_JAQNDK010000005.1, from coordinate 1,269,991 downwards.
CGCCGGCGTGCCTGCGCGCGGGAGCCGGATGATGAAACGCGCGCCTCCGAGCGGGGACTCGAGCACGTCGATGGTGCCGCCGTGATCGACCACGATCTTCTTCACGATGCTCAGGCCGAGCCCCGTGCCGTCGTACCTCGTCGTGACGTACGGATCGAACACCGAGTCCCGCACGGCGGGATCGATGCCCGGGCCGTCGTCGTCGATCGCGATGAGGTAGCTCTGCCCCTCGCTCCGCGCCGAGACGCGAACCCTGCCCCACGCACCGGCGCCCGGGCGCTCTCGGGCTGCTCCGCCGGGCATCGCCCGCTGCGCGTCGCGCAGCGCCTGCGCCGCGTTGCGCACGATGTTGCCGAGGGCGCGCCGGAGCATCTCGCGATCGAGCGCGGCCGGCATCAGGACATCCGGCACGTCGAACTCGAGATCGACGCGCCCGAGCAGCACCTCGTCCGAGGCGTGCTCGCGCCCCGCCTCCTCGACCGCGGCGAAGCGCTCGCCCTGCTCGCGCAGGAACTCCGCGAGATCCGAGGGTTCGAGCTCTGCCCGCGGGAGCCGCGCGAAATTGGAGAACTCGCCGACGAGGCGGCGCAGGGTGCCGACCTCCTCCTCGACGACCTCCAGCGTCGTCTGGAGCAATCGCTGGTACCTCGGATCGCTGCCCGCATAGCGGCGGTGGCACTCCTCGACGGCGAGCTGGATCGGGGTCAGCGGGTTCTTGATCTCGTGCGCGAGGTGCCGGGCCATCTTCTGCCACTCGCCCATGCGCTTGAGGAACTCGATCCGCGCGCGGCTGCCCTCGAGCTCCTCGAGCATGCGATCGAAGGCGCGGCCGAGATCGGCGACCTCGTCGTCGCCCTGCAGCCCCACGCGCACCGAGAGGTCGCCCTCCGCGACGGGCCGGGTCGCCGCGGCGAGCCGCGCGATGCGGTCGACCACGGGGCGCGCCACGAGCACGCCCGCGAGGATCGCGAGGAGGATCGTCGCGCCGAGCAGGGCGGCGAAGGCGTCGCCGTAGCTCTCGTCGAGGTACTCCTTCCGGTGCTCCCGCTCGAGGGCGTGGTACGCCTGCGCGAACGCCTGCGCCGCGTCGAGCTCGTCGAAGCGCGCGCTCGGCGCGGCGAACGTCGCGACGAGGGTCCGCTCGTCGCCGTCGCAGCCGCCGTCGTCGGGCGCGGGATCGCCGGGCTCCGCGGCGTGGCCGGGCGCGCGCGCGATGGCCTTCCGGACCGTGAGCGTCTTCTCGTGCGCCGGATCCACCGGGCGGCCGCGCTCGCGCGCTCCGACGAGATCGCCGCCGCAGCGCTCGACGCGGAGCGAGACCAGCGCGGGGTGAGCCGCGATGATGCGCGTGAGCTCGCCATCGAGGCGCTGCGCGTCGCCCCTGAAGGCGCTCTCGCGCAGCGGGTCCGCCGCGACGATCGCGTCGGCCTCGGAGCGCATGCCCTGCTTGATGGCGGCGGCCAGCTCGGCGTACACGCCGAGCGCCCTGTCCAGGTGGACGCCGAACTCCGGCTGGAACGCCGTCGCCGACACCCGCGCGATCACCGTCCTGGCGACCACGATGCTGGCGACGAGCGGGATCAGGGCGGTCACGAGGATGGCCGCGACGACCCGCCGCTCCGTCCTGCCGGGGATGCGCATGCGCGCAGCATAACCGCGGCCCCGCGCAGGCGCGGCGCGGGAGCGCCGGCGCTGAAGCCCGCGCTGAAGAAAGAGGGCGCGCCCTGCAGAGGAGCGCTGCGCGCGTCGCACAGGAGGCCGCTCGCCGCGGCGGGGATGCCCCGCCGCGAGACCGGCGTTGCTCGTTACTCGACGGTGACCGTCTTCGCGAGGTTGCGCGGCTGATCGACGTCGTTGCCCTTCAGGTTGGCGACGTAATAGGCGATGAGCTGGAGCGGGAGCACGGTAAGGAGCGGCCCGACCTCGTCCGGCACCTTGGGGATCCAGACGTGGTGCTGAGCGATCTCGAGGATCGACTCGTCGCCCTTCGTGGCGATCGCGACGACCTGCCCCTCGCGCGCCCGGACCTCCTGCAGGTTGGAGAACGTCTTGTCGTAGTGCGCGTCGCGCGGGCAGACGACGATCACGGGGAGCGCCTCGTCGATGAGGGCGATCGGCCCGTGCTTCATCTCGCCGGCCGCGTAGCCCTCGGCGTGCGCGTACGAGATCTCCTTGAGCTTGAGCGCACCCTCGAGCGCGATGGGGAAGCCGAGGCCGCGCCCGAGGAACAGGACGTCCTTCGCGTGGACGAGGCGCTTCGCGATCGCGTGCACGTAGTCGGCGTCGCCGAGCACCTCGCGCATGTGGCTCGGGATCTCCCAGAGGGCCTGGAGGATCTCGCGCCCGCGCTCCGCCGACAGCGAGTCGCGGCGGCGGCCGAGATAGACGGCGAGCAGGAGCAGCGCGGCGAGCTGCGTGGTGAACGCCTTGGTCGAGGCGACGCCGATCTCGGGGCCCGCGTGCGTGTAGAGCGCGCCGTCGGAGAGGCGCGGGATGGCGCTGTCGAGCACGTTGCAGAGCGCCAGCACCTTGGCGCCCTGCGCCTTCGCCGCCTTGAGCGCCGCGATCGTGTCGGCGGTCTCGCCCGACTGGCTGATGGCGATCACGAGATCGTCGGGGAAGAAGATCGGCTCGCGGTAGCGGACCTCGCTCGCGAGCTCGACGACCGTGGGGACCCTGGCGAGCTGCTCGATCCAGTAGCGCCCGGCGATGCCGGCGTGGTGGCTCGTGCCGCACGCGACGATGTAGACGCGGCGCAGCTCCCTCGCGAACTCGGGCGTGACCCCCATCTCGGTCGCGTGCACGTCGCCCGCGGCGAGATCGATCCTGCCGCGCAGCGTGGCCTCGACGACGTCGGGCTGCTCGTGGATCTCCTTCAGCATGAAGTGCTTGTAGCCGCCGCGCTCCGCCTGGACGGGGCTCCAGTCGATGCGCTTCACGCGCCGCTCGACCTTCTCGCCCCCGGCCACGGTCTCGATGCGGACGCCGCTCGCGCGCAGCTCGACGATGTCGCCGTCCTCGAGGAAGATCATGTCGCGGGTGTGCGCGAGCAGCGCCGGGATGTCGCTGCCGCACAGCATCTCGTCCTCGCCAGCGCCGACGACGAGCGGCGAGCCGTACCGGGCGGCGACGATGACGTCGGGCTCATCGCGCGAGAGGACCGCGATGGCGTAGGCGCCGTGGACCTGCCGGAGCGCGCCGCGCACGGCCTCGAAGAGCGACTTCGCGCCCTTCTGGAGCTCGCGGTGGACGAGGTGAGCGACGATCTCGGTGTCCGTGTCGGAGAGGAACTTGACCCCCTGGCTCTCCAGCTGCTGCCGGACGGCCACGTGGTTCTCGATGATGCCGTTGTGCACGACGGCGACCGGGCCCGCGGAGTGCGGGTGCGCGTTCACCTCGCTCGGGCGGCCGTGCGTCGCCCACCGCGTGTGGCCGATGCCGGTCGTACCGTCGAGGGTCCGCTTCTCGAGCGCCTCGCTGAGCTTGATCAGCTTGCCGAGCGTCCGGACGATCTCGATGCCCTTACCGTCATGAATGGCGATGCCGGCCGAGTCGTAGCCTCGATACTCCAGCTTCCGCAGCCCTTCGACGATGATCGGCGCCGCCTTTTTTGACCCAACGTATCCGACGATCCCGCACATGCTCGCCTCGTTCAGGTAGTGCCCGCGCGCGCCTACGCGTGCGGCGGAAAATGGAACGTTACTCCTGGCACCGGGAGCTGACAGAGAAAATCGAGCCCCCTGACGGTGAACGCCGCGTCGGTCGCGTTGGGCGCGTTGATCGCGCGAAGGTCACAGCCAGGACGAACGCTATCAACGCCGTGATCGAGGCGACCCCAAAAGTGAGGGTGCCGCCCCCGTGCTTGTAGAGCTCCCCCCAGACGAGCATCCCGACGACGGATCCAGCGCCAGCGCTGGCAGTAAAGAGCCCCTGCGCCGTGGCGAGGATCTGAGGCGGGGAGCGATCCCGCGTGTAGGCGAGCGACGCGACCCACATCATGCCGAACGAGACCGCGTGGAGCGGCTGGATGGCCAGCAGGGCGGGCCAGAAGCGCACATACGAGAGCAGCGCCCAGCGGAGCGAGGCGCCCGCGAAGGCGAACGCGAGCACCGTGGGCGGAGCGAACCGCTTGAGCAGGGGGCCGGAGAACGCCATGAGCGCGATCTCGCCGGCGACGCCGACGGCCCACGCGACCCCCACGAGCGACTCGGGGAAACCGATGTCGCGCAGGTGCAGCGTGTAACAGAGATCGTACGAAGAGGTGGCGCTCTGAGCCAGGAACGACGCCGCGAGGAACAGGCGGAAATCGTGGCTCTGGAGGAGGGCACGGGCGCGCTGCCGCACGGAGCCTTCGGCGGCCGGAGAGCGCGCAGCGCCGGCAGCGCCTTCGCCTTCGGCGGCCGGAGAGCGCGCAGCGCCGGCGGCGTCGGCCGCTCCGTCGCGCAGCGCGGACCGGCGGAAGGGCGCCTCGCCGCGCGCCGGAAGGGCCCACGAGATGGCGAACGCGATCAGCAGGGAGGCAGCGATCGTGCTGGGAAACGCGGCCGGCCGCGCCGGATCGACGAGGGCTCCGCTGGCGATCGCCATCAGCGCGAAGCTGATCGAGCCCCAGAGCCTGAGCCTGCCGTAGGCGATGCCGGAGCTCGCCGACGCCTCCACCGCGACGACGTCGGCCATCATGAACATCGGCGATCGAAAGAACGCGAACGCGAGCGCCGCGACGAAGAGGCCGCCGAAGCCGAGCGACACGCCGAGCGCCGACGACAGCGCGAGCAGCGCGAACACGACGAAGGCGCCGGCGCAGGCTGCCCTGAGCAGCCACACCCGCACGCCGAGCGCGTCGGCGATCAAGCCGAACACCGGCGGCGCGACGAGGCCCATCGCTGGGAGCGTCGCCGCGATCGCCCCCATCGCGAGACCGCGGATCCCGCGCGCCTCCAGCCAGCTCGGGAACAGCGGCAGGTACACGCCGAGGACGGCGAAGATGCCGAAGTAGTAAAGCGAGATCGCCCGCGGCGACGGCCTGTGCTCTGAAGGGATGGGAGGTGGCATCGGCTGTGAGCGGCCCGCCCCGAGCGCGAGGGGCGGGCAGCGTGCCGCTCTCTGACGCCCGCCAGGCAAAGGAGCAAGCTCCGCGCTCTGGAAGCGCGGAGCAGCCTTCATTGCCGCTTCTCGATCACCGTGGGGCGCCCTACCGTACGCGCGGGATGGCCACCTCGGACCTCCGCAACGCGCCGCCCGGAACCTGGCTGCCCGCGCGCCGCCTGGCGCTCTGGATCTTCCAGCCCCTCGAGCGGTTCCTCCACGTCCAGGCGGCGAGCGGCATCGTCCTGATCATCGCCACCGCGGTGGCCCTCGCGTGGGCGAACTCTCCCTGGGCTGCTTCGTACGAGCGCCTCTGGCGCACGCCGATGAGGCTCGGCCTCGGCTCCTACCTCGTCGAGCACGATCTCCATTTCTGGATCAACGACGGGCTGATGGCGATCTTCTTCTTCGTCGTCGGGCTCGAGATCCGGCGCGAGATCCATCAGGGCGAGCTCTCCGTCCTGAAGCGGGCGGTGCTGCCCGTCGCGGCCGCGCTCGGGGGCATGCTCTTCCCGGCGCTCATCTACCTCGCGCTGAACCCGAGCCCGCCGGAGCGCAGCGGGTGGGGCGTGCCGATGGCGACGGACATCGCGTTCGCGGTCGGCGCGCTGGCGCTGCTCGGCAACCGCGTCCCGGCTGCGCTGCGCGTGCTGCTCCTCGCGCTCGCGATCATCGATGACATCGGCGCGATCCTCGTCATCGCCGTCTTCTATTCGTCGAGCATCTCGGTCGCGGGGTTCGGGCTCGTGGCCCTGGGCATCGCGGGCGTGCTCGCGCTTCAGCGCTTCGGCGTCCGCTCGCCGGCGGTCTACGTCGCGCCCGGCGTCGTTACCTGGGCCGGCCTGCTGAGCGCCGGCGTGCACCCCACGATCGCGGGGGTCCTGCTCGGCCTGCTCACGCCGGTGCATCCCTGGTTCGGCGAGGAGGGCTTCCTCGCCGAGGCCCGCAGGGCGCTGCAGGACTTCCAGGAGCGCGCGACCGGCGGGCATGACGCGCGCGAGCTCACCGGGCCGCTCGCGCAGCTCGCGCAGGCGCGGCGCGAGGCGCTGCCGCCCGTCGTGAGCCTGGAGGCCGCGCTGCATCCGTGGGTCGCCTACGGGATCATGCCGCTCTTCGCGTTCGCCAACGCGGGCGTGAGCCTCGGCGACGTGCACCTCGGCGCGGCGGGCTCGACGCGGCTGCTGCTCGGGGTCGTCCTCGGCCTGACGATGGGCAAGCCGCTCGGGATCATGGTCGCGTGCTTCCTGTCGGTGAAGCTCGGCCTCGCCGCCCTCCCGCGCGGCGTCCTCTGGCGAGGCGTGCTCGTCGTCGGCTGCGTCGCGGGCATCGGCTTCACGATGGCGATCTTCGTCGCGGGGCTCGCGTTCGGAACGGGGCAAAGGCTCGGGGTCGCGAAGCTCGCCGTCCTGCTCGGGTCGCTGTTCTCGGCCCTGGTCGCGATGGCCGTCGGCAAGCTCGTGCTCCGCCCCGCGCAGGCAGGCCAGATCGCCGCGACGGCCGATGAGGCGGAGGCATCGACGGAGTACTGAGCGACCGGGACCTCGGAGCGCGAGGCGGCGGTCGCCGCAAAGGGGCAGCGTACAAACGAGAACAGCGGCGCCTCTGGGGAGAGGCGCCGCCGCTGAAACGTCGGCCTATCTCGGCTCAGTACCGATCGCCGCCGCGGCCGCCGCGACCACCGCGGCCGCCACCACCGCCGCCGCCGTAACCGCCGCCGCCACCGCCACGACCGCCGCGGCCACCACCGCCGCCGCCGCCGCCGTAGCCGCCGCCGCCACCGCTGCCGTAACCGCCGCCGCCACCACCGCCACCACGCTGGACCCGCTCCTCCGCCTCGTTCACGCGAAGCGGACGGCCGTCCATCATGGCGCCGTTCATGTTCTCGATCGCCTGCTGGGCCTGCTCAGGCGTGCCCATCGTGACGAACCCGAAGCCGCGTGACTGGCCACTCTCGCGGTCGGTCACGATGTGCACATCCGTCACCTCGCCGCTCTGAGCGAACGCGGCCTGCACGGAGGCCTTGGTGGCGGAGAAGGGGAGATTACCAACGTAGAGGCGAGTACCCATGACACTGATTCACTTCACGGCTCTGCGAGATGCGTCAGCTTCGGTGCCGAACAGTGCCCTGCCGCCCCGATGGAGCCGTGGGGGATCGAGGGGGGGCGGCGCTGGGGAGGAGCCCCCGATGCGCCACACGTTGCGTCGTCCAGTCCGCGATCAATCCGCGATCCCCGAGAAGAGAAGCGTCGTGTCGAGTGCCAGTGACGTTCGTGACCAGCCGATAGTAACCAAATGTCCCCACCGCGCAAGCGCTCCAAGCGGCCCCCATCGCCGCGAGGCTCCCCCGGACGTCCCGAACAGCTGCCGCGCGGTCGCGCTCGCTTCCACGCGGGTAGGCACACATCAGCGCCTCGCAGGGCGGCGGAAGGTGGCGCCGAGATCCCAGCCCTCTCCGCCGGCGGCGCGCGCGAGCGCGATGTCCGGCAGCACGCCGCCCGCGATCCGGACCTCGGCGATCACGCCGAGGCGCAGCGTCGCGGTGAGCGAGCGCGGGGCGGCGCCGGGCGCGAGGCGGGGCGGGTGACGGGCAAGATCGAGGGCGCGGCTGCGATCGTCGGCGGTCGCGAGGGCGAGCAGCGCGCCGAGGGGCCCCGGACCGAGCGGGCGCACCAGCTCGATCGCGAGCGTCGCCTTCCCGCGGGCGCGGCGGCGCCCGAGCTCCGCCCGCGCCACCGGCTCCGCGGTGACCTCGTGCCCGGGCCGCGAGAGGATCGGCGCGACCGCCTCGGCGACCTCGACGAGGTGAGCGGCAGACTCGTCCACGAGCAGCGGCGCCGGGGGCCCTCCCCACGCGGGATCGCCGTGCGCCCTCGGGAGGCCGACGAGGCCGAGGTGCGCCAGGCGCTCGGGCGGCAGCGCGTCGACCAGCCGCTGCGCGACGCCAGGCTGACCGAAGAGCCCGGCGTCGGGGCCCGTCGTGAGCACGATCCACCCGGCGACGCCCAGATCGAAGCGGACGGCGCCGCGGCGGTTCGTGTGGAGGCCAGCGCCGAGCCAGCCGAGGTCGTCGCGCTCGGTCTCGAACGCGCGCAGCGAGGTCGTCAGGTCCTCGGAGCGGATCACCTCGATCGCGTCGAGGAAGGCAGCGCCGCGCGCGGCGACGTCGTTGCGCGTCAGCGTGATCTGCCCCGGGCCGACGTCGGCCCGGAACGCGCCGGTGCCATCCGGCGCCGCGGGGTCGAAGGCGCGCGGCAGGAGCGCGACCATCGGCGACGCGAGCGCGCGGGCGACGCGGGCGGGATCCGCGCGCGGGAACACCGCGGCGAGCGGATCCCTCGGGTGCCGCTCGGGCCTCGGGATGTCGGCGAGCGCCGCGGCGGCGCCGCGAGCGCGGGCGCGCTCGACGGAGCTCACGACGTCGCGGCCGTCGAGCTTGAGCAGGCGCGCGGTGCGCAACCCCTCGCGCAGGCGCACGACCGCGCCGTCCCCTTCGCGCGACGGCAGCGCGGACGCGAGCGTCGGGTACGGGTTCCCGGACGCGTCGAGCCCGTAGAGGCTGTCGGCGATCGCCGGCGCGAACAGCGCCGCGGCGGGATCGCTCAGGTCGTGTGGATCGAGCGAGCTCGTCGGCCACGGGAGGTGCATCGAGAGGCGGCCGCCAAGCGGGGTGCGCCCCATCGCACGCGCGCCCTCCGGAAGGACGGCCGCGCCGAGCAGCGCGCCGGCGCCGCCGAGGAAGGCGCGGCGCGGGAGCGATCGGCTCACCGCACCACCCAGATCTCGTCCGCCGTCGCGACGGCGAAGGGGGCGCGCCCGGCCCCGTCGGGCGGACAGACCGCGAGGGCGCGCACGCCCGCCGGCGCCGGCAAGCGCAGGATCTCCTCGGGCGCCGCGCGGGCCGGGCTGCCTTCCCGGCGCCGCCACGACCAGACCACGACGGCGTCCTCGAGCGGATCGAGCACGTCGAGGCTGGCGAGCAGCTCGGGCTCTCCATCCTGATCGAGATCGCCGATCGCGAGCTGCGCCCCGGCGCTGCCCACGACCTTGCGACGGCCCGCGCTGTCCCGGAGCTCGACCGCGCCGCGCTCGCGCGTCGCCCAGACCGCGAAGGGTTCGCCCTGCGCGGACAGGAGCTGCGCCGACGCGAGCGCGTCGTACCGGCCGGAGAGCGCCGCGGTCGCCGGCGGGGGATCGGCTGGGGCGCACGGCCCGAGCGGGCCCGTGAGGAGCGGCCCCCACGTCGTCGTGCAGGCCGAGCCGCCCGCGTCCGGGATCGCCAGCCCCGGGAGTTCGGCGAGCGCCTTCAGCTCGCCGTCGAAGCGGACGCTGCGCGCGCGATCGGTGAGCCCGATGTCGGCGAACGGAGGCAGGAGCTCGCCGTCCCTCGCGCGCTCGACGAGCGTGGCGAACGCGAGCGGCTCGCGGAGCGGCGCCGGGTGCACGGCGACCACGTCCGGCCACGGGCGCGACGCGAGCGGCACGACCCGGCCGCCGCGGAGGCGGAGCGTCGTCACGCGCCGGCGGCTCACGCTCAGGAGCTCGAGCGCCCCGTCGGCGTCGAGATCGCCGCACGCGAGCGCGACCACGTCGCCCTCGAAGTTCTTCGCGCGGTCGACCCTGGCGGCGACGAGCGGGATCGGCGCGAGGAAGCTGCGGATCTCCGCGTCGAGGGGCGCCTCGGCGTAGGCGTGGGCGATCGGCCCCGGCTCCGGATCGCGGATGCGCGCCCAGACGGTGCGCGGCACCGGGTACACGTCCGCGGTGACGCGCAGCTTTCCCGCCGCGATCTCGACGACGAGGTGGACGAGCGCCGCGTCGTCGCGCGCCGCCTCGCGCGCGAGCGGCAGCGGGATCGGATCCTTCTGCGCGCGCACGCCGGCGCCGAGCTTGCCGGCGACCTGGGCGGCGAGCGTGGCCACGAGCTGGGCGCCGCGCGGTGCCGGCGCGTCGGAGACCAGCGGCGCGGCGGCCACGAGCGCGCGGCCGTCCACGGCGTCGAGCGAGCGCACGAGCGCGTCGACGGCGCGCGCCACGGCCGAGCGCGGCGGCCTCGGCGCCGGCGCAGCGGGCGGAGGAGACGGCTGCGCGGCAGCGGGACGCGCGAGCGCGAGGAGAGCGACAAGGAGGAGGCCCCGGGGCGACAACGGCGACATGTTACGCGCGTCCGTGGGCCCGGGGCCAGAGCCGCAGCCCCGCCGGCACCACGAGGAGCGCGACCACGAGGCCGACCGCGCTGCCCAGCGCGCCGACCCGGCCCAGGTCGCGGAGGCCGTCGAAGCCGCAGAACGCGAGCGCGGAGAAGCCCGCAGCCGTGGTCAGCGCCGTGGCGGCGATCGCCGGCCCCTCGCGGCGCAGCATCTCGCGGATCACGGCGTCGCCGCCGCCCGCCGCCTCGATCTCGCGGGCGCGGTGGAGCAGGAACATCCCCTCGTCCACCGTGATCCCGAGCAGCACCGGGATGACGAGCGCGTCGTACGCGTGCAGGGGGATGCCGAGCACCCGGATCAACAGGAGGACGAGGGAGATCTCCGAGGCGACGACGATCGCGGCCAGCGCGATGTCGCGCGCGCTGCGGAGGGAAGCCGAGAGCGCCAGCAGCACGAGCGCGCCCGCGACGAGCGCGATCCGCGGCATGTCGTGCGCGAGCGTCTCGCGCAGCGACGCCTCGAGCCGGCTGTAGCCGGTGAGCATGGCGCGCGGGTCCTCCTCGCGGAGCGCGCGCTCGATCCGCTCGACCGAGCCGGTCTCGCGGGGCCTCACGTACAGCGCGACGAGCGCCTCTCCCCCGTCCGCCCCGAGGTAGCGCGAGAGCAGGATCGACGCGGGGCCGCGCTCGAGATCGGAGAGCGCCACCTCCTGCCGGGGCGGCGCGCGCATCCCGTCGAGCACCGACGAGAAGCGCTCGGGCGCGAAGCCCGTGTCGCGGAGCGCGCGCTCGAGCTCGTCGGCCTTGCCAGGCAGATCGAGCGCGTCGCGCGCGGCGAAGCGCTCGGCCTGCGTCGGGGCGGCGGGGGCGAGCGCGGTGAGCGCGTCGACGGCCTCCACGTCGTCCTTCATCGAGGCGAGGCGCTCCGCGATCCGGTCGCCCCGCGCGCGGGCGCGCTCCTGGTCGCCGTCCGCGACGAGCACCACCCACTGCCCCCGCCGTCCGCCGAACGCCTCGAAGATCTCCTGCTGTACCTTGAGCGGCTCGAGCTCGGCTGGCCGGATCGCGACGATGGCCTCCGCGAGCGGCGGAGAGGCGCCGAGGGCGACGGCCGCGATGGGGAGCGCCGCGAGCCCCGCGAGCGCGAGCGCGCGGCCCCGGGTACGGGTGAGCCGGTAGAGGAAGTCGGGCCAGCGCGCCGGCGCCTCGATCGGCGGGGTCCCCCGCTCGAGCCACGCGCCCACGGCCGGCGTCACGAGCACGATGGCGATCGCCGTCAGGACCTCGCCCGCGGCGCACAGGAGCCCGAGCTGCCGGAGCGCGTTGATGTCCGACAGCGCGAGGGCCCCGAACGCCGCCCCCGCCGTGACGGCGGCGATGAGCACGGCGCGGGAGGTCCGCGCCCTCGCTGCGCGCCCGGCCGCCTCGGGATCGAGGCCCTCGCGCCGCGCCTCGAGCAGCGCGGCGTAGACGTGGACGCCGGTGTCGACGCCGACGCCGACGACCACCGACATGAAGGCGACGGCGATCGCGCTGAGCCCGCCCGGGAGCGCCGTGGCGAGCCCCGCGGTCCAGAGGGTCCCGAGCACGAGCGGCGGCATCACCGCGGCCAGGGCGCGCAGGCGGCGGAAGAGCAGCGCGAAGACGACGGAGGCGAGCAGCATCGAGAGCGACCCCGAGATCGCGAGATCGCGCGTGAGCATCGCCTCGGTCGCCGCGGCGATGGCGTGCCCGCCGGTGAGCCCGAGCGTGAGCCCCGGGTGCGCCGCGCGCACAGGACCGAGGACGGCGTTCGCGTCCGCGACGAACGCCCGCGCGTCGGCGCCGCGGAGCGCCTGCCCCGCCGGCTGCACCAAGACGAGGTGCACCTTGCCGTCGTCCGAAGCGAAGGCGCCGTCCGCCTGCGTGCGCACCCCGGATCCGATGTCCGCGGACTCGAAGACGAGCTGCGAGAGGCGCAGCGGGTCGGCCGCGATCGTCTCGGCCGCGGCGCCGCCGCCCGGCGCGAGCAGCATGGCGCGCGTCTCGGCGAGGCGCTCCCGCATCCCCTCGGGCGAGAGCGCGGCGGCGAGGCGCTCTCGCACGCGCGCGTCCGCGTGCCGGAACGCGACCCACGGATCGAGCGAGCGCGAGACGTCGATCCGATCGGCGGCGCGCTGCACGGTCGGGCGCGCCGCGAGGGCCCGCGCGATCTCCGCGGCCACGGCCGCGTTCTCGTCGGGGTCGTCGCCCTTGACCATCACGACGCCGAGGTCGCCGCCCCCGAACCCGCGCACGTACCGGCGCAGCGCCGCGGCGTCCCCGCGCTCCGGCAGGAGCGAGGCGACGTTCGGCTCGAGCTGTAGCCGCAGCGTCACGGCGGCGAAGGCGGCGAGCGTCAGCGCCGCGAGGGCGACGACGACGACGAGGCGGAGCGGCCGGCGGCGGGCGTCCGCGCGAGCCGAAGGAGGCGAAGGGGGTGCTGCCATGGAAACCCGGAGCCGAGCCCGGCGCCGCTCCTCTACCCTCACGCTCGCCTCGCCGCGAGGCCTCACACACGGACCATGCTCTCGAGCTCACAACGCTTGCGCTCGCGAGGGCGCCGATTCATCCCGGCAGCATGGAGCTCCCCCCGATCGTCCTCGCAGGCAGAGCCGTCCTGCGGAAGCCCGCCGCGCCCGTCCCGCCCGAAGAGATCGGGACGAAGCGGCTCAAGCACCTCGTGTCGACGATGGTCTCCGTCATGCGCAAGGCGCCCGGCGTGGGGCTGGCGGCGCCGCAGATCGGCGTCGGCCAGCAGGTGATCGTGCTCGAAGACAGCGAAGAGCTCATGGCCCGCCTCACGCCGGGCCAGCGCGCCGAGCGCGGCCGCGTGCCCTTCCCGCTCAGGGTCGTCATCAACCCGACGCTGAGGGTCCTCGCGCCGTCGCTCCCGGACGCGGCAGGCGCGGGGCGGGCGACGTTCTTCGAGGGCTGCCTGAGCGTCCCGGGTTACATGGCGCTGGTCGAGCGAGATCTGTCGGTCGAGGTGAGCGGCGTGGACGAGGACGGCAAGGAGGTCCGGTGGGAAGCGACGGGCTGGCCCGCGCGGATCCTCCAGCACGAGGTCGATCACCTCCGCGGCACGCTGTACGTCGATCGCATGGTCACGCGCTCCTTCTGCAGCAACGAGGAGGCGAAGCTCCTGCTCAGCCTGTCCGTCGCCGAGGCGCGGGCCGCGCTCGACGCGTGACCGCGGTCCGGCGCGCCGGGAGGCGAGCGCGCTCGACCGGCGGACGCGCGCTCACAGCGAGGGTGATGAGCCGTCGCCGCGCCCGGCGCTGGCGACGAGGGCTTCCACGATCCGCTCCATCCTGATCCCGCGCGAGCCCTTCACGAGCACCAGATCCCCGCGCTCGACGATCTCCTGCGCTCGGGCCGCGGCGGCGTCCGCGTCGCCAGCGAACCACGCCCGCACGCCGGCAGCCTCGGCGGCGCGCGCGATCCGCGCCGCCTCGCCACCGACGGCGATCAGCGCGGCGGGGCGGACGGCGCCGACCTGCTCGCCGAGCGCGTCGTGCTCCGCCGCCGCGAGCGCGCCGAGCTCGCGCATCTCGCCGAGCAGCAGGACCAGCCGCTTCCCGAGCGCCTCGGCCACCTCGACGGCCGTCCTGAGGGACGATCGCATCGATAGCGGGTTGGCGTTGTAGGTGTCGTCGATGACGACGGTCCCGTCCCGCAGCTCGCGGACGGACAGCCGCCCGTCCCCTGGCGGCGCGAGCCCTGCGGCGGCGCGGGTCGCCCGCTCGGTCGAGAGCGGCTCGCCGACCGCCTCTTCCACGACGGCGACGGCCGCAGCCGCCGCCAGCGCCCCCGCCTCGCCGAGCAGCGGGACGACGAGCTCCAGCGCCTCGCCTCCCCGCTCGATCCTCACCGAGGTGCCGCGCACCCCGACCGGCCGCCTCCCCGCGATCCGGATTCGCGCGCGCTCCCCGAAGCCGTAGGTGATCCGCCGCGCGGCGCCGGCGCGCTCGAGCTGCTCGACCACCTTCGCGTCGTCGCCGTTGCCGAGGGCCACGCCCTCGGCCGGCAAGGCGGCCAGCAGATCCCCTTCCTCGGCGGCGACGTCTTCCAGCGTGCCGAGCCCCTCGGTGTGCTCGACGCCGATGGACGTCAGCACGGCGAGGTCCGGCCCCGCGATCCGCGCGAGGGCCGCGACCTCGCCGCGCTGGTTCGTGCCGATCTCGACGACCGCGAAGCGATGGCGGCCCTCGAGCCCGAGCAGCGTCATCGGCAGCCCGATGGCGTTGTTCAGGTTGCCCGCCGTCGCGTGCACCTCGCCGCGGCCCACCCCCGCGAGCAGCGCCGCGATGGTCCGCGTCGTCGTCGTCTTGCCGGCCGAGCCGCCGATCGCGACGATCGCCCGCGGCCCGTCGGCGTGGGCGCCGCTCCGCCATCGCTCGCGGTGCGCTCTGGCCAGCGCCCCGAGCGCCGCGAGGCCGTCGTCCACGAGCACCGCGCCTCCTCCGGGCGGCAGGGCCACCTCGCGGGAGACGATGAACGCGGCCGCCCCGCGCTGCGCGGCAGCGTCGAGGAACCTGTGGCCATCGAAGCTCTCGCCGGTGAGCGCGACGAACGCCGCTCCGGGCGCGATCGTCCGGCTGTCGGTCGAGATGCCCCGCGCGTCCGGCCCGCTCCTCAGCACGCGCCCGCCGGTCGCGCGCGCCAGCTCGTCGAGGGAGAAGGGGGCAAGGTTGTGCGGGATCGGCGTCGCCATCGCGGGCGATCACCAGCACGGAACAGGGCGCGGGGCCAACGAATCGCCTGCGGCGCGCCCCGTCTGTGCGGCGTCGCGCCGCCTCAGCGCCGGGTCTTTTCCTTGTCGACCTCGTCGTAGATGTCGTCGCCCTTCGGCCGCGGGCGCGCGGCCGGGCGGGGCGCGGCGGGCGCGCTGGGGGCCGCTGTCACGCTCACGGTGGGCCCTGGCGACGCCTCGGTGGCCGTGGGCGGCGGCTCCTTGTAGTCGATCGCGATCGGTCCGCCGCCGCGCATGCTCTGCCACAGCGTGATCCCGACGAGCGCCAGCAAGGCCACCGCCAGGATCACGCTGAGCACGATGATGAGCGTCCTGCCCCCCTCCCGCCGCCGCGGCGTGACGGCGGCGGGTGGCTTCTGCGGTTCCGGGCGCTCCTGCACGAAGGTCGACGGGAGCGCCGGCATCTCGAGGCGCGCCGACGTGGTGGCCCACGGGCTCTCGGCCGGCGGCATGGCCGCGCCGTCCCACCCGCCTGCCGCCGGCGGCGCGCCGTGCGCCGCCGCGCCGTCCCACCCGCCGGCCCCCTGGGGCGCGCCGTGCGCCGCCGCGCCGTGCGCCGCCGCGCCGTCCCACCCGCCGGCCCCCTGGGGCGCGCCGTGCGCCGCCGCGGCGGGAGCTGCGCTCATCGCCGACGCTGGCGCAGCGGTCGATGGCGGCCCGCCCTGAGCCGACATCCCCGCGTGCAGCGAGGGCAGCGGCGTGCGCGCGGCCTCCGGCGTAGCGGGCGCGGCGGCACCGAAGCCAGGGCCCGCGAACCCGGGCGGCGCTGCCGGCGCAGGCGGCTGGCCGGCGTGCGGCGAGGGCATCGGCGCGCGTGCGGCCTCTGGCGCGGCGGGCGCGGCGGCACCGAAGCCAGGGCTCGCGAACCCGGGCGGCGCTGCCGGCGCAGGCGGCTGCGCCCCGCTCGCGCCCATCCGGTCCGTGATCGGCGCCGGCTGGAAGGCCGGCTGGCTCGGAGGCGCCGGATCCGACTGCGGCGGCGCCGAGATGAACGGGAGCGCGTTCGGAGAAAAGACGCCGCTGGCCGAGAGCACGTCCTGCTGCGAGACGAGCCCGGGCGGAAGGGTCCCTCCGCGCGCCGAGACGCTCGCGGTGGGCGGCTGGGTGTACCCGGCGGGAGCTGGCCCCGAGAACGCGGGCGCCGACAATGCCGGCCCCGAATACGCGGGCGCCGACGGCATCGGCCTCGAGAACGCGGGCGGGCTCTGTTGCTGTAGATGAGGGCTCAGCGCGTACTGCGCGGCGAGCGGGCGCAGGGCGCCGGGCGCCATCAGCGGCGGCACGGGCAGCGGCCGGAAAGGGCTCCCCGAGCCGTGCGCCGACGGGAGCGGCCGGCCTGGCTGCGCCGTCCTCTCACTCTCGGGGGCTCCCCATGGAACGTGTTTGTCGGTCATCCGCGCGCCTCGGAGGGACCGCCCACGCGACCCCTCCGCCTCACACTGAAGCGGAACAGCGCTCTCAATCTACCCCCAAGTCTCGGCGTGCGGCCATTCTTCTGACGCGTCGCCCCGTCCCCGCGAGGCGCTGCCGCTCGTCAGCGCTGACGCCACGCGCGCCTCACGGGACGACACCGCCCGTCGCGGACGCAGGACAGCGACGCCAGGGGTGCGCGCCTCCGGTCGGCTCGGTGAAGAGCGAGCTCGTCCCGCCGCCGAGGCGCTCACGAGGCGCGCGCTCCTCCGCCAGCGCCAGCGGCGCGCAGGGGCACGCACGCCGCTCCGGCGCGCGGGTGGCTCCGGAGCGCGCGGGTGGCTCCGGAGCGCGCGGCGGAGCGCGCGGTCGGCCCTCTCGGGCGCGGGCGTCTCCGACGGCAGAGCTCGGACCGAGGCGCTGTCCACGCTTCTCGGGAACTCTCGACATGGCCGCGGCGCGCCGCGGACGGGCATGCCGCTCCCGCCGGGGCGCAGGCTTCTGCCGCCGCGGGGCGGCTGTCGACCGCGGCAGCGCAGTGCTATGGCACGTCGCGATATGGCCGCCGAGACGATGGACCCCCGCGCCTCCACCGAACCTTCTCCCAACGAGCCGCGTGAGCCCGCGCGCTACGATCATGCCGCCGTCGAGCCGCGCTGGCAGCGCGCGTGGGAGGAAGGCGAGACGTTCCGCGCCGTCCGCAGCGCGGACCCCGCCCGCGCGAAGCGCTACGTGCTCGACATGTTCCCCTATCCGTCGGGGGCGGGGCTGCACGTCGGCCACCCCGAGGGGTACACGGCGACCGACATCATGTCCCGCTACTTCCGCATGCGCGGGATCGACGTGCTGCACGTCATGGGCTGGGACGCCTTCGGGCTGCCGGCGGAGCAGCACGCGCTCGAGACCGGCACGCACCCGGCCGACACGACGGCGCGGAACATCGCGACCTTCAAGCGCCAGCTCAAGATGCTGGGCTTCAGCTACGACTGGTCGCGAGAGCTCTCCACGACCGATCCGCGCTACGTGCGCTGGACGCAGTGGATCTTCCTCCAGCTCTTCAAGAACGGGCTCGCGTACCAGGATGAGGTGAGCGTCAACTGGTGCCCGGCGCTCGGGACCGTCCTTGCGAACGAGGAGGTGATCGACGGCAAGAGCGAGCGCGGCTCGCACCCGGTCTACCGGACGCCGCTCAGGCAATGGATGCTCCGCATCACCGCCTACGCCGACCGCCTGGCGGAGGATCTCCGCCTCCTCGACTGGCCTGAAGGGACGGTGGCGATGCAGCGCTCCTGGATCGGCCGCTCGGAGGGGGCGCTCATCACGTTCGAGGTCAAGGGATGGGGCAAGGGCTCGCTGAGCGTGTTCACGACCCGCCCCGACACGCTGATGGGCGTCACCTACGTCGTGCTCGCGCCCGAGCACCCGCTCACGACATGGCTCACGAGCGCCGAGAGCGGCGCGTCCGAGCAGCGCCGCGAGGCGGTGCGCGCGTACGTCGCGGCCGCGGCGGGCAAGAGCGATCGCGAGCGGCTCGCCGCGGCGGCGAGGGAGAAGACCGGCGTCGACACCGGCCTCGTCGCCGTCCACCCCATCACGGGCGTGGAGGTGCCGATCTGGGTCGCCGACTACGTGCTCGGCGGCTACGGCACCGGCGCCGTGATGGCGGTGCCAGGGCACGACGAGCGCGACTTCTCCTTCGCCCGCACCTACGGGCTGCCCATCGTCGAGGTCGTGAGCCCCGACGGCACCCTGCACGACCAGCTCGAGGCCGCCTACGTCGACCCAGGCGTCGCGGTCCGGAGCGGCGAGTTCGACGGGCTCGCGACGGAGGAGTGCAAGCGCGCGGTCATCGCGCGCCTCGAGGCGCTCGGGCGAGGCAAGCGCGAGGTGAACTACAAGCTGCGCGACTGGGTCTTCTCGCGCCAGCGCTACTGGGGCGAGCCGATCCCGATCTACTTCCCCGTCGAGCTCGCCGATCCTCAGGGCGATCCCAGGAAGGGCGCCGCGCACACGATCCGCTACGATCAGCCGATCGCGGTCGACGAGGCCAGCCTCCCGATCGAGCTGCCGCCGCTCGCCGACTTCCGCCCTGGCAACGACCCTGCGGGCCCGCTGGCGCGCGCCGTCGACTGGCGCTTCTTTCAGCAGGACGGCAAGTGGTACGCGCGCGAGACGAACACGATGCCGCAGTGGGCGGGCTCGTGCTGGTACTACCTTCGCTTCCTCGATCCGCAGAACGACGCGGAGCCGTTCTCGCAGGCCGCGTATGACGCGTGGATGCCCGTCGACCTCTACGTCGGCGGCGCGGAGCACGGCGTGCTGCACCTCCTCTACGCGCGCTTCTGGCACAAGGCGCTCTACGACCTCGGCCATGTGAAGCACCCCGAGCCCTTCGCGAAGCTCGTCCACCAGGGGATGATCCTCGGCGAGGACAACGAGAAGATGTCGAAGTCGCGGGGCAACGTGATCAACCCCGACGACATCGTGCGGGTCCACGGCGCCGACGTGCTGCGGCTGTACGAGATGTTCATGGGCCCGCTCGAGGCGGTGAAGCCGTGGCAATCGGCGCAGATCCAGGGGGTGGTCCGGTTCCGGGACCGCGTGTTCGCGACCTGCACGCGGCCGCTCTCGGACGCGATGGACGACGCGACGAGCCGGCAGCTCCACAGGACGATCAAGAAGGTGACCGGCGACGTCGAGGCGATGGCGTTCAACACCGCCATCTCCGCGATGATGGTCTTCGTGAATCACCTGAGCTCGCTGCCTTCGCCGCCGCGCGAGGCGGTCCTCCGGCTGATCCTCCTCGTCTCCCCCTTCGCGCCGCACCTCGCGGAGGAGCTGTGGCGGCTCACCGGCCACGAGCGCTCGCTCAGCTATGAGCCATGGCCCACGTACGACGAGGCCTTCTGCGTCGACGACGTCCTGGAGATCCCGGTGCAGGTGAACGGCAAGGTCCGCGGTCGCGTGATGCTGGCGAAGGCGGCATCGGAGGAAGAGGCACGAGCCGCCGCGCTCGGCCTGGAGAGCGTTGCCGCCCTCGCCGCGGGCAAGCAGCTGAAGAAGTTCATCTACGTCGCGGGGAAGATCGTGAACATCGTGGTCGGCTGACGCTCGGGCGCCGCCGGGAGAGGGCGAGCGCTCGCAGCGCCGCGACGTCGCGAACGGACGCGCGCGACACCAGCGCGAGGGAGGTGTTCCCGGAGCGCGAGGCCGCGCGCCCGCGCCGCCTCCTCACCGAAGCCTTGCGCTCGGTTGACGACAGGGTCGGGCGCTCGGCTGTACATGAGCCCGACCGGCGCGCTGACCGCATCCCGCACCACAGCGCAGCGGCGTGGCTCCGCCGGCGGTCGAGCCTCCTCGGAAGCAACCCTCTCCTCCCTCGGGGAGCGCGGCGGTGCACAGCCCAGGCTGGCAGGTGCCGTGCAATGGCGGCTGGCCGTGTGCCGGAACAGCACCGCATGGCGTACCCGAGCTGGATGCCTCCTCGCCGCCGCGCTGGCGGGCTGCGCTGGAGACGCGGACGAAGCTGACCTGCACGAGGAGGACGCGGCCGAGGCCGCGCTGGAGATCAAGGGAGGTTATCCAGACGCTGGAGATCGCGCGATCGCCGGGCTCCTCATCACCGATCGCCGAGGGCGCGTCGCGCGGACCTGCTCGAGCACCGTGATCGCGCCCAACCTGGTGCTCACCGCGCAGCACTGCATCGCGGAGGCTCCCAAGCTCATTGCCTGCAAGACGGCGACGTTCGGTGAGCCGGTCGATGCCTCGCAGGTCTACGCCACGCTCGGCGGGGCCCTGTGGGCTGCGGACACGCCGTGGATCGGCGCGCGCGCGCTGCTCAGCCCGCCCGACGGCAACGCCGTCTGCGGGCGCGACATCGCGCTCGTCGTGCTGTC
The DNA here is from genome assembly GCF_028368935.1 of Sorangium aterium. Taxonomy (NCBI): domain Bacteria; kingdom Pseudomonadati; phylum Myxococcota; order Polyangiales; family Polyangiaceae; genus Sorangium; species Sorangium atrum. The sequence goes on along the minus strand of NZ_JAQNDK010000005.1, from coordinate 1,249,680 downwards.
TTCCCCGCTCGGCGGCAGCGAGGTCACGCCGCTCGCGCCTCGCCTTGAGCGGCCGCCCGAGGAGAGCGAGGTCTACTCGGCGGTGGGCTTCGGCGACACGGAGGGCAGATCGCGCGGCGGCGGCGTCCGCAGGCGCCGCGATGGGCTCCACGTCGAGTGCGTGGGGTACGGGTGTGGAACGCAGGAGCGCGTCACAGGAGGCGAGTGGCGCGGCGAGAACGGCATCTGCAGCGGCGACTCGGGCGGACCAGCGCTCGACGTGGCGGGGCGGATCATCGGCGTGACGTCGCGCGGGCCAGCCGGCTGCGCCGACCCCATCTATGGTGGGCTGATCGCCCATCGCGACTGGATCGTCACCGAGGCGAGGCGCGCCGCTGACGTCGGCGACTACGACCCGCCCTGGTGGGCGACGGCGTCGGACTCCGCGGAGCGCTTGCCCTCGCGCCGGCCGCTCGACGAGCGCTGGCTCTCGTGCGCGTACGGCCCCGTCGTCGGCGACGACAGCGGGGCCCCAGCGGCGCGCGCGCTGCTCGCGCTGCTCGCGCTGCTCGCGCTGAGGCGAGCCAGGACGTCGGCGCTGCTGACATGCCGCGCGCGGCGTGCACGCGGCGCGCGCGCGGCGTCGCAGAGCACGATTTCCGCCTGATCGAAGCTCCAGCGCACACCTCGCCTGCTAGGATGCGGGCGTCCTGCCCTGCGGAGTGTCCATGCCCATTTCGCCCATCATCCGTCCGGCCGCGCTGCTCGCGGCGCTCACGCTCGCCGCGCTTTCCATCGGCTGCGGCCCCACCTACGTGCGCGGCAATCAGGTCGAGGGGCTCGACGACGCGGCGATGAGCACGGGGATCGACAGGCGCGACATCGAGCAGCTCCTCCACGAGAACCTGACGTCGCTGATGGCCTCTCCGGTGGCCAAGGCGTGGGCGCACGACGGCTCGCGGCCCACGCTCGCCATCTATCCGCTGTCGAACCAGACGAGCGAGCACATCGACAGCCAGCTTCAGGCGCTCCTCTCCGATGTCGAGACGTACCTGGCTCAGGCGAGCCTCGTCACCGTGGTCAGCGTCGAGCGCCAGCAGCAGATGGTCGCGGAGGTCGAGAAGCAGCACGGCGGCGGGTTCGATCCGAGCCACATCGCCGAGTACAACCGCCAGCTCGGCGCGAAGTACTACCTCACCGGCAAGGTCTTCACCGCCGATGAGCGCACCGAGGACGAGCGCCGCGTCCAGTACTTCATGTTCATGCAGCTCATCGAGGTCGCCACGAGCGCGGTGGCCTGGCAGAACAGGGCGGCCTTCACCAAGGCGCTCATCCAGGAGTGATGCGCCGGCGGCACGCGGGCCTCGCGGGGCGCAAGCGTGCGGCCCTGGCTCCTCTCGCGCTGCTCCTCGGCCTCTGGCAGGCCGCCTGCGGCGGACATGAAGATCGCGTGCGCACCGCGCTCCAGGCGCTCGATCGCGGCGCTCCCGCCGAGGCGGTGGCCGCGCTGAACGAGCAGCTCGAGGTCGAGACCGCGGCCCAGCTCCCGGCGCTCCGGGGCGACAACGCGCTCCTCCTGCTCGACCGCGGCAACATCCTCCTCAGCATGGACAGCTACCGGCTGTCCGCGCGCGATCTCGGCGCCGCGGACAAGTCGATCGACCTGCTCGACATGTCCCGCGGGGCCGCCCACGATCTCGGCAAATACCTCTTCTCGGACGACGTGGGCCCGTACAAGGCGCCCGCCTACGAGAAGCTGCTCATCAACACGATCAACATGATGAACTACCTGGCCCAGCGCGACCTCAGCGGGGCCAGGGTCGAGGCTCGCCGCCTCGCGGTCATGCAGAGATACCTGCGCGATCACGAGGGCGAGACGGCGCTCCTCGGCCTCGGCAGCTACCTCGCCGGCCTCGCCTTCGAGAAGAGCAGCCAGACTGACGAGGCGCTCCTCCACTACGACGACGCCCTCCGCCACGGGTCGTATCCGTCGCTCCGCCGCCCGCTCCGCGCGCTCACGCGCGGCGAGCCGAGATCGCCCCGCATCGCCGCGTTGATCGAGGGTGAGGCCCCGCCGCCGCCCCTCGACGAGACCGGCGAGGCCGAGCTCATCGTCGTCGTCGGGTTCGGGCGCGTCCCGCAGAAGGTGCCGCAGCGCCTCCCGATCGGCCTCGCGCTCACGCTCGTCGCCAACGACCTCAGCCCGACGGATCGCGCGCGGGCGAGCGAGCTCGCGGCGAAGGGGCTCGTGACCTGGGTCAACTACCCGACGCTCGCGCGCGGCAAGGGCGGCTATTCGATTCCGACGCTGAAGCTGGATGGGCGCTCGCAGCCGATGGAGCAGGCGCTCGACGTCGAGGCGCAGGTGCGCGCGGCCTGGAAGAAGAACGAGGGGACCGTCATCCTGTCGGCCATCACGAGGACCCTCGCCCGCATCGCGGCCGGCGAGGCCGCGCAGGGCGCCACCGAGGCTGCTGCGGAGGACTCCGGGCCGCTGGGCCTGCTCGTCGGCCTGCTGACGAGCGCGACGCTGACCGCGCTCGACACGCCGGACACGCGCGGATGGTCGACGCTCCCCGCGCGCATCGCGATCGCGCGGACCCGCGTCCGCGCGGGCACGCACGACGTGGTCGTCGGCGTCCGCGGCGAGTCGCGGCGCGCCCGGGTGAGCGTGGCCGCCGGCGGGTGGGCCTTCGTCCCGGTGATGGTGCTCCGCTGAGCGACGCGCGCGGACGCGAGGGTTGCGGGCGCACCCCTCCCGCGGCAGTCTCCGCGCCGATGCGTAGCCCTCCTCTCCGCGCCGTGCTGGTCCACGCGCTCTCGGCGTGCTCTCCCCTCGCGCTCCTCTGCGCGACCGCCTGCGGGACGCTCGCCACCTCGCCCTCCTGGGTCGGCGGCGGCCTCGCGGTCTCCGCGCCGATCCGGGCAGCCGAGGAGGACGCCGCGATCGAGCGGGAGCGCGCCGTGATCGCGAGTCAGCCCAAGCAGATCGGCGCGCGGCATCTCCTCGTCATGCACGAGGGCTCGAAGAGCAAGCCCGAGGGCCTCCGCCGTACGCGCGCCGAGGCGCACGCGCGCGCGCAGGAGGCGCTCCTCAAGATCCGCGGCGGGGCGAGCTTCGAGGAGGTGGTCGCGGAGTACAGCGACGAGCCGGGCGCCGCCGAGCGCGGCGGGGATCTCGGGGTGTTCGAGCGCGGCATGATGGTGAAGGGCTTCTCCGACGCCGCCTTCGCGTTGAAGATCGGCGAGGTGAGCGAGATCGTCGAGACGCCGTTCGGCTTCCACATCATCAAGCGCACCGAGTAGCGCCCGCTCCAGCGCTCCAGCGCTCCAGCTCACCGCGCGCCGGCCGCGGGCTCGACGCCTCGGCCTTCGTCGCCTAGCGTGGCGCGCATGACGAGGACCGTCCGCGCTGCGCCGACCGCTGAGCACCGCCGCCTCGAGGAAGAGCGCGAGCGCCTCCTGCGCTGGAAGCACTGGGGCCCCTACCTCTCCGAGCGGGCCTGGGGGACGGTGCGCGAGGACTACAGCGCGAACGGGGACGCGTGGGCGCACTTCCCTCACGACCATGCCCGGAGCCGCGCCTATCGCTGGAACGAGGACGGGCTCGGCGGCATCTGCGACCGACACCAGATCTTGTGTCTCGCCGTCGCCGTCTGGAACGAGCGGGATCCGATCCTGAAGGAGCGGGCCTTCGGCCTGACCGGGCCGGAGGGCAACCACGGCGAGGACGTCAAGGAGATCTACTACTACGAAGACGCGACGCCGACCTCCAGCTACCTGCGTTACCTCTACCGGTACCCGCAGCGGCCGTTCCCCTACGAGGCGCTCGTCGCCGCCGCGCGCGACCGCGGCCTCTCGGAGGGTGAGGTCGATCTCCCCGATCTCGGCGCCTTCGACGGGGATCGTTACTTCGACGTCTTCGTCGAGTACGCGAAGCGGAGCCCGAGCGACATCCTGATGGTCATCACCGTGGTGAACCGCGGCCCGGAGGCCGCGCCGATCCACGTGCTCCCGCACCTCTGGTTCCGCAACACGTGGTCCTGGAGCGAGCCTCCGGGTCCGGTCCCGGAGATCCGGGCCATGGAGACCGACCCCGGCCATGTGATGCTGCGCGCGGCGCACCCCGAGCACGGCGCGCATCACCTGTACATCGAGGGCAGCCCGGAGCTGCTCTTCACCAACAACGAGACGAACCGCGAGCGGCTCTATGGCGCCCCTTCGCGGACACCGTACGTCAAGGACGCGTTCCATCACCGGGTCGTCCACGGCGACGAGGCGCGGGTGAACGCCGAGCGCCGCGGCACGAAGGCGGCGAGCTGGCATCGCCTCGAGGTGCCGGCCGGCGAGAGCCGGCGGATCCTGCTCCGGCTCGCGCCCGAGCCGGTGGAGTGCCCCTTCGACGGCGCGGACGAGCTCCTCGAAGCGCGGCGCAGGGAAGCGGACGAGTACTATCTCGCCGTCCAGGGCCCTGCCCTGTCCGACGATCGCCGCGCGATCCAGCGTCAGGCAGCGGCGGGGCTGTTCTGGACGATGCAGTTCTACCACTACGACGTCGACACCTGGCTCCGCGGCGACGCGTACGCGCCGCCGCCCGAGCGGTTGAGCGGCCGAAACGCCCACTGGCGGCACGTCTCCGTCGCCGATGTCCTCTCGATGCCCGACGCGTGGGAGTACCCCTGGTTCGCGGCCTGGGATCTCGCCTTCCACGCGGTCGCGCTGGCCTCGCTCGACATCGATCTCGCGAAGGCCCAGCTGAAGATGATGGTCAAGGAGTGGTACCAGCACCCGAACGGGCAGCTGCCTGCCTACGAGTGGGAGTTCTCGGATCTGAACCCCCCCGTGCATGCCTGGGCGACCTACCAGATCTACAAGATCGAGCGGAAGCAGCGGGGCGAGGGCGATCGGGTGTTCCTGGAGCGGGTGTTCCACAAGCTCCTCATCAACTTCGCCTGGTGGGTCAACAAGCGCGACGCCGAGGGGCACAACGTCTTCGAGGGCGGGTTCCTCGGCCTCGACAACATCTCGCTCTTCGATCGCAGCGAGCGGCTCGCCCCTGGGATGCGCCTGGAGCAGGCGGACGCCACGGCGTGGATGGCGATGTACTGCCTCGACCTCATGCGCATCGCGCTGGAGCTCGCGCTCGACAACTCCGCGTACGAGGATCTCGCCAGCAAGTTCTTCGAGCACTTCCTGCGGATCGCGCACGCGCTCCACCACACGGCGGACGGCCGGCTGCCGCTCTGGTCCGAGGAGGACGGCTTCTACTTCGACATCCTCTTTGCCGGAGGGAAGCCGCGGCACGTCAAGATCCGATCGGCCGTCGGCCTCATCCCGCTCTGCGCGGTGCACGTCATCACACCGGAGATCTACGGCAAGCTCGCGAACTTCCGGCGCCGGACCGAGTGGTTCCTCGGCAGAAACCCCGCCCTGGCCGAGGCGATCACCGTACGTCCAGACGGCCGCCAGGTGCTCTCCGCCATGCCGCCGGGGCGCCTCGAGCGGGTGCTCGCGCACCTGTTCGACGAGGACAAGTTCCTCTCGCCGTTCGGCCCGCGCTCGCTCTCCAAGGAGCACGCGGCCGCGCCCGTCTCGCTCGGGCTCGAGCCCTGCGATGCGCAGTACAAGGTCGACTACGAGCCGGGCGAGTCGATCACGCGCATGAAGGGCGGCAACTCCAACTGGCGCGGCCCGATCTGGTTCCCGCTCGGCTATTTGCTCTACCGCTCGCTCCTCCGGCTCGACCACGGCTTCGGGGACGTGCTCACGATCCCGTCGCTCGGCGGCCACGGCCCTCGCACGCTCCGCGACGGAGCGCACGAGATCGCGCGCCGGCTGATCGCGATCTTCGAGCGTGACCGCGAGGGGCGCCGCCCTGTCTACGGCGAGCACCCCCTCTTCCAGCGTGATCCTCGATTCCGAGATCGCCTGTTCTTCTTCGAGTACTTCCACGGCGACACCGGCGCTGGGCTCGGTGCCTCACACCAGACCGGCTGGACTGCCCTCGTGGGCGACCTGATCCTACGCACGGAACGGCACACCCCCCCACGTTCGTAGCGCACCCCACAGAGCGTTCGGCTCATCACCGGTTCGAGCCGGATCCGTGCTAGGAGGGCGCCTGTGTCGCTGGCGTTCGGCGTCTCGCTCCTCGCGTTGGCCGTCGTGCTGGGCGGCATTGCGGCGGTGTTCCGTCACCGGAGTGAGGGCGCGATGTCTGCGTTGCGGACGTTCGCCCTCGTCGGTGCGGCGTCGATCGCGCTGCTTCATCTGCTCCCGGAGGCGATCGGCGAGATCGGCTGGCTCGCGTTGTTCGCCGCGGTGGCTGGCTTCCTCGCGCCGGCGGTGCTGGAGCGCCTCGTGCTCGGGGACGCTGGGGGTCACCAGACGCCGACGACGGCGCTCGCGATGGGGTATGCCGCGGTGCTCGCGCACCAGTTCGGCGAGGGCGCGGCAGTGGCGTCGCTCTCACGCGTTGGACAGCTCTCGCTCCCTGTCGTGCTCGTGATCGCTGCGCACACGGTGCCGCTCGCCATGGTGGTGGCCATTCAGGTCCTCGAGGTGAGAGCCGATGCAGGCGGCAAGCGCGCCATGAGCGCTGCGCTCGCGGGCATTGCGCTCGCCACGGTGGTTGGCGCCTTCGCGACGCGGCTTGTCGACGTGGAGCACTTCGAGGCGATCGAGCCCTGGTTGCTCTCCGCGGTGGCGGGCCTCCTCTTGCACGCGCTCTCCCACGAGGCGGTCGCCAGCGGCCCAGCGACATCCGTGAGCCGCGCCGGCGAAGCCATGGGCGGCCTGCTCGGCCTCTTCCTGGCCACGATCGGGATCGACGAGGAGGAATGGGTGCAAAAGATCCCGTTCGCTCTCCAGATCGCCGCCCTGTCCGTCCTCGCGGGCCTCATCCTCCTGCGCAGCTACGGCCCGAGGCGAGCCACCGAGCGCCCGCACTGACGGCCCTCGCGGCACATACATCCCGACGCCGCCGCAACGAAGCCGTCCTGACGAACCGTAGGCCCCCGGCGAAAATGGCCGTCGGGCAGCGTGGCGAGGGCTGATCTGAGCCTGCTCCCAACGAAGCCGTCCTGACGAACCGTAAGCTCCCGGCGAGGGTGCTCGCCGGGCGGCGTGGCGAGGGCTGACGTCTGAGCCCGATCGGCGTTCTGTCGCCGGCGTGCACAGCGCGCCGGAGACAGAACGTCCCAGG